>CAIXDG010000020.1 GCA_903918115.1 uncultured beta proteobacterium
CGCTGGCGCGACCACAAAGTGAGATGTCGATAAGAACATCGATGTCAATGCCTTTTATGAAAAAACCCATTTTTATAAACAAAGCGGCTCAACCGCAGCCAATGGCACGCCTTATGTCAATGCTAATTACACCGATCCTTATAGTACGGTTGGTGCTTCGGCGCAATACACCCATAATTTAAAATCAAAATTAGTTGATCAATATATTTTGGGAATTGATGCGCGTAATATTTCTGCTTCGAATACCACCAATAACTTAACTACCAATGGAAATGTTGCAGCGATTAATTACGCCCAAGGTCAGCAAAATTTTTATGGCTTGATGGGGCAATTAAAGTCGAAGGGCACAACAATTCCTTTGGAGGTCACTTTAGGCGCCAGAATTGATGCGTGGAGTAGTCAAACTCCCACCTATTACAACACCGGCCCCAATGGCAACAATAAAACGGTGCAAACCATTAAAAATCAGAATGTGAACCCGTTTAATCCTTCTTTAGGCCTCTTATTTCCAGCAACAAAAGATTGGGATTTTCGCGCCGCTGCTTATCAGGCTTATCACGCGCCCAGCTTAAACAATACTTTGCGGACCTATGGCTCGGCGACAGGTTGGTACTTCTCTAATCCCAATTTAATTCCAGAAACGATGAAAGGTTTTGAATTTGGTAGCGATTACCGCTGGGGCGGGGGTTTTGCGCAAGTAACCGCTTTTAATAATTACATTACTAATGCGGTAGCAAATTACACCTTGAAGGCGGCTAATTCTACGGATGTGGCTTTGGCTAAAAATTTATGTAATTCTGGTGCAGTTAATCCCTTAACTAAAAACGGCGGAGCGGGATTGTGTAATTCCAGTTCGGTTAGTTACTTCACTAATAATCAAAATTTGTTAAGCCAAGGACTTGAATTTCAGTATCACCATGATATTAATTCACACTGGAGTATTGACGGTGGGTATACCTATACGCTGACCCGTCTAACCTGGACTGCAACTAGCGACCCTACGAATAGCCAAGTTGGCGGCGTTCCTCAAAATTTGGGGAGTGCTGGTATTACGTATTACCCATTGCCGAAAGCCAGTCTGACAGCGACCATGCGTTATGCTGGAAATTCATGGATGGATACGGCGCATGCTTTCCCTGTTCCAGCCTATGCAGTAGTTGGTTTTAGGGCCAATTATGAGATTACCCCACAGGCAACAATTTTTGCTTCTGTGGTGAACTTATTTAACCGCCAATATGTGACTTTTAATATCGCTAATAGTGCTAGCAGTTATCAAGCGGGAATGCCCTTAGCGGTATCGGTTGGCGCGCGCTTAGTGTTCTAGGTATGGGGTTCTAGCCAACTTGTTGTTGCTGATAAATAGGCGAAAACCCTTAGTAGCCTTTCATTTTTAATTGCAAAAATACTTTAAGCTAGGCATTGGTACTAAATGTACAAAAATAAGAATGGATGGGGGAGATAAAAATATGAAGAAATCATCAGTTTCGTTGCGCTCGCTGGGCTTTAGTAAGGTGCTTGGTGGCTTAATCTTGGCGGGTTTTGTGAGTGCTGTGCATGCACAAGCCCCGGCCCCAGCTGCTCCTGCTGCCGGCCCAGCTGGCGTCCCACCTACCTGGGCTCAGGGAAGAACTGCCGATGGTATGAATCCAGCGCTGGTACCTAATCCATCACCATTGGTGGCAAAGCCTGTAAGTGAATTATTTGTTAACAAATTAAAAGCGCCTCCAGGCTTTAAGGTCGAGCTTTGGGCATCTGGAATGGCCAATGCACGCTCGATGACAGAATCACCGAGTGGCACCCTTTTCGTCGGCACCCGCTTTCCTGGCAATGTCTATGCGGTAGTGAATAAGGGCGATACGCGGGAAGTTAAAACCATCTTGAAGGGTTTGCATCGTCCTAACGGCGTCGCTTTTGCTAACGGCTCTTTATATGTTGCTGAACTCTCACGCATTCTGCGTTACGACAATATTGAAAAGAATTTGGATAATCCACCTGCTCCAGTGGTGGTATTCGATGCCTTACCTAAAGATGAGCCCCATGGTTGGAAGTACATGAAGCTCAGTCCCGATGGAAAATATTTATATTTTCAAATTGGTACGCCAGCGAATATTATTGTGCCGCCTTATACCCATGCTGCTATCGTACGTCTGAACTTACAGACCAATATTCTCGATTATGTCGCGTATGGTGTGCGTAATAGTGTTGGTATGGACTTCCAGCCTGGCACTAATGAATTGTGGTTTACCAATATGGGCCGAGATTGGGCAGGTGAAGATTTACCGAATGACACCTTAAACAAATTGGCTAGAACCAAGATGAACTTTGGCTATCCCTTCTGTCACCAAGGCGATTGGCTTGACCCTGAGTTAGGTAAAGGACGTTCTTGCGATGAGTTTGATAAGCCCGAACTAAAATTGGGTGCCCACGTGAGCCCATTGGGAATGCGTTTTTATACTGGCAAAATGTTTCCAGCAGAATATAAAGGGAATATATTTATTGCTGAATATGGCTCGTGGAACCGTACCAAGAAAGCAGGCTATCAAGTTGTACGCGTCGTGCTCGATGCTAAAAACAAACCTGTGAAATTAGAGCCTTTTGTTACTGGTTGGTTGCAAGGCGAAGAGTATTGGGGTCGACCTGCTGACGTACAAGTACTTAAAGATGGTTCGATGTTGATTTCTGACGGTGAAGCTGGCGCGATTTATCGGGTCTCTTACGCTAAATGAGGTTAAGTAATAAGATCAAGGCCATCGTTACGGTGGCCTTTTTTAATGTCTGCAGCTTAATGTCCTGGCAAGCCTTTGCAGCGTCAGCAGTTCCTGATGCTGCAGCGGGAAAGATAAAAGCCCAAACTTGCTTTGCGTGTCATGGTGAGAATGGGATGGGTATCGCGCCAACGGTACCTAACATTGCAGCTCAACCGCCCTTAGCAATTTTTTATCAGCTGGTGCAATTTCGCGAGGATATGCGCAAAGGTGGTGATATGGAAAAGTTTGCCAAGCCTTTTAGTGATAACGACATACGGGATATTGCGGCCTATTTTTCGGCTTTACCTGCGCCTCCTGCAATTCCTGGAGATGCTGCCAAAATCAGTATTGGTAAGCAGATAGCCCAACAACAGTATTGCAACTCCTGTCATGCGCCACAATTCCAAGGACAAAAACAAGTGTCACGTCTGGCAGGTCAATCTAAAGCGTATTTTATTACCCAAATGCGTAACATTCGTTCGGGTACACGAGTTGATATGGACGGTACGATGGGTAGCGCTGCACGCGGGGTGAGTGATGCCCAGATTGATGCGCTTGCAGAGTACGCCGCCAGCCTGCCATAAGGCGGACGTACTTGGATACTGCTAAGTTATGCCCGATGTTACCTAGTTGCTGGTAAACAAAGAGCTAATAAATACGTTTAGTAGCGAGATAAAGATACTGGCAAAAAATGCAGTCCAAAAGCCGGCCAAACTAAAACCACTGACTAGTTTTGCTACAAGCATCAATACCAGTGCATTGATCACCAATAGAAACAAACCCATGGTGAGCACGGTGAGCGGCAAAGTAAACACGATTAATAGCGGCCTTACTAACGCATTGGCAAAGCCCAATACCAAGGCAGAAATAATTAAGGATCCCGTATCGTTAAATTTAAGACCGCTAAAGACATAACTGGCTGCCCACAGCGATAGGGCGGTAACGCCCCAGGTAATTAAAAATGGTGTTGAGTTAGCAAACATGGTTTTTGTCCTCGTTTTATTAATTTTAATAGTACCAGCCTTAGATCCTTAGTCCTCAAAAGGACCTTATTTGTTAGGAATACCTTGGTTTTGGGGTCTTTTTGCACCCACCCTAAGCTTTCTATGCCCTAAATCGGTGCATCAGCACCAATTCGATGTTTTTCCCATTTATGCACAAAGAGAGTGCGTATTTAATTCAATACAGATGTTGAGTCATTTGTATCGCTAACCGTAAACCCATTTTTTTTTACTCTTGAAGAGGTGAAGCATGAAACGTAGATCGATTTTGAAATTAACCGGTATTGCTGCTGCTATGAGTTTTGCTGGCTTAAGTCATTTGGCAATAGCCCAGTCTAAAGAGCCTATTAAAGTTGGCATTTTGCATTCGCTCTCAGGCACCATGGCCATTTCTGAAACATCATTAAAAGATATGGCGTTGATGGAAATTGAATTAATTAATAAAAGCGGTGGCATTATGGGCCGTAAATTAGAGCCGGTTGTAGTCGACCCCGCCTCCAATTGGCCTTTGTTTGCTGAGAAAGCCCGTCAATTACTAACTAAAGATAAAGTAGCAGTGGTATTTGGTTGCTGGACATCAGTTTCACGTAAATCCGTTTTACCTGTGTTTGAAGAATTAAACGGTCTACTCTTTTACCCAGTGCAGTACGAGGGTGAAGAGATGTCACGTAACGTGTTTTATACCGGTGCGGCACCAAATCAACAGGCGATTCCTGCGGTTGAATATTTAATGAGCAAAGAGGGCGGCGCAGCTAAGCGTTGGGTCTTGTTGGGTACTGATTATGTTTATCCTCGCACGACTAACAAAATTCTCCGCGCATTCTTGAAGTCAAAAGGCGTGAAAGACGAAGATATTCAGGAAAAGTACACTCCATTTGGTTTTGCTGACTACCAGACCATTGTTGCTGATATTAAGAAATTTTCTCAGGGCGGCAAAACTGCAGTGGTATCGACAATTAATGGCGACTCAAACGTACCTTTCTACAAAGAATTGGGCAATGCTGGCTTGAAGGCGAAAGATGTTCCTGTAGTTGCTTTCTCAGTGGGTGAAGAAGAATTGCGCGGTGTTGATACCAAGCCTCTAGTTGGTCAATTAGCCGCATGGAACTACTTCATGTCGATTAATAACCCTGTGAATGATGCCTGGAAAAAACAATGGGCTGAGTATTCGATTGCAAAGAAGTTGCCTGGAGCAAGCAAGCCTTTAACAGATGATCCAATGGAAGCAACCCATACCGGTATTTTGATGTGGAAAGCAGCTGTTGAAAAGGCCGGTACCACTGATGTGGATGCAGTTCGTAAGGCAATGATTGGTCAAAAATTACAAACTCCAAGTGGTTATCTTGAAGTGATGGGCCCTAATCATCACCTTTCGAAGCCAGTCATGATTGGTGAAATTAAGGCTGATGGTCAATTCAATGTGATTTGGAAGACACCAACAGCGATTCCAGCAAAACCATGGAGCCCATTCATTCCTGGCAATGAAAGTAAGAAAGACTCCGTAAGTTAAGCAAGTTAATGCAGTTAGTAAACAAAGCAGATTTTTGTCTTAAAACGTTCTATAGGTAAGGCACCCCTTCTTCCCTCGGGAAGGAGGGAGTTGCTCCTAATTTTGTACTCATAACTATTAAAAAAAGTCAAAAGACCCTCATGTTTTTCCGCAGAACGCTTCTAGTTTTAATTACCTCGTTAATCGCAAGCTGCCTTTTTTCAGGCATTGCGCTAGCGAAGTTTTCTGCCGAGCAATTAAAGCCGTTATTTACTGATGACTACGATAGTAAAGTAAAGGTAATTCAATCTTTAGTTGAAGACAACAGTATTGAAGGCTTAAAGGTCTTGAAAGCCCTCTCTGAAGAGAGTCTGTTTTCAACCCCCAAGGGAATCGTGATTAAAAAGGGCAGCCAATATATTGATGTGGTGAGCGATCAAGCAATTGATGTCAAGCCAGAAGAGCTGACGGGAGTGGTTTTAAATAATCAATTACGCGCTAAGGTTGATAACTCCTTAATGAGCTTGCAATTAGGTTCCCCCGATTTGCAAGTGCGCACAAAAGCAGTTGAAGGCTTAAGCAAAGACCCCGAGCTAGATAATTTACCTTTAGTTGAAAAGCTGTTAGAAACCGAAAAAGACCCGAGCCTGAAACCCAAGGTTGAAAAGCTATGGGCCATGATGGCCTTACAAGCTGACGACGTTAAGAACAAATTAAAAGCCATCAATATTCTTGGCGAGTCTGGCGATCCTCAAGTAGCTGCACTTTTAGCACCCTTATTGCAACAGGATGGTGAGGTAAAAATTGCCGCTGAAAATGCCCTCTCAAAAATTAAGAAGAAGCAATTTCTCGGCGAATTTTTAGGTAATGTGATTGCTGGTTTTAGCTACGGCAGTATTTTGTTATTGTGCGCGCTTGGTTTGGCGATCATTTATGGCTTGATTGGTGTTATCAATATGGCCCATGGCGAATTTTTAATGGTCGGGGCTTATGCGACTTATGTTGTCCAGGGTTTATTCCGCCAGTATTTACCGGGCTATCTGGATTGGTATTTAGTGATGTCGATACCAGTAGCTTTTTTAGCGGCTGCCATCTTAGGTGTTTTATTGGAGCGAACGGTTATTCAGTTTCTATATGGACGTCCTTTGGAAACGCTTTTAGCGACTTTTGGGGTGAGTTTGCTCATGATCCAAGGTACGCGAACTATTTTTGGCGCCCAAAATGTCGAAGTTGCAAATCCGTCCTGGATGTCCGGAGCCTTGCAAGTTTTGCCGAATCTGGTGGTGCCCTATAACCGGATGATTATTTTTGCCTTTGCAGTTATGGTGGTGATTGCTACTTGGTTAGTTTTAAATAAAACTCGCTTAGGACTTTTTGTTCGAGCAGTGACGCAAAACCGGAATATGGCAGCTTGCTTAGGCGTGAAAACAAAAAAAGTCGATATGTATGCCTTTGCCTTTGGCGCTGGTATTGCTGGTTTAGGAGGCGTAGCTTTATCGCAAATTGGTAATGTGGGCCCTGACTTAGGACAAAGCTACATCATCGATTCATTTATGGTGGTGGTCTTAGGTGGCGTTGGCCAATTAGCAGGTACGGTCTGGGGTGCTTTTGGTTTAGGCATCGCCAGCAAGCTTATGGAGCCTTTTATTGGCGCAGTGTTAGCGAAGATTGCAATTTTGATTTTCATTATCATTTTTATTCAGCGTCGACCGCAAGGTTTATTTGCCTTAAAAGGGCGCAGCGTCGAGTAAGTTATGGATATTAAAAAACTCGCCCCCCCGTCAAAATTTGTTCTGCAGGTACCTGCGCGGGAAGCCATTCTAAGTAAACGGGCTAGCTTGATTTTGTTCGCAATTTCTTTGGCAGTCTTAATTTGGGTGCCACTTGCCGCACTCGTCTTACCTGAATCGAGTAGCTTTGCGATGTCAGCTTATGCGTTAACACTAGTTGGCAAGATTATGTGTTTTGCGATCGCTGCGCTTGCACTCGACTTAGTGTGGGGCTATTGTGGCATTTTAAGTTTAGGCCATAGTCTATTTTTTGCTTTAGGCGGCTACATCATGGGCATGTATCTGATGCGCGAGATTGGTACTGACGGTGTCTACAAAAGTCCGTTACCCGATTTCATGGTGTTCTTAGATTGGAAAGAGTTACCTTGGTTTTGGCACGGTAGCGAACATTTTTGGTGGGTCATTTTGATGTTAGTTTTGGTGCCAGGTTTAGTGGCCTGGATCTTCGGTTACTTTGCCTTCCGCTCGCGTATTAAGGGGGTTTATTTCTCGATCATTACCCAAGCCTTAACCTATGCATCGATGCTGCTATTTTTTAGAAATGAAACTGGCTTTGGTGGTAATAATGGGTTCACTGATTTCAAACGTATTTTGGGTTTTGCAGTAAGTTCGCCTTATACCAGGGTGACACTTTTTTTAATTACCTATTTAGTTTTAGTGGCAAGTTTTATCTTGTGTCGTACGATTGTTACTTCAAAGATGGGGCGGGTGATTACTGCGATTCGTGATGCGGAATCGCGTTTGATGTTCTGTGGATATAACCCAATAGGCTATAAATTATTTATATGGACATTCTCCGCTTTTTTATGCGGCATTGCCGGTGCATTATTTGTTCCACAGGTAGGCATTATTAATCCGAGTGAGATGTCGCCGACCAATTCTATTGAAATGGTAATTTGGGTTGCAGTTGGTGGGCGCGGCACCTTGCTTGGACCCATTATTGGGGCTTTTGCTGTCAGCGGAGCGAAAAGTTATTTCACTGCTAACTTTGCTGAATACTGGTTATATTTCCTGGGCCTCATGTTTGTCTTTGCAACCTTATTTTTGCCGAAAGGCATTATCGGGCTTTGGGATCAACTGCGGGACCGACTGCGGGACCAACTACGTCATCAAGTGCGCGATAAGCTGCCACAGCATCACAAGAAGGGTGAGTCAAAATGAGCGCGCATTTTATTGATAGCGGTGTGATTGATACTTCCCATACAGCGATTTTGTATGTTGAAGATCTCACGGTTCAATTTGATGGCTTTACTGCATTAAATCATTTATCTCTATCAATTGATGTCGGCGAATTACGCTGTGTTATTGGCCCTAATGGGGCAGGTAAAACGACCTTAATGGACGTGATTACTGGTAAAACCCGTAGCGGTATGGCTGACATTACCGGCACCGTATTTCTGGGGTCAACCATTGATTTACGAGAAATGAGTGAGCCCCAAATAGCGCAAATTGGCGTTGGGCGCAAATTTCAGAAGCCTACCGTATTCGAGCAGCATCCAGTTTGGGAAAATCTTGAGCTCGCTATGGCCGGTGATAAGTCGTGGAAGCGTTCTCTTGATGCTAAATTAAATGCGGATGGCCGCTCTCTAATTGAGGCAGTACTAAGCATGACTCAATTAGAGTCGGATGTATATCGTGAGGCAGGTTTACTTTCGCATGGTCAAAAACAGCGGCTTGAAATTGGCATGCTGCTAATGCAACAGCCTAAATTGCTGTTGCTTGATGAGCCAGTGGCGGGGATGACGGATGAAGAAACGTTGCGCTTAGCTGAATTATTAAATTCATTACGCGGTCAATGTTCGATGATGGTAGTAGAGCATGACATGGAATTTGTGGCTGCTTTGGCAGGAGATTCTGGCAGAGTCACAGTGCTAGCCGAGGGTTCTGTATTGGCTGAGGGTACCTTAGCGCAAGTGCAGCGCGATGAACGAGTGATTGAATCTTACTTAGGAAGGTAGGACACGCTGATGCTCAAGGTTCACGAACTCAATCAATATTACGGTGGCAGCCATATTTTGCGCAACCTCTCCTTTGAAATTCCTAGTGGGCGGTTAACCACCTTATTGGGCCGCAATGGCGTAGGTAAATCGACTTTATTAAAGGTCTTGATAGGCGCTATCAAAGCAAAGTCGGGCAGTATCGTTTGGAATCATCAAGAGTTACAGGGCTTGGCACCCTGGGACCGTGTGGCTGCTGGCTTTGGTTATGTGCCACAGGGACGAGAAATTTTCCCCAGATTAACTGTCGAAGAAAATTTACTCGTTGGGGCAGCTAAATTTAGCCGGCGTATTGAAATACCGGCCTATATATATGAGTTATTTCCAATTTTGGCTGAGATGAAATCACGCCGTGGCGGCGATTTATCGGGTGGTCAGCAGCAACAATTAGCGATTGCGCGGGCGTTGATGTCCAATCCTGAGCTGTTGATTTTAGATGAGCCGACCGAAGGGATTCAACCTTCTATTATTCAAGATATTGGTCGTAATCTGCGTAAATTAGTGGATGAGCGCGGCATCACTGTTTTATTGGTGGAGCAGTACTACGATTTTGCAAAAAAGTTTTCCGATGAATATTTAGTGATGCGGCGAGGCGAAATCGTTGCCCAGGGACTCAGTCAAGATATGGACAAAAATGGGGTACAGGAGATGATTTCCGTTTAATGTACTAAGATCTCCTAATTGATTCAAATAATTTATTCAATACAGTAGTGAGGCAGTGGTACAGCAATGATTTTGGCTCCCGTTCAAGCAGTGACCCAGCTACTTCGCTCGCTAACGCCGAGTTGGCTGGCCAAACTTAGTCTGCGCTATGAACATACTGCCATTGGCACGGTATTAAAGGGTGCTGAGCATGAGGGCCCATTGCGAGTGCAAAAGGCGCTCTATCCAGAAGGCCAGGAAATATGCCATTCGATCATCATCCATCCCCCTGCTGGCATTGCCGGGGGGGATGAGTTAGACATTCAGGTTGATCTTGGGCCAAAAAGTCATGTTGTTTTAAGTACGCCAAGCGCAACTAAATGGTACAAATCTTTTCGGAACCCCTCTCAACAAGTCATTCAAATGAATTTGGGTGAAGATGCCAAATTAGATTGGCTACCGCAAGAAAATTTATTTTTTGCTGGCGCACATTGCCAAGTTAAGTTACAGCTCAAATTATCTCAGTCAGCGTCATTTATTGGTTGGGATACGCTGATGTTGGGGCGAAAAGCTTCTGGTGAAGCTTGGCATCAAGGACAAGTTCATTTATTAAACCGAATTGAGCGCAACGGAAAATTACTTTTTATTGAGCAAGCTCACCTCGATGCTGCCGACCCATATTTAAAGTCATCACCGCAAATGGGATCATGGCCGATTATGGGGCAACTGTGGGCGCTTGGCCCCAATTGCGGAGCTCATTTACTTGAGTATTTGGCCCCAAAATTACCTTGGAATGATCATATTCGTGGGGGTGTAACGTATTTACAGCAAGGAGTATTGTTGTTACGGGTGGTATCGGACAATATTGAATTGACTCGCGCACTATTAATAGATGCTTGGACCAACTTAAGGCCTCACATTCATGGAGTTGCAGCTAAACCTTTACGGTTGTGGGCATCATGAAATATCCTCATCAAGTAAGCACTAAATAGGAAAGTAAGCATATGGAATTAAGCCCTCGTGAGAAAGATAAGCTATTAATTTTTACTGCTGCTTTATTGGCGGAGCGTCGTAAAGCACGTGGCTTAAAGTTAAATTATCCGGAGTCGATTGCCCTCATTAGTGCAGCGATTATGGAAGGCGCCCGCGATGGTAAGACTGTGGCACAGCTGATGTTTGAAGGGCAACAAGTTTTAGGTCGTGCTGATGTAATGGAAGGTATACCGGAAATGATTCCCGATATACAAGTAGAAGCAACTTTTCCAGATGGTACGAAATTAGTGACCGTACATAATCCAATTGTGTAGTTAAAAGTGAGCGATTGAAAATGAAAGTAATGATGAAAGTCAAAACCGCCTTACAACTATTAATGATTTGTAGTAGCTATGGGTTTGCGACCTTAGCTCAAGCCCACTCAGGACATGATGCCGGCATTCATTTTATGGCTGGCCTCATGCATCCTTTTACTGGCTTTGATCATTTCTTAGTCATTCTATTGGTCGGTTTTTGGAGCACTTTTGCTTTAAAGCGAGTTTACTTAGGGCCCTGTAGTTTTATGCTGGGCATGCTAGGTGGTGTAGCTGCGGGTCTACTCAGCGTAACGCTATCTCTATTCGAATTTGGCATCACCTTTTCAGTGATAGCAATTGGCCTCTTATTATTTTTTAAAAGTGATATATACCCTAAATTAATATTAATACTGTTCAGTTTATTTGGGGTCTTTCATGGCTTTGCCCACGCTGAATTGTTTTCAACTCAGTTTGTGGCGGCAGATACAGGAATGCAACTGGTATTAGAGGATGCTGTTGGTTTATTCTTGGCAACCGCTTTTTTGCATGGCTGCGGTGTTTTACTGGCAACTAGTCTCCGTGGAAAATTAACACCAATTTCTAAGGGGGTGGGGCTAGCAACCTTGGCTTATGGGATATTTTTATTTGGGCAATTAAGTCTGCTTACTCTTGCTGGAGCGGCTTAATGAGCTCATCTAAACCCAGTAGCGATCAAATTACCCGCTTTATTCCTGGACAATTATTTATTGAGCCAGGTGAAATTGAATTCAATGTAGGGCGTCCCACAATCACGATTGAGGTCGCCAACACGGGTGATCGGCCAATTCAAATTGGCTCGCACTTTCATTTTTTTGAAGTCAATGATCAATTGCAATTTGAACGTGAAAAAACCCGTGGCATGCGTCTTAACATTGTGGCAGGTACTGCGGTAAGGTTTGAACCCGGCCAAAGTCGTACTGTTGAGTTAGTGGCAGTAGCAGGCGAGCGCCGCATTTATGGATTTGCTGGTCGCGTGATGGGGGCTTTGTAATGGCGAAAATTGAACGCGCTGCTTATGCGGAAATGTTTGGTCCTACGCTGGGTGATCGGGTGCGGCTAGCCGACACGAATTTAATGATTGAAATTGAGAAAGACTTCACCATTTATGGTGAGGAGGTGAAGTTTGGCGGCGGTAAAGTCATTCGTGATGGCATGGGTCAAAGTCAACGCGTTTCTAAAGATTGTGCCGACACTGTTATTACCAATGCAGTCATCATTGACCACTGGGGAATTGTGAAAGCGGATATTGCCATTAAGAATGGGCGCATTGCCAATATTGGCAAAGCAGGCAACCCGGATATTCAACCTGGCGTTACCGCTGTGATTGGACCTGGAACAGAAATCATTGCAGGTGAGGGGATGATTGTTACACCTGGTGGTATCGATACCCATATCCATTTTATTTGCCCTCAACAAATTGAGGAAGCGCTTATGTCGGGTGTAACCACCATGATTGGTGGTGGAACTGGACCAGCTACGGGGACGTTTGCGACCACTTGTACGCCAGGGCCATGGCATTTACAGCGTATGCTGCAATCGATCGATGCATATCCTATGAATATTGGGTTGTTGGGTAAAGGTAATGGCAGTTTGCCAGCAGCATTACGTGAACAGGTTGACGCTGGTGCAATTGGCTTGAAATTACATGAAGATTGGGGCACCACGCCGGCAGCAATCGATTGTTGTCTAGGAGTGGCGGACGATACCGATACGCAAGTCGCCATTCATACGGATACCTTAAATGAATCTGGCTTTGTCGAAACTACTTTGGCGGCTTTCAAGGGGCGCACCATTCACACGTACCACACTGAGGGAGCTGGAGGGGGTCATGCTCCCGATATTATTCGGGCGTGTGGCGAAGCCAATGTTTTACCGTCATCCACTAATCCTACTCGTCCATTTACGATTAATACGCTAGACGAACATTTAGATATGTTGATGGTCTGTCATCACCTCGATGCATCCATTGCCGAAGATATTGCCTTTGCAGAATCACGGATTCGAAGAGAAACAATTGCGGCTGAAGATATTCTGCATGATTTGGGGGCTTTTTCAATGCTTTCTTCTGACTCCCAAGCAATGGGTCGGGTTGGGGAAGTGATTATCCGCACTTGGCAAACTGCTGACAAAATGAAACTACAGCGCGGCCTATTGCCGGGAGATACGAATCGGCATGATAATTTTCGGGTGAAGCGCTACATCGCCAAGTACACCATCAATCCAGCTATAACCCATGGCATAGCGCATGAAGTTGGCTCGATCGAAGTGGGTAAGTATGCCGATTTAGTGTTTTGGAAGCCCGCATTTTTTGGCGTGAAGCCCTCTTTAATTGTTAAAGGCGGCTCCATTGCGGCTGCCGCGATGGGCGATCCGAATGCCTCAATACCGACACCGCAGCCCGTTCACTACCGCAATATGTTTGCGGGTATTGGGCAGGGAATTTGTCACAGTTCATTAACCTTTCTGTCGCAATCCGCTATAGATGCGAAAGTCCATCAAGCTTATGGTTTAGAAAAAAATGTTGTCGCTGTCCGAAATTGCCGCAACATTAGTAAAGCCAATATGATTCATAACGATTGGCTTCCGCAGATTAGTGTTGACCCTGAGACGTATCAAGTGATTGCTGATGGCGAATTACTGACCTGTGAGCCTGCTAAAGTCTTGCCTATGGCACAGCGCTATTTCCTTTTTTAAGTCAGCTAATTATTCCTATATGACTACATTAACTGCGCCAGCATTACGTGTCGAGAAAATGATTACTGCTGGTCGAGGACGGCAAATAGCGCGGGTTGTTTTACAGCGGGCCTGCGAATTGCCCTTAGCATTTGAAATGCGCACTAAAAGTCGCTTCGCCGCTACCTTAAGTGATGGACGGCTGGCAAACTTTTTTTTACCGCGCGGTACGGTTTTAGCGGATGGCGATATATTAGTTGCTGAAGATGGTTCGATGATTCGGGTAAGTGCTGCGTCACAAGCCGTAATGACAATCAAATCGACTGATACCCATTTGCTTACTCGCGCTGCTTATCATCTTGGTAATCGCCATATCCCCGTTCAGGTTGGTAAGGGCTTTCTCCGACTTGAACCCGACACGGTATTGGAAGCGATGTTGACCCAGTTAGGTCTAGAGGCCATTCATGAATTGGCGCCCTTTGAACCAGAAACAGGTGCATATGGTGGTGGCCATCGGCATAGCCACGCAGAAACTTTTGATGCCGATTACGCACTAGCGCAAAAAGTGTATCAACTGCATGATCATGACCATGAACACTGATTTAGAAGAAATTGCTGCTTTGATGCAGTTGGCTTCACCCGCTTTGCCAATTGGAGGTTATAGCTACTCACAGGCGCTAGAAGCGGCCATCGATAGCACATTGGTATCTGATGCCGTGAGTGCGCAACAGTGGATCGGCGATCTTTTTTTAGGCGTGTTTACCCGATCAGAGGCACCCTTATGGTTAATGAGCCATAGCGCGTGGTCAAAACACGATTTCGTACTGTGTGCAGAGCTCAATGACTATTTCCTCGCAAGTCGCGAAACTTCTGAATTACGCGCCGAAACAGAGCAAATGGGGTGGTCACTTTTACAACTGGCACAGTCCTTGGGATGGGGCGGTGAAGCCATTAAGCAATTGACTTTACTAAAGCCACTTTCTTTAATTACTGCCCATAGCTATGCTTGCTATCACTTGGGAATTCAGGCGCATAACGGCTTGGCTGCATATTCTTTTACTTGGTTAGAAAATCAAGTCGCAGCAGCAGTAAAGGCGATCCCATTGGGACAAGTTGCCGGCCAAAAAATCTTAAGCGCACTGCGTACGCATTTACCCCTCATGGTGACAGAAGCCCAAGCACAGGCGCAATTGGGTCTAGCGGGGTTAAGTAATTTTTCACCGCAATTTGCCATTTTGTCGGCACGTCATGAAACCCAATATTCTCGTCTCTTTAGGTCTTAATTTATGAAGCAACGCACTAAGAAAAATCCCCCGCTACGGGTTGGTATTGGCGGCCCAGTAGGCTCTGGCAAAACGACTTTACTAGAAATGCTCTGTAAAGCCATGCGCGATCGCTATGACTTAGTGGTCATTACGAATGATATTTATACCAAAGAAGATCAACGCTTATTAACTGTTGCACACGCTCTACCGGCGGAGCGGATTATGGGAGTGGAAACTGGCGGCTGTCCGCACACAGCTATTCGTGAAGATGCATCAATTAATTTGGAGGCGGTCGAGCGGATGCTACAGCAGTTTCCTGAAGCCGATATCGTTTTTATTGAATCCGGTGGCGATAATCTAGCGGCTACCTTTAGTCCAGAGTTATCGGATTTAACGATTTATGTAATTGATGTAGCAGGGGGTGAAAAAATTCCTCGTAAGGGTGGCCCCGGTATCACGCGCTCCGATTTATTGGTAATTAATAAAATTGATTTAGCACCTTATGTCGGCGCTTCTTTAGAAATTATGGAGGCTGATGCGAAAAAAATGCGCGGTGAGCGACCCTTTATTATGGGCAGCATTAAATCAGGTACTGGTTTAGAGCAAATTATTGCTTTTATTGAAAAGCAAGGTTTATTAATATAAAAATAGTTCAGCCGCATTAGCGACTGGCTGAATAGCGCAGGGCGCACTGCCACCCTAGTTCAGCCAGGGGTTCAGATCGTTGGGCATTAGCAATGGCGTCTTCCCCGCTTGCATTACCATCAACTACGCGCTGGGCAATGCCATGCAAGATAGCGGCAATACGAAAGAAGTTATAGGCTAAATAAAAATCCCAATGTTCAGCAGAATTTCTACCGGTATTAGCTGCGTATTGAGCGACATATTGCGCCTCAGTCGGAATTCCTAAGGCGGTCAAATCTAGGCCACCAATACCGCGCCATAAGGTAGGGGGAATATGCCAAGCCATGCACTGGTAGGCAAAATCGGCAAGCGGATGACCTAAGGTTGACAGTTCCCAGTCAATCACCCCAATGACTTCGGACTTGGTTGGATGAAAGATTAAATTATCCATCCGAAAATCACCATGCACTAGGGTGGTTTCATCACCAGGAGGAATATGCTCTGGCAGCCAAGCTATTAAACGTTGCAGCGCAGGGCTAATGGGTAAATTAGATTCATTGCATTGACGCGACCAACGGGCAATTTGCCGGGCAAAATAATTACCCGGTTTGCCAAAACTTTCTAAATCTGCTGCTTGATAATCGACCGCATGAATGCTGGCAATCACCCGGTTCATTTCTGAATAGATAGCAGCGCGTTCAGTAGTGCTCATACCCGGCAAAGCTTGCTCAGTTAAAACCCGACCATCAAGAAAAGACATTAAGAAAAAAGGCGTCCCAACGATCGACTCATCTTCGCAGTAACTTAACATCTGCGGTACGGGAACACCCTGCTTGGCAAGTGCTGCCATCACTCGGTACTCACGGTCGATCGCATGTGCTGATGGCAATAAGTGACCAGCGGGTTTTTTGCGTAATACCATTTTTTGCTTACCCGCCTCGATATAGAAGGTGGGATTAGATTGGCCGCCACTGAGGGGCTTAATGATTAAGGTTTTACTAATATCATTGGGGGCAGCGTTATTTACGGATATGCCTTGATTGCGCAGATAGGCAGAAAAGGCCGGTAGATTAAACGACGTACTCATCGGCACACTCATTTAGCGTAGTTTTACAGGGTATTTACTAAATGAGCGCCATCGACCGCGATTGAGGTTCCTGACATTGCTTGGCTAG
>CAIXDG010000021.1 GCA_903918115.1 uncultured beta proteobacterium
TCAGATCAAATTGAGCCTCTGCTATAGCGTCGTATGCCGCTTGGGCCAAAGAATTATTCTCTAATTCACCTGGCTTTATTTTTAAACTGGGTGGTTGTAATACGGGGATATGGTGTTCTATTGCAAGCGCTTTTACAGGGCTGACTTGCATTAACATGCCTCTGTCTGCAGGCCTATCAGGCTGAGTAAGTACTAACACCACTTGATGGCCGGCAGCCAAAATAGCCTGTAAAGACTGCGCGGCAAATGTTGGCGTGCCAGCAAAAATGACCTTCATGATTGACTCATTCGCTGCCATAGGCCGATGTGTTTATGCACTAGCGCGCTGGTAAATCGATGGCGCGTTTTTTCATTTTCAAAGCAATCCGTGCGCGCTTTAAAGGCGATAGGTACTCGACAAAAACCTTGCCCATTAAGTGATCCATTTCGTGCTGTAGGCAGACCGCTAATAATCCTTCGGCTTCAAGCTCAAAAATATTCCCGCTAAGATCTAAGGCCTTAACTTTGACGCTTTCTGCGCGCTCCACCTCATCAAAGTATTCCGGAACAGACAAGCAGCCCTCGCGCCAGGATTTTTTTTCTGCGCTGGCCCAAACCAATTCGGGATTAATCAAAGCAATGAGTTGATTTTGCTCTTCGGTAACGTCAATCACAATAATGCGTTCGTGAATATCGACCTGCGTTGCAGCTAGGCCAACGCCGGGTGCCGCATACATTGTTGCCGCCATGTCACGCACAATATTTTGAATACGCGCATCGACCTCCGTCACAGGCTTAGCAATTTTATGCAAGCGCTTATCGGGATATTGGAGAACTTCTAGTATCGGCATGTAGGAATTATCCAACAGAGTAATAAAGCTGTCCTGATAGACAAAAATTTCCCTATACCGACAATCAATTGATGCAAACCCCAACGATATTGGCCCTAAGCCGTGACGACCCCAATTACCCTCAACAGCTGCTCGATCTATACGACCCACCGGCCAGAATTTATATCTCTGGTGAGGCAGACTTAATTAATCGTCAGCCTTTAGTGGCCATTGTGGGCGCCCGCGCCGCCTCTAGACAGGGAGTCTTGGATGCCACTTTTCTAGCCCGGGGCTTAGTCCAAAGGGGTTTTGGGGTCGTTTCTGGCCTAGCGCTAGGGGTAGATGGGGCAGCCCACCGCAGTGCCTTGGCAGCCAATGGTTTCACTTTGGCGGTTGGCGCTACCGGGTTAGATGTAGTTTACCCCCCACAACATGCTCAACTTGCCGAAGAAATTGCCCTAAAAGGCCTGCTTTTATCTGAATTTCCCCCAGGAACCGCCCCCAAGGCATTTCATTTTCCCCGTCGTAATCGCCTGATTGCCGCACTCTGCTTGGGGGTTGTGGTGGTTGAGGCTGCAGCGAAATCCGGATCCCTCATAACCGCTCATCTGGCGGCTGAATTGGGTCGCGAGGTCTTTGCGCTGCCAGGGTCAATCCATTCAACGCTGGCAAAGGGCTGCCACCGGCTCATTCAAGCGGGGGCTAAGCTAGTCACCTGTATTGACGATATTGTGAACGATTTACCCCATAACAGGCTTCAAAACAGGCTACAAATACCCCGCGAAACCGAAATAGCGGCCGATTTATCGGCAAAATCAGCCATTTTTTCAGAATTCCCTCTGCTTCGGTGGGTTAATTATCACCCCAGCTCGATCGACGAAATCTGCCTTTTAAGCGGTATTTCTACCCAAGAAGCCCTGGTTCAAGCCTTATTACTAGAGGCTAAGGGGGTAATTGAACGACTTCCTGGCGAACGCCTCCGCTTGTTGCAAAAACAATGAATTTGGACTTAACTCAAAAGATCGGTTAATAATAAAAAAGGGGCGAATACACCGATGACTAACAAAATCGGGTTAAATTACCCTTCTTTTTAATAATTCTAATTTCCCTTCTAGTTCAAATTTAGGCTCCCGCGTGGCAAAAGCACCTACAAAATCTAAACCCGCCGCTTCTGTAGACGGTCAAACAAAAACCTTGATCATTGCTGAGAAGCCGTCGGTAGCTAACGATATTGCCAAGGCTTTGGGTGGCTTTCAAAAATACGATGATTATTTTGAAAACGCCGATTTTGTAATTTCTTCAGCGGTTGGGCACTTGCTGGAAATTGCCGCACCAGAAGAATACGAAGTTAAGCGGGGCAAATGGTCATTTGCTAATCTGCCCGTTATTCCGCCACACTTTGCCTTGCGGCCGATCGTTAAAACGGAGTCACGCCTCAAGGTATTACAAAAGCTGATTAAGCGCAAAGATATCACCGGACTGATTAATGCCTGCGACGCGGGGCGTGAGGGCGAACTCATTTTTCGCCTAATTGCGCAACATGCTAAAGCCTCGCAATCGATCAAACGGCTCTGGCTGCAATCGATGACCCCTAATGCAATTCGCTCTGGGTTTGAAAATTTACGCGCTGACGTTGATATGCAGCCCTTAGCTGATGCCGCACGTTGCCGCTCAGAGGCCGACTGGCTTGTCGGCATTAATGGCACGCGTGCCATGACTGCTTTTAATAGCAAAAGTGGTGGTTTTTTTCTGACTACGGTAGGTCGGGTGCAAACACCAACCCTTTCGGTAGTAGTTGAGCGGGAAGAACAAATACGACAATTTATTTCTAAAGACTATTGGGAAGTAAAAGCCGAATTTATCGCTGCTGCCGGTATTTATGAAGGCCGCTGGTTTGATCCGAAATTTAAAAAGGATCCTGCCGAGACAGACCTGCGTGAAAATAGTCTATGGAGTGAAGCCGCCGCCCAAAGCATTGTGGCTGCCTGTCGTGGCAAAAAAGGCATGGTCAAAGAAGAGGCTAAACCCGCTACTCAACTTGCCCCTCAGCTTTTTGATTTAACCAGCTTGCAACGTGAGGCCAATGCGCGTTTTGGTTTTTCGGCAAAAAATACTTTGGGCCTAGCTCAAGCGCTGTATGAACGTCATAAAGTATTAACTTATCCCCGTACTGACGCCAGAGCATTGCCCGAAGACTATCTTGATACGGTTAAACAAACCATTGAAAATTTGGCCGACCATTCTCAGGAATATAAGCCCTTTGCAAAACAAATCTTACACGGCGATCCGGCCGACCCCAAAGCAAAAGCGGGCTATGGTTGGATTAGGCCCAACAAGCGTATTTTTGATAATTCAAAGATATCTGATCACTTTGCCATTATTCCCACCCTTGAGGCGCCGAAAAATTTAAGCGAGCCTGAGTACAAGCTGTATGACTTAGTGGTGCGCCGCTTCCTGGCGGTGTTTTTCCCTGCGGCTGAATATCGCGTTACCACGCGCATTACTGAATCATCGGGGCATCATTTTAAAACTGAGGGCCGCGTCTTAGTGAGTCCTGGCTGGCTGACTGTTTATGGCAAAACGATTCAAGCTGATGATGAATTGGTGCCTGTTCAAGCAAATGAAACCGTACAAAATGAAGCGGTAGTAATTGTGCCGCTTAAAACCAAACCACCTGCCCGCTATACCGAAGCCACTTTGCTCTCGGCCATGGAAAGTGCTGGCAAATGGGTTGATGACGATGATATGCGTGAAGCAATGGCCGAAAAGGGTTTAGGAACGCCGGCTACACGTGCGGCCATCATTGAAGGCTTACTGTTTGAAAAATACATGGTGCGTGAAGCTCGGGAATTAATTCCAACTGCCAAAGCCTTTCAGTTGATGACCTTGCTGCGGGGCCTTGATGTTGAGGAACTCACACGCCCCGACCTTACCGGCAACTGGGAAAATAAACTGGCCCTGATTGAACAGGGCAAAATGAAGCGCGAAACTTTCATGCAAGAAATTGCGCAGATGACGCAACGCATTGTGAAGCGCGCCAAAGAATATGACAGTGATACGATTCCGGGGGATTACGCCACACTCAAAACACCTTGTCCTCATTGCGGTAAGGCAGTTAAAGAAAACTATCGGCGTTTTGCCTGCGAACAGTGTGGCTTTACGATTAGCAAAACACCGGGGGGGCGCGCTTTCGAATATCCCGAAGTGGAAAGTCTATTACAAGAAAAAACCATCGGTCCATTACAGGGGTTTCGCAGCAAAATGGGTCGTCCTTTTGCGGCCATTATTAAATTAAGCGAAATTCCCGAGGATGACAAAGATTATCCGAACGCAGGCTATAAGCTGGAATTTGATTTTGGCAATAGCGCCGATGATGAAACTGAAGCAGTTGATTTTACGGGGCGCGAGGCTTTGGGCGTTTGTCCAAAATGCTCGGGCGCTATTTATGAAGACGGCATGCGCTATATCTGCGAGCACAATACTGGCCCGAATAAAACGTGTGACTTTAAAACTGGTAAGGTAGTGTTACAACAAGAAATTTCCACTGAGCAGTTGAAAAAATTATTAACAACGGGCAAAACTGACTTGCTCACTAGCTTCAAATCGAATCGTACGGGTCGCGGCTTTAAGGCTTATTTGGCGCTAGATCCGAGCGGAAAAATTGGGTTTGAATTTGAAGCCAAGGCTGCGGGCAAAGCACCCGCCAAAAAACGGGCTGGCGATACGGCCGCAAGCAAATCGGCCGATAAGCCTAAGCGCGCCAGTCGGGCTAAGGCTGCTGAAGGCGCTTGAGTACTTTCGCCGGCTAGTGCCTGCTGTTCAAGGCGCGCCTGCACTTGTGCCGTAATAATGGCCGCCGCTAAAGCTGACCACAATACCCCACGCGATCCCAGAGCCGTTGCAATGTAAAGGCCCGGCAAGGTGGGCACCTCGCCAATAATCGGTAGACGATCGTTAGCAGCACAGCGCACGCCTACATAAGTACCAGCGAGATTGAGTTCACTTAAATCGCCTTCTGCGTAATGAAGTAGCGCTGCTGCTTGCTGCTTGTTGTGCATATCACTACTGGGCCAAGACGCAAGGCTAGTTTCATTTTCGTCATAACTAGAACCTACAACCAATGTATAGGTGTTGGTGGCTACATCATGGCGGGCTGGTAAACAATAGCCCTCTCCTGAAATTGCCGCTGTTGGCAAATACTGTAGCCAAGCGCTAGTTGCTGAAATTTGAAATTGATTAAGCTGACCTCGTACCGGCTTTAAAGGTAGGGCAATTTGTAAGTCCGCCACTAATGCTTTGGCACCATGCGCGCATGCGAGCACAATTGATTTTGCTTTAGCAAGTGAACTGCCATCTTGATCAAGGGCATGCCAATGCAAACCATCATATGAAAGACTTGCGACTAACGTATTGGGCGCATATGTCAGTTTTTCTTGCTCACTAAAAATAGTGGCACAAGTTTTTTCTAGATTAATCGTCGCCCCCTTGGGAAACCAGATACCATCACGCGCTACTCCCGTTAATCGCCGCGCTTCGCTGGCACGCAGTGGTTGGGCCGAAGCTTGGTCAAAGCCAGCGGTTAGTAATTGCGCATTCAGCAGCTCTTCATCAAAGTCAGTGCCGCTCTTGAGTGCTTGAAAAATACCCTCTTCACGCCAAAAGGGTTGCCAGGTTTGTTGGGCCAATGCAAACGCAATATAGGTTAAGCGTTGTAAAAGGGGGCGCGCACGAATTAAGCCGGGGTGGGCTAAGGCGAATGCATGAGCGGACGTTCCAGAGGCGGGCTTTGGGCCCGCATCTAAGACCCGCACACGTTGACCCTGCTGTAAAAATGCGTGCGCAATAGCTGCGCCCGCAATGCCGGCACCTACCAATAAAATATCGTCTTGGTGATGCGACACTTAACTGCTAAGGCGCGCTTCAATTTTGCCGCGGGTTTCTAATAGCTCTTTGGGTAAGCGCTCTTTTAGTTGCTCGAATAACTCCGCATGTAGCAATAATTCAGCATTCCAAGCCGCCTTATCTACCGATATAACAGTGTGAAATTGCTCGTTTGAAAAATCGAGTCCTGCCCAATGTAAGTCAGCATGTTCTGGACAAATACCAAAAACGGTTTCTTGGCCTTTCGCAGTGCCTTCAACGCGTTCCAAAATCCAAGCAAGCACACGCATATTTTCACCAAAGCCAGGCCAAACAAATTTACCTTGGGCATTTTTGCGAAACCAATTAACACAATAAATTTTTGGCAACACCGCACCATCGCTGCTTAATTTTTTGCCAACATTTAGCCAATGCTGGAAGTAGTCGCTCATGTTGTATCCCGCGAACGCAATCATTGCAAACGGGTCGCGTCTCACTACACCCACCTCGCCAGTAATTGCCGCTGTGGTTTCAGAGCCCATGGTCGCAGCCATATAAACTCCCTCGACCCAATCGCGGGCTTCGCTGACTAAAGGCACAGTGGTAGAGCGGCGACCGCCGAATAAAAATGCATCAATCGGCACGCCTTCGGGATCATTCCAATTCGGGTCTACCGCCGGATTATTCGTAGCGGCCATCGTAAAACGGGAGTTGGGATGCGCTGCTTTGCGACCCGCCGCGCCATCTGCAGGAGTCCAGTCTTTGCCTTGCCAGTCAATTAAATGAGCGGGTGGCACGTCTGTTAACCCTTCCCACCAAACATCGCCGTCATCGGTTAACGCTACATTCGTAAATATCACATCACGATTTAAAGAATCGATGCAATTGGGATTGGTTACTCGGTTTGTGCCAGGAGCAACGCCGAAGTAGCCTGACTCTGGATTAATTGCATACAAACGTGTTTTGCCAGTTAGCGGATCTTTTCGTGGCTTAATCCACGCAATATCATCGCCAATGGTGGTCACTTTCCAGCCCTCAAAACCTGCGGGTGGGATCATCATTGAAAAGTTGGTTTTGCCACAGGCCGATGGAAAAGCGGCGGCGATATGATATTTTTTACCTGCGGGATTTGTTACTCCCAAAATCAACATGTGTTCCGCAAGCCAGCCTTGATCGCGACCCATGGTTGAGGCGATGCGCAACGCAAAACATTTTTTACCTAGTAAGGCATTGCCACCATATCCAGATCCATACGACCAAATCTCACGTGTCTCTGGGTAATGCACAATATATTTAGTCGGATTATTGGGCCAGGCAACATCTTTTTCGCCCTTGGCCAGAGGCTTACCAACCGTATGAATGCAGGGCACAAAATGACCGGCTGCGCCCAACTGCTCTATCACTGCTTTGCCCATGCGCGTCATGATGCGCATATTAATTGCAACGTACGGGCTGTCGGAAAGCTCGACTCCAATATGCGCAATCGGCGAGCCGATTGGGCCCATTGAAAAAGGCACGACATACATTGTTCTGCCGCGCATGCAGCCGGCAAATAATGGGGTTAAGGTGGCGCGCATTTCAGTCGGGTTAACCCAATTATTCGTTGGTCCAGCATCGACCTTTTTTTCTGAGCATATAAAAGTACGATCTTCGACGCGTGCGACATCTTGCGGATCGGATAAAGCAAGGTAAGAATTTTTACGCTTAGCTGGATTAAGCCGCTTAAATGAGCCTGCTTGTACCAGCAACTCGCACAACTGGTCGTATTCTGTCTGGGAACCATCGCACCAATGCACCTGGTCTGGCTGGGTAAGGGCAGCAAGCTCTGCAACCCATTGAATTAATTGTTGATTTTTTACATAAGCAGGGGTGTTTATATTCAACACGCCTTGGATTGCTGGTTGATTCATTGGAAACCCTCGTTGCATTTTTTATAAAGTAGTCGATTTTAACATTTTCGGTCTATTTAAAACTCTTTTTCCCCTAACCGAAATCAGCCTTAGGGCCCTACTTGCCAATACAAAATTGGCTAAATATTTTGCCCAATAAATCATCTGGGAGGGTTCTGCCAGAAATTGCTTCGAGTTGTTCTTGTGCAAGTCGCAATTCTTCGGCAAATAGTTCAAGGGTTTGGTTACCATTCGAGCCATGGTGCTTGGCCTGTTGTAAATGACTTGCCGCGAGACGAATACAGTCGACATGCCGTTGCCGTGCAATAAGCAATCCCTCATTGCTACCAGACCAACCCACAGACTCTAGGATGCGCGTACTGAGGGCCTCAATACCGTAACCTGTTTTAGCAGAAATGCGCAAAGCGCCTGCTAAATTACTGGCTTGATTCTCTGCATCTGGGCGCAGATCTGCTTTATTGATCCCCACCAATATTGGACAGCCCGCTGGTGCAGCGTCA
>CAIXDG010000022.1 GCA_903918115.1 uncultured beta proteobacterium
ATAACTTTAATATTTTCGACCTTACCCTCGAGTGTTACAATTAAAACAATATAATTATTTTATTAAGCAAAATATCAGTGGATTCAAAATTCCCCCCCTTGTTTTCCGATGCGTCGACAGTTCGTTTACGTGAAATTCCCTATAATTACACGTCTTTTTCCGATCGTGAAATTGTGATCCGTCTGCTAGGTGAAGAAAGCTGGCACATTCTGGAATCATTGCGCGATGAGCGAGTAACCGGCCGTTCTGCAAGAATGCTTTTTGAGGTGCTTGGCGATATTTGGGCGGTTCAACGCAATCCTTACTTAGAGGATGATTTGCTGGATAACCGTAAACGCCGCAAAGCTTTATTGGAAGCATTACGCCATCGCCTTAAGCAGATGAATAAACGAGATGCCGAGGATGAAAGCGAACATCCTTCTCGAACAAGGCGGGTTATGAAGTTAATTGAGGCTGCAAATCAGGCTGTCAATGCTTTTGAGGCGCACTTTGATCGTACTCGGGAAATGAGGCGTAAAGCTTTGGCCTTATTAGTCAAGCACACTCGTAAAGACAATATCTGCTTTGATGGTTTTGCCCGAGTTTCTCATGTTACTGATGCGACAGACTGGCGAGTTGAATATCCGTTTGTGGTTTTGTACCCCTGTACTGAAGAAGAGGTCGGTCATTTAGTACGAGATTGCATCAAATTGGGACTTACCATTATTCCTCGTGGTGGTGGTACTGGCTATACTGGTGGCGCTGTGCCATTGTCGATTTATTCGGCAGTGATTAATACAGAAAAATTAATAGATATTGGCGATGTTGAGCATGCCGCAATTTTACCCGGTGTCGATCAGACATACGCAACGATTTATACGGGTGCTGGCGTTGTAACCCGGCGAGTAATGGATACAGCAGAAAACGTCGGACTGGTTTTTGCCTGTGACCCTACTTCAGCTGATGCGTCTTGTGTAGGCGGTAACGTAGCTATGAATGCGGGTGGTAAAAAGGCGGTGCTTTGGGGAACTGCATTGGACAATTTATTGTCTTGGCGCATGGTAACACCAGATGGTAATTGGCTGGAAGTTGAACGCTTTAATCATAACCTTAGCAAGATTCATGATCAGGATCAGGTCAGTTTTATGCTTAAGCGTTTTGACGCTAAAGGACAAAAGTTACTTTTTGAAGAGTCGTTGGTTATTCCTGGTACAAATTTTCGTAAAGGAGAATTGGGCAAAGATGTTACCGACAAGTTTCTTGGTGGTTTGCCGGGCATTCAAAAAGAAGGTTGCGATGGTATTATTACGTCGGCACGTTGGATTTTACATAAGATGCCTGCTTTTACTCGAACGTTTTGCCTCGAATTTTACGGTCAGGTTCGTGAGGCAGTGCCAGCTATTGTAGAAATTCGCGATTATCTCGCTGAGTTGCCTAAAAATGGCGAGACGCGCGTTATGTTGGCGGGTCTTGAACATCTTGATGAACGCTATGTCAAAGCTGTGGGGTATGCTAGTAAAGCCAAGAATCACGGCAGACCAAAAATGGTGCTGATTGGTGATATCGTTGGTGATGATGAGAGACAGGTTGCATTAGCGGCTTCGGAAGTGGTGCGTTTATGTAATGCGCGCAATGCGGAAGGTTTTATCGCCGTTAGTCCCGAAACACGTAAGACTTTTTGGCTGGATCGTGCGCGTACTGCAGCCATTGCAAAGCATACTAACGCTTTTAAAATCAATGAAGATGTTGTTATTCCCTTGCCGCGTATGGGTGATTATTGCGATGGTATCGAACGCATTAATATCGAATTATCATTACGTAATAAATTACGTTTGTGCCATGGCTTAACCAGCTTTTTGCAAGGTGATTTACC
>CAIXDG010000023.1 GCA_903918115.1 uncultured beta proteobacterium
AGTACTCTGGCAATATTGAAGTCTATTTTTGCTAACCATTTTCTTAACTGGCGCAAGCGGTTTTATTGGTCAAGCGCTGCTAAAAAAATTACTGGCTAGACAGTATCGGCTCATTTGTTATGTGCGCTCGACTAAGGCGCGCGACCGAGTTGAGGCACTTGGGGGCATAGCTTGGCAGTTTGAACTAGATAAACCAAAAGACCTTGAGGCCCAACTAAAACAGTGTGATGTCGTTATTCATGCCGCCGGCTTATTAGAGTTAGGGAGTACACCAGCAGAATTTACTAGTACGAATATTGAACTAACCCGCATACTTTTAAAAGCTGCCCAAGCAGCAGCAATTAAAAAATTTATTTATCTGAGTGCCGCTTCAGTAGTGATGCATGGGCCGCAAGATTTATTGGATATAAATGAAACTGCACCTTTAACTCAACGGGCTGAATTGCCTTATTCATTCAGTAAAGCGCGCGCTGAGGAGCTAGTCTTGGCAGCAGCAAGCACTTCATTTCAAACAGTGGCTTTACGCCCCGCTTTTGTTTGGGGGCCAAATGATGCAATCGAACGGATTATTGGGCCCGCTATCAAGTTAGGTAAATTTGCATGGTTTGGTAATGGCCGTTATTTGTTTTCAACCTGTTATGTGGGAAATTTATGTACAGCTGTAGTGCGGGCAATTAAATACGAGGGTAAAGGTCAAGCTTTTTATATTAGTGATGGTGAGCCTATGACCTTTAAGGAATTTATGCTCGCGCGTTTGCAGGCAGGCGGTTTTCAAGCGCCAAGTTGGTCAATGCCAAAAAGCTTAGCTTGGTCTTTAGCCCATTTTGCAGAAACAGGATGGGCCTATTTACCGTTAGTAGGTAAGCCGCCTTTAGTGCGGGAAATGGTAAGGCTGATGGGCTATGCTTTCACTTTAAATATTACCGCAGCACGAAGACAACTCAATTACATGCCAGCATATTCAATCGCCGAAGGAATGGCTGAAATAAAAGTCAATCCAGAAAACCCAAGTACAGTTAGTTTTACTTAGCCTTGGCGCTTTAGCGAGCGAGGGTGTCGACCATGAATTTTGGTCAACAAAATCTCTGCCTGCTCGAGAGCTTGTTCCGCATCCACTCCGGTGATATCGGCACCTACCTGCGCTATAAGTTCAGGGTGAGCGACAAAAATAGGTCCGCCAACCATAATGCCAATTTTAGGATTCTGCGAGTTGGCCCGAATAACGTTAATAAAGCTTGCTAAGGCATCGAACTGATCTTGTATGCTCACAGAAATGCCGATTAAATCAAACCATTCAGCTTTGATGAGGGCAAGAATTTCCGCTTCTGAGTTTGCCCATTCGCCCCATACTTTCCAGCCCGCGCGACGGAAAAATTCAGAGACCATAAATAAACCCATGGTGTGTTGTGAGCCCGGCATGGGGATCAGAATAGCGCGCGCACCCAGGGTATCAGAGCGGGCAAACTCTTGAAATAGTGGGCTCAGGTCATACATGAGTTGTTTTAAGCGCCACAAAGCTACGGTCACCTGATGAAAGTAGCATTCATCGTTGTCCCACATTTCACCTAAACGGCGGGCAACCGGAGCAAGCAAGCGTAAATAGATTTCATCTAAGGGAATGCCGCTAGCATGTAACTCGCTAACGTAGCGGCCGGCAACCGAGCTTTCGTCAGCCAACACCAGCTTTGCTAAAGTAGCGATTTTTTCGGGATCTTCGCTTGACTTAGATAAAAAGTGTTTGGCATCATCCGCAGTTTCGGCATTTAAATGGGTCGAGAGTAAGCGGGGAATAATCGATTTTTCTATGGTGCGCACCAACCAGCCCAGGTGCTCTTGAGGGCCCGCATGGATTGGCAGCGGCTCGATCAAAACCGATTGCTGTAGTGAAATTTGCTGCAAACCATTTTTATCGCTTGAGACTTGGCCACTCTCACACGAAGTGTCTGCAGCTTTGGATAATTTCACTAAAAACCTTCATTTCAAATAAATAAATCATCAGCAAAGTTGCTGAATAGGTTCTTAGTAATTTAAGTCTAGATAGGAGATTGGAGAATCCCGATTTACTTTTAAGGGTTTACCCGAGTTTGTCACTAAGTTTTTACCCTAGGCTATGTAAAATTTAATTGACACTTTCTTAATTCTTATTAAGAATAGGGCTCTGGAGACTATATGGCAGAACTAGCCGCAGTACGCACTCAAAAAAAGTCAATGAACATGGTGTTGATCACCATGGATACTCACTTAAATAGTGCTGCGCGGCGAGCTGAGCGAGAGTTACAAAAAACCATACCAGGCCTTTCTCTAAAAATTCACTCCGCTAGTGAGTATGCAGCTAGCGAAAAATTATTGACTGAGTGCAAAAATGATATTGCCGCAGGCGATATTGTGATTGTCACCATGCTGTTTCTTGAAGACCATTACTTACCAATCATCGATAACTTGCGTGCACGGCGCGAGCATTGTGATGCGATGTTGTGTGCGATGTCGGCCGGAGATGTTACCAAGCTAACCCGCTTAAGTAAGCTGGATATGAGCTTGCCAGCCAGCCCCTTAATGGCCTTAATGAAAAAGTTACGTCCTACAAGTAAAGATAAGGGCGGCAACAGTAAAGGGGGCGCTACTGCTGGAGCAAAACAAATGAAGATGCTGCGCTTGATACCGCAGATCTTGCGTTTTGTTCCAGGTACAGCGCAAGATTTACGCGCCTATTTCCTCTCTTTACAATACTGGTTAGGTGGCTCGCAAGAAAATTTATTTAATTTAATGAGTTATCTGATCAATCGTTATGCGGCAGGTGCACGAGCAAGTTTGCGGGAGAGCGCCAAAGCCATTGATCCCGTTGCTTACCCTGATCTTGGTGTCTATCACCCCCGCATGAAGGGGCGGCTAAGCGAGCGTTTACAAGACCTGCCAGTGGTCGTACCACAACCCAAGGCGCGGGGCAAAGTGGGTATCCTGCTGTTGCGCTCTTATTTAGTTTCAGGTAACAGTGGGCACTATGATCCGGTAATTACTGCTTTAGAGGCCCAGGGCTTGCAAGTCATCCCGGCTTTTTCTTCGGGCCTAGATTCGCGTCCAGCGATTGATGCTTTTTTTACGCAAAATGGTGAAGCGAGTATTGATGCCTTAATTTCTTTGACAGGCTTCTCATTGGTTGGTGGACCTGCCTATAACGATGCTAAAGCAGCTGAAGAAGTGTTAGCAAAATTAAATGTACCGTATATTGCGGCCCATCCAGTTGAGTTTCAGAACTTAGAACAATGGGGCGGCTCAGATCGCGGTCTACTGCCTGTAGAGAGCACCATTATGGTTGCCATTCCAGAACTGGATGGTTCAACTGTGCCGATGGTTTATGGTGGCCGACCTGGTGCAGCCGGGAAGACCTGTCACGGTTGTCATAAAGAGTGCACGTTTACAGAGGCCCATAATCCCCAAGATATGTTTACCTGCATAGAGCGCGTTGGTATGTTAGCTGCGCGGGTGGGCAAGTTAGTCGATTTACGCCGCTCTGAGCGAGCCCAACGCAAAGTAGCGATTGTGTTATTTAATTTTCCACCCAATGCTGGCAATATTGGCAGCGCAGCTTATTTAAGTGTCTTTGAGTCAGTCCATAATTTATTGTTGGGTATGAAAGCAAGGGGTTACACCGTTGACGTGCCTGCTACCACCGATGAATTACGGGAACAACTTTTAAAAGGCAATGCGCAGCAATATGGCGCTGATGCAAATGTACATACTTTAATTTCTGCGAATGATCATGTTAAGCGCGAGCGTTGGCTTAAAGAAATTGAAGCGCAGTGGGGGCCTGCCCCAGGCAAACAATTAAGTAATGGTAGCTCTATTTTTGTTTTAGGCAAACAATTCGGCAATATTTTATTAGCCGTGCAGCCGTCATTTGGATATGAAGGCGATCCAATGAGATTGTTGTTTGAGCATGGCTTTGCTCCAACCCACGCCTTCTCAGCTTTTTATCGCTACCTCAGAGAAGATTTTGCAGCCAATGCAGTAGTGCATTTTGGTACACACGGCGCACTCGAGTTTATGCCGGGCAAACAAACTGGCATGAGCGGCGCATGTTGGCCCGATCGGCTGATCGATGATTTACCTAATATTTATTTATATGCCTCAAACAATCCTTCCGAAGGAGCGATCGCTAAACGCCGTTCGGGCGCCACTTTGGTTAGTTATTTAACCCCACCAGTAACTCAGGCAGGCCTCTATGCTGGGCTAGCTGATTTAAAAGCATCGATTGAACGGTGGCGCAGTCTCGAGCCTGAATTAGAAAATGAAAGTCGTGATTTAGCGGTTTTAATTCAAGCGCAAGCCGCAGAAATCGATTTATGCGCAGCTGATCCGCTTTGGGATGTGGCTGATAAACGCGCTTTAGAGGGCTTGGTTAGTAATTTATATACTGATTTATTAGAGCTTGAGTACACCTTGATACCCCACGGCTTGCATATTGTGGGTGCTGTTCCGCCGCTGGCAGAACGTTTTGGTTTATTGAAAGCAATGGCAGATGTTGCTTTAGATCATCCGGTGGATGACTCAGTCGTACAAGAGTTGTTGGATGGCCAGATACCGAGTGACGTTGTGAGTCGGCATCAAGACCTTCTACAGTATGGCTCACAAGAAATCTTAGAAGCGTTATTCGCAAAAATGATTCGTGCCAATCAACTCATGTCACAAGAGACTGAGGTCACTGGCATGCTCGACGCCCTCGATTGTCGTTTTATTCGACCCGCAGCCGGCGGGGATGTGATGCGTAATCCTGAAGTGTTGCCGACGGGCCGCAATTTACACGGTTTTGATCCGTTTCGCATTCCCAGTATTTTTGCAGTGAAAGACGGCGCTAAGCAAGCTGAAAAAATCGTCCAAAAATTTATTGATGATGGCAATGCAATACCTGAATCAATAGCCATGGTTTTATGGGGTAGTGATAATCTAAAATCAGAGGGTGGACAAATCGGTCAGGCATTAGCCCTGATGGGTGCATTGCCGCGCTTCGATAGCTATGGTCGACTTGCTGGTGCGCAGTTAATTCCGCTCGCAGAATTAGGTAGACCCCGAATTGATGTGGTGATTACCCTATCGGGCATCTTCCGTGACTTACTACCTTTGCAAATTAAATTATTGGCTGAGGCCGCATTTATGGCGGCAAGTGCCGATGAACCGTTGGAGCAAAATTTTATTCGTAAACATTCCTTGGCTTATCAAGCAGAGCATGGCTGTGATTTGGAAACCGCGGCGTTACGGGTTTACGGTAATGCCGATGGCGCTTACGGCTCTAATGTCAGCAACATGGTTGAGAATAGCGTGTGGGAAGAAGAAGATGAGTTAGCCGAAACTTATACTAGGCGTAAAGGGTTTGCCTTTGGTAGGGCGGGTAAGCCGATTAAAAATAACGCACTCTTAAAAAGCGTCTTAGCCAATGTTGAAATGACCTATCAAAATCTTGACTCGATGGAACTAGGGGTCACCACCATTGATAATTATTTTGATACTTTAGGCGGTATAACACGCGCAGTTAAGCGCGCAAAGGGCGGCACAGATGTGCCAGTTTATATTGGCGATCAAACTAAAGGCGAAGGTACCGTTCGCACCCTCTCTGAGCAAGTTACGCTAGAAACACGTACCCGTATGCTAAATCCAAAATGGTATGAAGGGATGTTGCAACATGGTTATGAGGGCGTGCGGCAAATTGAAGTGCACATAACTAATACTATGGGTTGGTCGGCAACTACTGGTCAGGTCCAGCCTTGGGTGTACAAACAATTAACTGAAACATTCATGCTTGACCCAGAAATGCGCGAGCGCTTAGCTAAACTAAATCCAACTGCTGCTGCGCGTTTAGCTAATCGCTTAACTGAGGCCTCGCAACGCAATTATTGGCAGCCCGATTCTGCGATGTTGTCGGCTATGCAACAGGCCAATGATGAGTTAGAAGATCGGCTTGAAGGGGTGTACGAAGGAAGTGTTCGCGAAGCTGCTTGATATACAGACATTAGTTTTACGATTTTAAAAAATCCCATAATGCTTTGAGTCCCTCTTGGGGGTTTTCCTCTTGTGGAATGTGGCCAATGTTAGGCAGTGCAACTAATTTAGCTTTGGGCATCAGGCGTAAATAATCTTGCGCATTGGTAATAGGAATAAAGCCATCACGCTCCCCCCAAAGCAGTAAGGTGGGCACTTGAATTCGTCCCAAGAGTGGACGGGGATCTTCTAAGATATGTTGCTTCATCAGTTCGATTAGACTTGCGCGCACGCCGGGCGCAAGCATCAAATCATAATAGCGTTGGGCTAGCGCCTCATCCATAGTTGCGGGGTTGGCATAAGCCGGTTTTAAGTTCATTGCTAAAACCGATTGGGGCAAAAAATAGCGCATCGCATGCAGAATGGGTGAGATAGAAGGTTTTTCTCCATATTGAAAGCCCTTGCTGGCAAAACCATCGGGTGAAATTAAGACCAATTTATCTACGCGCTGTGGATGCGCGACGGCCATTTCCCAGGCATAGCGGCCGCCCATCGAGTTACCAATCCATACTGCGCTTTGAATGCCTAGTTGATCGGTAAAAGCACTTAAAAGTTGCATTACAAATGCATCGGAATAGTCACCACTCGGATTTGCGCCCGTGAGGCCAAAGCCAGGTAAGTCAAGGCTGACGACCCGATAATTTTGCGCTAAGGAAGGGGCCCAAGCATCCCAGGTGTGAAGGCTTGAGCCAAAACCATGCAAAAAGATTAAGGTTTGCGGCGCTGTCTTAGTGGCAACTAGCGGCCCAAGATCACGATAATGAACGCGCATATCCAGTACTTTAATAAAGGCACTTGGTGCTGGCGCATAGATTTTTTCTAAGTCGGCACGATTTTTGTCAGGTGCCCACGCCCAAATCAGAATGGCAGTGATGAGAACCCCCCCAACCCCTGCAAGCCACAACACAACTGATTTAAACTGATTCATCATCTTATACAAATTTTAACTGACAAAAGATACAAATCATTAATGGACTGTAGTGCATCTCGCCCCTTAGCAATCATTACTGGCGCTTCCTCTGGAGTTGGCTTGTATGCGGCAAAAGCATTATTACGTCGCAATTGGCAATTAATCTTAGCGGTGCGCGATAGTGAGAAAATGAATGCAGTAGCAAGCAGCCATCAATTTTCGCCAGATCAATTTACAATTTGGCCGATCAATTTAGGTGACCTTGATTCAGTGAATCAATTTGTGAAGCGTTTTCAAGCGACGCATCATTCCTTAAATGCACTGGTATGTAATGCAGCCACTTACTTACCTTTACTCAAAGAGCCACTCCGCTCCCCCCAGGGCTATGAAATTAGTGTGGCGACTAATTACTTTGGCCACTACGTATTGAGCCGTTTATTAATTTCTTATCTACAAGTTGCTGCAGATGCTAAACAAGTTGCACGCCTCATCACCTTGGGTACAGTGACGGCGAACTCAGCAGAGTTTGGTGGTAAGGTGCCTATTCCAGCGCCAGCAGACTTAGGTAATCTAGAGGGCTTAGTAGCCGGCTTTAAGGCTCCCATTGCAATGATTAATGGCAAAGCATTTAAACCTGGGAAAGCTTATAAAGATAGTAAGTTATGCAATATGGTGATGAATCGTGAAATGCAAAAGCGGTATCACGCCAATACGGGCATTATTTTTAATACCTTGTATCCAGGGTGTGTTGCAGAAACGGCATTATTCCGCGATACGCCGCCCCTCTTTCAGAAGATTTTTCCTTGGTTTCAAAAAAATATCACCAAAGGCTATGTAACCCAGGAATTAGCAGGCGAGCGGGTTGCCCAAGTTGTAGCCGATGCGCAGTTTAGTCAATCAGGGGTACATTGGAGTTGGGGAAATCGTAATTCAGCCATTCGACAGCCATTTGCCCAAGCACTATCCATGAAAGCCAATAGTGAATCACTGGCGAATAAATTGTGGGAATACACTGCAAAATTAGTTAGTTTAGAGGCAACTTAATCAAATTTGATTTTTAGGAGAAGCAGTATGGCGCGGTACTATCCGTTTTCAGCGATCGTTGGACAAGAAGACATGAAGCGTGCTATTTTGGTCGCGGCCCTCGAGCCAGCAATTGGTGGTGTTTTAGTGATGGGCGATCGGGGTACGGGCAAGTCAACTGCAGTCCGCGCTTTAGCTGCATTATTACCGCCGATGGATGCAGTTGCTGACTGTCCATATGGCTGCGATCCCTTGGCACCAGCAGGCCTCTGTTTTTATTGTGATGGCTTGCGCGCCAATCTGCAGGCCCTTAATGCGAGTCAAATCGCCGCGGGAAAAAAAGGCAAGCCAGTTAAATTAAAAACCATTAAACGTAATGTTCCAGTGGTCGATTTACCTTTAGGCGCTACCGAAGATCGGGTCGTAGGCGCTTTAGATATTGAGAAAGCGCTAACTTTAGGAGAAAAAGCGTTTGATCCCGGTTTATTAGCGCGTGCCAATCGCGGTTTTCTGTATATCGATGAAGTCAATTTACTCGATGACCATTTAGTTGATTTACTAATTGACGTGGCAGCCTCAGGCGAAAATGTAGTTGAGCGAGAGGGCTTAAGTATTCGTCATCCTGCTAAATTTGTTTTGGTTGGCAGCGGTAATCCAGAGGAAGGCGAGTTAAGGCCTCAGCTACTAGATCGCTTTGGTCTAGCAGTTGAAGTGAAAACGCCCACTAGCATGCAAGAACGGGTCACCATTATTAAACGCCGCGATGCCTTTGAGCGAAATTCAATTGCTTTCCTTGCCGAATGGGAAGAACAAGAAGAGGCTATTCGCAAAGCGCTCGAACTAGCACGCAAGAAATTACCGCATATTAAAGTTGATGATAAATTGTTAGAGCAGGCTTCAACTTTATGCAGTCATCTCGGCACTGATGGCTTACGTGGCGAACTCACTTTATTGCGTGCCGCACGTGCAGTGGCAGCGTTAGCTGGTAAAAATAAAGCGACCCTAGAAGATTTGCGGGCGATTGCAATTCCTGCTTTGCAGCACC
>CAIXDG010000024.1 GCA_903918115.1 uncultured beta proteobacterium
CTGCAAGCCCATGAAATTTATCGGGTAGGGGGCGTAGAGATTTAGTGAGGAGCCGTAAATTTTTACACTCGACGGAAAGCTCACCTTTATTGGTTTTAAATAGAATGCCTTCAGCAGCGATAAAATCACCTAAATCCCAGTGTTTAAAGGCGTTATGTTTATCTGCACCAACGTGATCATCGGTAATATAAAACTGAATTTGCCCGCTACGATCTTGAATCGTCGCAAAACTAGCTTTACCCATGACGCGCTTTAATACCATACGGCCAGCGACTTTGACGGATATTGCTTGGGTAGCCAAATCTTCTTTGCTTAGACCATCGTATTGTTGATGCAGGTCGGCTGATAAATGGGTTGGTACAAAATCATTGGGAAAGGCAACGCCAGATTCACGTAGCTTACTTAATTTTTCGCGGCGCTCGGCAATGATATGATTTTCGTCTACCGCTTCAGGAGCAGCTGGGGCAGAGCTAATAGTTGGGGCTTTATCGTTCATAAGAGCAGAGTAATTAAGTTAGACGCCTTGCTTAAGGCTAGCTTCAATAAAGGCATCGAGGTCTCCATCTAACACCTTTTGCGTATTGGAAATTTCAACATTGGTACGTAGGTCTTTAATGCGACTTTGGTCTAGTACATAAGAGCGAATTTGATGACCCCAGCCCACATCGGTTTTAGTAGCCTCTAGTTTATCTTGCTCGACCCGGCGTTTTTGCATTTCGTGTTCGTACAGTCTGGATTTGAGCATGCTCATGGCCTCAGCCCGGTTGCGGTGTTGGCTGCGGTCATTTTGGCACTGCACCACAATCCCGGTTGGCATGTGCGTGAGACGAACAGCTGAATCGGTTTTATTAATATGCTGACCACCAGCACCCGAAGCCCGATAAGTATCGGTACGAATATCTACGGGGTTGATATCAATTTCAATCGAGTCATCAATTTCGGGATACACATAAATACTAGCGAAAGAGGTATGGCGACCATTGGATGAATCAAAAGGGGATTTGCGCACTAAACGATGGACACCGGTTTCAGAACGTAAGTGCCCATAGGCATATTCGCCATCGACTTTAATGGTGGCGCTTTTAATACCAGCGACATCCCCATCAGATTCTTCTAAAATTTCGGTTTTATAGCCCTTGCGTTCGCAATATTTTAAGTATTGGCGGTAGAGCATGCTGGCCCAGTCGCAGGCTTCCGTCCCACCTGCACCGGCTTGAATATCAATAAAGCAGCTGCACGGATCCATTTCATTATGAAACATCCGGCGAAATTCAAGATCAGCAATGATCGTGCCGTAGGCTTTAATATCCTGCTCAAGCGCAATTAAGGTTTCATCTTCATTTTCATCGCGGGCCAATTCAAATAATTCTTGTGCGCCAAGAATATTGTGATTGAGTTGGGTTAGGGTGAGCACTACCCCTTCGAGCATTTTCTTTTCTTTACCCAGTGCTTGGGCTTGCTTTTGATCGTCCCAAATTTTGGGATCTTCAAGAATTTGATTAACTTCAGTTAGGCGACGTGATTTGACGTCGAAGTCAAAGATACCCCCGAAGCGCTTGCTCGCGAGCCAGCAAATCGTTGAGGGTATTACTAATCAGATTGAGTTGTTCAGCTTCCATGGCTTGATTATAAGGGCTATGGTAAAACTCACCGAGAAGCTTAGGAGCTCAGGCACTAAGGTCGTAGGCCTCGATCATCAGTTGCACTCGGGCTTGCCCTTGATACCGATCCGTTACGATTCGATAAGCTAGCCTCACCTTAGCGGGTAGGGTTTGGGTTTGATTAAACCAAACTCCTGTAACGGGTTTGCTAGTTTGCGTACCCGATCCACTTTCGATCGTGCGTAACTGTAAGCGCAGATGCTTTTCTTTCATGAGGCTTTGTTGTAATACCTCAAATTCACCGTAGAAGATCGGCTGAGGAAAGCCTTGCCCCCAAATTTCACTGGCTAATAAATCACCAATTTCGGGAGTTAATTCAGCACTTAAAAGTGCGCCATCATGCATACAGCGTTTTTCTAATAAATCAGCAGAAAGTAATTCGCCGGCGACTGTTTGAAACGTTTGGTCAAAGAGCGCAAAATCTGCACTTTTAATTGTGAGTCCTGCAGCCATAGCATGGCCGCCAAATTTTAGAATTAAGCCAGGCTCTCGCTTGGAAACTAAATCGAGGGCATCACGTAAATGAAAACCCGTTAGCGATCTTCCCGAGCCGCGTAACTCGTCATTTTCAGCAGGCGCAAACACAATTGCCGGCCGATTAAAACGTTCTTTAAGGCGTGAAGCGACAATGCCCACGACACCTTGATGCCAAGCTTCATTCCATAAACAAATACTTGAACGAGCGGCAAAGTCGTGTTGCAGTTCTTGCTTGGCTAAATGGGCAAGAGCAGTTTCTTGCATGCCACTTTCAATCACGCGGCGCTCGCGGTTAATGCGGTCTAGTTCATTGGCAATCGTTTGCGCTTCTACGGGATCATCGGTGAGTAAGAGACGAATTCCTAGCGTCATATCGGCTAAGCGACCAGCAGCATTAAGCCTGGGACCAAGGGCAAAGCCTAAATCAAAAGCACTCGCTTTCATGGGATCGCGCGCTGCGGCATTAAAAAGAGCAGTGATACCCAGTTGGCAATTGCCATTTTGCATCCGGCGTAAACCATTGGCTACTAAGATGCGGTTATTACGATCAAGTTGCGCGACATCTGCAACTGTGCCTAGGGCAACTAAATCGAGGAGGTTCTCAATTTTGGGTTGATTGGCTTGGGTAAAGTGATCGCGTGCACGTAGTTCAGCGCGAAGCGCAATTAACAGATAAAACATCACACCTACCCCGGCAAGAGCCTTACTGGGAAAAGGACAGCCAGTTTGATTCGGATTCACAATTGCCAAGGCTTTCGGTACTTGTGCGGCTGGCAAATGGTGATCGGTAATGATGACTTCCATTCCTAGCTCACGCGCGCGATTAACGCCAGCTTCACTAGCAATACCGTTATCGACTGTAATTAAAAACTCGGGACGCGGAATTTGTTGGGCAGCCAGTTCCACTACTTCTGGGGTTAGTCCATAACCCATCGTAAAGCGATTGGGCACTAAAAAACTCACCGGTGATGCGGGACTTAACATTTTCAAACCGCGTAGAGCAACTGCACAAGCCGTAGCACCATCGCAATCGTAATCAGCAACAACGAGAATAGGGCGCTTTTGTAACAGGATATCGGCCAATATGGAAGCAGTACTCAAGCAATTCTTTAATTCCTTTGGCGCAATCAATTCTTTTAAATCGAGTGACAGTAGATTCGGATTTTCAATACCGCGCGCTGCATAGAGTTTTGCGAGTAGCGGATGTACGCCACTTTGCGCCAACCAATTTGCAGATCGCTCAGAAAAAGGGCGGGGGATAAAACGCATTATGGATTTGCCCCGATAAATTCTTGCCAACTTGGTTGGGCAGGCGAGCGCCAAAATAAAAGGGGCTGCAATATTGACAGAAGCCCCTTGTTGGGCAGTAAATCACTACGGGTAAAGAGTCGCTTGCGTGGCTGTGCCGTTGGAAAATCAATAATGGCGATTTCGTCTAAGTGCCCGGCAAGTAAAGCTGCACATAACTTGGGCCAAATGTCAGCGGGTTTATTAAGCCAAGCAAACGCCCCAACAAGAGGATTATTGGGCTTTGCAAAATCACTCGCTAAGTTATCAATCTCATGCATATATGGTTTATTTAAATACTGCGCCAAACCTGCGAGTAGAAGATGATCACCAATGAGTGTGGTTGCCCCTTCAATTTCTAGCGGCGCGTGAACATTGGCTAAGGCGCCAATGCCACTGAGCCATATAGAATTGACTCGAGGTAAACCTTGTTCTTCACGCGCATCGTTTGTGGAATCAATATGCCAGAGCATTTGAATTTCATTTTGCAATTTGCGCCAGCGCTTAGCTACACCTTCAGAAGTAGTATCGCGCGGCGACCACCAGTCGATATTGCGGCCATGAGCCTGATCGGTACTATGGGTATTAAGTGTTGCAAAATCTGCTGCAGCTAAACCCAGCTTTACAAACCAATATGCATGGTGCGGGATAAATGGCGTAGTACCAAAATCTTCTTCTAGCAA
>CAIXDG010000025.1 GCA_903918115.1 uncultured beta proteobacterium
CCTTCATCAACAAATCGCTCACCACGTGCATTAATCATGATGCCAAATGGATAGCTATGCTTTTGATAGCTGTCACCAACTACCAAATCGCCAAATGGCGGTGCATTTAAATCCCAGGAAACCGAATGGCATCCAGACCATTGGCCATATGGCATTGCTCCTACGTTTAATGCCATGTTAAGTCCGCCGCCAGTATTAAATCGGGTGCCTCGCACCTTTGCTAAATCCCAATTCGGACCTAGATATTTAGCCCGCATTTCTGCATTACTTTCAAAGCCGCCACAGGCCAAAATAACTGCTTTCGCATAAATATTTATTTTTTTATTGCCAACACGGACCTTTACGCCCCCAATGCCTTCATCCGTTTCGATTAATTCTATTGCAGGCGTATCATAAAAAATTTGCACGCCCGCTTTCATTGCCGCCTTATGCTCAAGGTCAACTAAGCCCTCACCGCCACCCCATGTTTCGCAAGCTAAACCACCAAAAAATTTAAATTTGCCATCAACTTTGTGGGCTTGTCTGCCGAAACTAGCTTGAAATTTCACGCCCTTTTTTTGCATCCAAATCAAAGTATCCAAACTTCTAGTAATCAATATTTCAGCCAAATCAGGATCAGTACGATATTCTGTGAGACGCCCCATATCGTCATAAAACTGATCAGTAGTGTAAGAACCGAAATCAGCCCCTGCTATTTCAGCATCAGTCAGATCAGGAATAATTTTCTTTAAATCTTCAGGTCCATTAAATACAACCCGCATAGCGCCTGCTGTGTAACGACTATTTCCGCCTGCCTCCTCCTTGGGGGCGGCCTCAATCATAATTACGCTAGCACCCTGCTCGCGCGCTGCTAAAGCAGCGCAAGCAGCTGCATTACCAGCGCCGATTACGATAACATCAGGATTTCCAAATGGGTTTTCACTAGAACTTGGCATTAACTTCTATGCCTCCTCGAGAACCGGGAGCTCGTCCTGAGCCTTAAGCCCAGAAAGAATATCCTTAACTGAGGCTTGTTTTTCTAGATTCATTAAAACTTCAGAAAGGGCTGGTCCAATGTTTGAAGAGGCGCGCACCATCTTAACTAAGCCAATAAATTTATCAGATAACTCATTTTCAGTAAGCGGGTTAGCAGGCTCACCCTTAGGCTCTTGTTGCTCGCGGCGCAATACTTTGCCGTTTTTAAGCGTTAATTCAACAGCTGCTTGGCGCCCGGTTACTCCATAAGCTGGCTCACAGATTAAAGTAGTTTGGGTTGCTGATGCAGCATGAATTTTAGGGTTCTTAAACCCGTCCCAATATTCGCGTAAGCCATTTCTACCATTCTCGAGTGCTAAGGCAACACTAAATTGAGTGCTCCCCATAGCTGCATTTAAGTTAGGAGGCGTAGGCTTAGAGGCTTGTCGAATAGAAAGTTCACACATATTGACACGGATAGAATCGACATCTTCGAGCTTGATCTTATCTTCATGGAAGAATTGCTGCGCTAAATCAATTGGCCCATGGGCATAACGACAAGCTGCATGCGGCTTAAATCCAACTTCCATAATTGCAAATTTTTTGCCTAGACCATCAAATAAATCAGCGACGCGAATCTCGTCACAATAGGCATTAAAAAAGCCTTCTCGCCCTTCGAGTGCTTTCTTTGGGCCTGTAAAACCTCTGCTGACCATGATCGCGGCCATAGTGCCATTCAATGCAGATTTACCAGGGCTAAATGGTTTAGCCATACAAGGGTCATCTAAATAGGATTGAATGCCAGCCGATTGCATCGCAGCTAAGCCAATTGCCGATGCGATCGCATTAACATCGCAGCCAAGAAGCTTCGCGCCTGCTGCTGCAACGCCAATTGCCGATACAGTGCCAGTAGTATGAAAACCACGTTGCCGGTGACCTGGGTTAATCGCTTTAGCAATGCGTATAGCAACTTCGTATCCAGCGATTAATGCTGTTACTACCTCTTTGCCACTTTTATTATTGCATTCTGCCAGCGCCATCAGTGATGGCACCATGACAGAACCCGCTTTAATCAATCCAGAACCATGAGCGTCATCAAGCTCTACACCATGCCCCATCATTGCATTGCACATTGCCGCCATCGGGGCCGGCACCTTAAAACCATAACCAATCACCGTGCTCTCGGGTTTGCCACCCCATTCCTTGACCATCTCAATTACCCGGCGTGCTGGATCGCTAATTGCAGAAGCAGCAATTTGATTTCCCAAGCCATCACGAATAATGAGTTTTGCTTTATTAGTAACTTCTTGAGGGATATCTTCATACCTCATTGAATGGACAAGTTCAGCAAATTTAAGCGTTAATCCTTCAACTGCCTTTGCACCCATACCCAAAGCACCTAAGGCTTTTGTTGCCGCCACCCCAGGGATTGACGACACCGTGTCTATGTAGCGCGAAATATTGTCAAACTGCTCCGCGTAACC
>CAIXDG010000026.1 GCA_903918115.1 uncultured beta proteobacterium
GACACGCAATGCGCAGGGTGAGCGGGTCATTGAAGTTGATGAACGTAAAGCTTAAGTAAAGACTAGACCGAGAGGTTTGATCCGGAGGCGCCAATTAAGCCGCCTGTAACGACGTCATGGCCAATCGTCCCTTTAGCATCAAAGCGACGTTCAACCATTTCAAATGCACCATCATGACGTACTCTTAATATAGTGCTGGAACGGGTGCCGTAATTTGGAGTTTGAATGAATGCAGCTGACAACGCTTTTTCCCACTCCAGATTGACTCCAGTACTTGGTAATTCTTGATCACTTGCCTGATGTGAATCGGCTAGCAAACGCAGATAGGGGTCGACATTTTTTAATTCGCCTTGATCCATTGCTAAAGCCTGCGCAAATGCGGCAATGCGATGATTGACTTTAGGCCATGGTGTATCAAGCATGGCATTTGAAAGTCCATACACGCCGGCATCTAAGGCTTGTTTAGGATAGGTTTTGCGGGGTCGAATTGATTTGCCCATCATTAAGCGATTGCTCACCCAATGCATCTCAGCATTGGCCGGATTACTTAGATCAGCCATCAATAAGTTAAAGCCGTTGTATTGATCAAATTGTTTTGCGTGTTGCTCAATAAATGCATCCGGTCGATTTGCGTTATTGAGGAATAGCATCGGTAATTCACCGCGGGTTCTTGCGTCAAGCCTTTTTTCACTAGGCGCTCGTACATTCGTCAGCGCGGCAAAGCGACCCGTTTTGGTGAAGCCAAACCACGTGCCAGGATTACCAAGAACATCGGCGCGATCGCGGCCAGCTAAAAGATGCGGTTTTTCTGGCCACCAAGCCATTTTTTCGGTATTGCGTTCATAAAACTCATCGCGATTAGCGGCCACTACTAAAGCATATTTAGGATGCGATTTCCAGGCGAATAAAATGAGGCACATATCGATAATATGCCAGATTAAATTTCTAGCAAGGGGTAGGGCAATTTTTCCCCTAAAAATAACAGTGGCCCATTTGCCGCACCTAAATGTAAATGCTCAGTAGGTATTGCGAGCGTACTATTGACTAGCTCAGACTTACACTCGATCTGAAAACAGATCTGCCCCAAATTAAATGGATTGGGCGCAGAGAGAACCACCATCCCAGCAGGTTGGCTAGGGTCATTAGAATGAAAAATTTCCACTCCGGGTTGAAAGAGGGTAGGGCTCTCTGTAAACGTTTTGTTATCACTGTAAGCTAAGTACAAACGCCGTTTAATAACCCCCCGATATTGGCTACGCGCGACAATCTCTTGGCCCGGATAACAGCCTTTTTTAAAATCAATGCCATACACCGATTCAAAATTAATCATTTGCGGAACAAATTGATCTTGGGTGGCTAGCACTATCCGCGGAATAGCGCTCATGACTTCAAGATAGTTCCACATCTCAGCTTCATTATTTACATCTTCAGACGAACTTGGCTCGTCAGAAGATGTAGGGGTTGCAAATAGATAACGGGTATACGAGTGACCGACATCTTCAACCATGATTTGAGAAGGGGGCAAAGATAAAATCACGGCCTGCTCTGGAAATGCTAAAGCGCTAACCGAATTTGGGTCTCCCACACTTTGCTGCTGCCAACTACCTTTTATTAGCCATTCATTACTCACGTCACGCACTTGTACTTTGGCCCGCAAAACATACATCGCCAGACGTTTAGCAAAAGAAGCGGCGATGTCTCTCGAAAGAAATAATAAGTAGCTTGGTTCTTCGGCTTGTTGTAACACTAGCCAGCCACTTGCCAATAAACGGCCTTTTGGTGTGCAGTAGCCCATTAGTCGTACTTGTTGCGGCCCCGATGCGACTTGGCCGAGTGAAATTGCCGCTAGCCCTTCAACTGAGTTGGTGAGTTGATTTTGCAAAAAATGGCTTGCATCGAGCCCTTGAATATGGATTAATCCCCACTGATCTAAGACAACAGAGTCAGCACTAAGATTTGCGTTATTTATTGAGGTATTTATCATTCTGCTTTTATCATAGCCTGATGCGCAAAAAATTATCTAAAAGCAATTATTTCAAGTCAATTGCCTGGTCTTTCCTGATCTTATTGATTTTATTTTATGTGAACATATTCAGCTTGGGGGTAGTTCCCCAACAAGCGCAATTTACCAATGGGGAAACTCAAACTGCATGGCGAATTCGCATTGCCCCTCAATCAGGGGTAAATAGCATTGCCAAACAATTGCAGGCTCAGGGCATTAGTGTAAATCCGTGGTTTTTTCAACTCGCGGCCCGCGGCCTATGGGTTGCTGGCAAATTAAAGCCCGGAACTTATTTATTTCCTCAAGGCGCTAGTACTGGTCAAGTATTATTACAAATGGCGCGGGGCGATCGTGTGCGTGAAACCCTGAGCATTATTCCAGGAATGACAATTTGGCAACTGCGTGCTGCTATTGATGCTAACCCAGCCTTAGAGCATCAAACGCAAGGTTTAAATAATCAAGCATTGTTGAAGAAGTTAAATCTGAATTATCCCAGCGCTGAAGGACTTTTTTACCCAGACAAATATGTTTTCGATCCAGGTGAAAGTGATATTGCAATTTATCAACAGGCCGCAAGCGCAATGCAAAAACAAGTGCAGCTGGCTTGGCAGCAACGTAATCCCCAAATTGCTGCGCCCAACCCCTATACCTTATTAATTTTGGCCTCTATTGTTGAAAAAGAAACTGGTCAGGCAGCTGATCGAGGCCTAGTTGCAGCCGTATTTGATAATCGCCTGAAGAAGGGGATGTTGCTGCAAACTGATCCTACTGTTATCTATGGCATAGGCCCCCAATTTGATGGGAATTTACGTAAATCAGATTTGCGGCGCGACAATCCCTACAATACTTATATGCGCCCCGGATTACCTCCTACACCTATTGCTATGCCCAGTCGCGAATCGCTATTTGCAGCTGCTGGGCCAGCGAAGAGTACGGCGCTCTATTTTGTGGCCAAAGGAGATGGCAGCAGCTATTTTTCGACCTCCCTACCTGAGCACGAACGTGCAGTAACCCAATATCAACGACTGCCAGCGAAAGCACCGAATTCGTCGCCTGTTAAACCTTAATTTTTTAGACCCTTTAATTTTTTATCCGTATGCAGAATCAACCGGGATTTTTTATCAGCTTTGAAGGCATTGATGGTGCGGGAAAAAGTACGCACATTGAAGCTTATGCCAACTTTTTACGCGCCAAATTTCCAGAGCGTAAGGTACTAGTTACCCGTGAGCCTGGTGGCACATCCTTGGGGGAACAACTAAGAAAACTGCTACTCGATGCCCCAATGGATCTTGAAACGGAAGCTTTGCTGATGTTTGCAGCGCGCCGTGAGCATTTAGCCCAGATTATCGAGCCAGCCCTTGCGGCCGGAAAAATTGTGATTTCGGATCGATTTACTGATGCTAGTTTTGCTTACCAAAGTGGGGGCAGGGGCTTAAGTATTGAAAAACTCAGCCAACTCGAGCATTGGGTACAAGCCAGGGCAGGGAAGCTATTGCAGCCGAATATCACTTTCTTATTTGATTTGCCCAGCGAAGTTGCTGAAGCGCGGCGCTCACAAGCAAGGACGCCAGATAAATTTGAACGTCTAGATCTCGCCTTTTTTGAACGTGTCCGTCAGGAATATTTGCGCCGTGCAGCAGCAGAACCTGAGCGTTTCCGCATCTTAGATGCACGTGACACCCCTGAGGTAATCTGGAAAAAACTTCAAAATATCAATATAACTATATGATTTATATACATAATTTCATTATTAATTTTAACTATAACAAGCACTGATGAATAAAAGCTATGAGTCTTAATCAGCCCATTGCCCCTTGGCTGCAAGGACTATGGGATGAGTTACCGTTTGCTGCCTTTCCCCACGCAGTCCTTATTTATGGGCAAGCAGGCATTGGTAAATATGATTTTGCGATCCGCCTTGCCCAGGCCTTATTGTGCGAATGCTCAGAGCCCAATGTCAGCAAGCCTTGCCAGCAATGTGAGGCGTGCCGCTGGTTTGCAACTGGCAATCACCCCGATTTTATGGCGCTAGTGCCTGAAATACACCGTAAGTATTTGCCCCAAGCAGCACTGGAAGGGGGCCAAGCTGATGCGCCAGTTCGAACCGCTAAAACCCGCGATGATGAAGCCGATGCGGAAGTTGCCGATAAAAAAGAAAAGCGTTTTATTGCGATCGCTGAGGCGCGCAACGTTATCGGCTCTTTGGGGCTTGGGAGTCACCGAGGTGGTAATCGGGTGATCTTAGTTTCGCCCCTGGAGCAATTAAAACCCGATGCGGCCAATACCTTACTCAAATCCTTAGAAGAACCTCCACCACAAACCATTTTTATTTTAGTGACAGCTAGACTTGATCGTGTTCTGCCAACCATTCGCTCGCGCTGCCGACTCTTACAAGCACCAAAGCCTGAGCGCGCTATTGGGCTTACTTGGCTACAAAATAAACTCGCTACTGAAAAACTCAACGTTATATCTGCGCTTGAAGTAGAAGCACTGTATGACGAGAATGGCGGGGCCCCATTTACTGTTTATGAAACCCTGTTAGCCAGAAGTAGTCAAGATGAAAAAGATGAGTTGATGCTGGGCGCCTTAGCCACAAAAAGTTTATTACAGGGCTTAGCAAATGGCATTGACATTGATTGGCTGGGAATTGCTGAAAAAATTCATAAAGCCCCTGTGCCGATTTTATTAACTACATTACAACGCTGGTGTGCAGATTTACAAGGCCTTACTCAGGCGAATGCGGTGCGTTATTACCCTAAGCACACAGAGGCATTAAGCGTTCTTGCAAAGCAAGTACGTCTAGTAAAATTGCTCCGCTGGTGGAAATTGTTATTACAAGCCCGGCGCCATGAAAATCATCCCCTTGCTACGCGCATACAAATGGAAGCCTTGTTGTTGCAATACCAAAATATTTTTAGCGATTGAAATTTCAAAATAGATTGATTACCCCTGATGTTTATTGATTCACATTGCCATCTCGATTTTCCGGAATATCGTGACCGTATGCCTGAAGTCTTAGCCAATATGGCTGCCGCTGGGGTAAGTCACGCGCTGTGCATATCCGTCGACTTGCCTGATTTTCCAGCTGTTAAGGCCTTAGCTGAAACCTATGCGCATTTATATGCGTCAGTAGGGGTTCATCCCGATTATGAAAATACCCCTGAACCAACTGAAGATTTCTTGGTGAAAGCTGCTGAGCATCCGAAGATTATTGCTCTGGGTGAAACGGGTTTAGATTATTACCGCAGTGGGGAGCGACCTTATGAGTCAATGGAATGGCAGCGGCAACGCTTTCGCACCCATATTCGGGCTGCCATACGCGCCAAAAAACCCCTCATTATTCATACCCGCTCTGCCTCAGAAGATACGCTGCGCATTATGCAAGAGGAGGGCGCAGGGCGTGTTGGCGGGGTGATGCATTGTTTTACTGAGAGTACGGCAGTGGCCCTAGCTGCTATTGAAATGGGGTTTTATATCTCTTTTTCAGGCATCGTTACCTTCAAAAACGCTAAGGATCTGCAAGAAACCTGCCGGCAGTTGCCCTTAGAGCATATGCTGATTGAGACCGATTCTCCCTATTTGGCTCCCGTTCCCCATCGCGGCAGGACCAATGAGCCGGCATGGGTAGCTGATGTCGGTCGTTTTATTGCAGACCTGAAAGGCGTTTCAATAGAGACCGTAGCGCAGCAGACAACAAATAATTTTTTTGATTGTTTTCAGCTAGATAGAGCATAAACATGCTGTTAAATGTAACTATTTTGCGTTGGTTTTTATTGCGGCCTTTAATGCGGCAAATAGGCTGTTTAAGCTTGTATTTCGCACTTGGCCTCAGTCTTCCGCTTTATTCTCAAGCGCAAACCCCAGTTTATGAGCTGGATGCCATTAAAGCAGCTAAGTTTAATGACGCAAAGGGCATGGCAGCGCTGTTAAGGCAAGGTCTGATTAGCCCCAATATGCGCGACGCCAAAGGAACCCCCTTATTGATGCTGGCGCTAGATGATCGCTCAACTGAGGTTATTTATCTCTTAATGGATACGCCAGGCATTGACATCGATGCCGCTAACCGCAAAGGCGAAAATGCCCTCATGATGGCTGCCATATTTGGCCTAATGCCTGAAGTGAGGTATTTAGTTGAGAATAAGGCGGCTATCTTTAATCAACCCGGTTGGACGCCCTTGCATTACGCTGCTACTACCGGGCAAACCGAGATAGTGGCTTATTTAATCGAGCAGGGTGCACAGGTGAATGCCTTGTCTGAAAGTAACACCACCCCTTTGATGATGGCAGTACGTTCTGGCAATATTGAAACCGTTAGTGTTTTACTGAAGAATGGCGCCGATCTACAAATCGTCAATAACCAAGGCTTTACAGCGATCGATGTGGCAGATCTATTTGGACGCGGTGAAATTAGTGAAGGCCTTTCTAGCCGCTGGCTGAAGCTTTATAAACAGAAATATACCCATATGGTGATGATGCCGCCGGGCAAGTAAGCTGGGCTTAGCTATGCTCATTATGCGTATAATCATTATTATGTCAAATAAGAAATAGATCTCTATCTAGCCCTCATCAACCCTCTATTTTGACTACAACTACGCATGCCTGAAATACTCAGTAATCTTCCTAATATTGCTCTTCTTTGGAATGAGATTGCCGCTGACTTAATCCGGCCTGAAATGAAGTTTTTCATTTTTGTAGCTGTGCTCGTGGTGCTCATCCATGGCATGCTCGTACTGCTGATTATGACGGCCTTTCATCAGATCAATAAACACAATATCAACCGTTATCAAAAACAAGTAGACGTCTTAGTCTATTTCTCAGTCATTTTATTGATCTTTGTAAGTCATTTACTCGATATCTTTATTTGGACCTATGCCATGGTCAATCTTGAGGTTTTCCCAAGCGCATTAAAAACCTTCTATTTTGCGGGCGAAATGTATACCAATTTAGACCATAATGACCCCAGCTTTAAACTCGGACCAGAGTGGAATATGTTGCCGATTTTGTTATCCTTTTCGGGCTTATTTGCTGTGGCTATTTCTGGGTCAGCGCTCTACACCTTATTAGTATCAACTTTTACCAAGCCAACTAAAGATGAATAAAGCGCTAAATTGATGGAACTACTAAACTACCTGCCCTCGCTGACCGATTTATTTAAACAAATTTACACGGATATTGGCAACCAGCAAATCTATTGGATTTTAGTTTTTGTCGGTTTTATGCTAACTTTTCATGGCGTCTATGTACTGCTCGTGGTGATTTGTTTTAATGCCATTCGCAGTTGGTTAGTCGATAACTATCGAATTGCTGGCCATTATTTTTATGGCTTTCGTTTAGCTGCTTTTATAGCGTATTTTGTGGCAATAGTACTCATTATTTTAGGGCATCTGATGGACATTGTGATGTGGACTTACGCCCTAATCCCGCTCAATATTTTTCCCACCAATCCCGAAACTTTTTATTTTGCTGGTGAAATGTATGTCACTGTAGGCTTTGGTAGTTTTGAGCTTGCTAAGGGCTGGCGCATACTGCCGATCGTGATTGCCTTCTCGGGCATCTTCGCCGCCTCCATGTCGGGGGCCGCTTTATTTAATATGCTGGGCAGCTTAATAAATAAGCGTGAAAGACCCGATATTAGCGCAGATGCTAATTCGCCCGCTGCTTAAATACCAATTCAAACACCCTACCGTTTGCTTCTAAGGTACGCACTCGACCTGGTAGCCATTCCAAATCTTTTGCCAACCAGATGTCGACCTGCCGCTTATATGGGTCAGTTGCCCTTTGAATTAAACGATAGTGCCGGACTGCTGTTTGACCTAAGGAAGGAATCGCATCGGATTTCAACTCCTCGCCAAAACTGAGAAATTGCCACATTTCAAGCGTGTTGTAATCGACGACAGGAATTTCACGCACGACCCCGGCTTCATCAATTTTGTCGCTGCCATTTAGCAACGATGCTAACTGAAACATGAGACTGAAACGGTCTTGCGTACCGGGTAAGATATCGGGCGTAAATTCAGGTTTTTCAGTAAAAAACATTTTGCCGCCACCTTTTTCGTCACGATCAAAACGGGAATAACGCGGCGGTTTTTCCCCGCGCTGAGTCCAATAAATAGCTGGGGCAAGCCCATATTTATCAACCACACCACGTGACTCAAAGACAAATGGTCCAACAAAGGCATACGGCACATTAATGTAAAGCCGATAACCGCCGTCATTAACAATCCAATCAACTCGCCCTGTTTGGTTAACCTGCCCATCGATAACCGCATCGTAAAAAAGAGTGGCCGAGCTTGGTAAGCGAAACGCCTGCCCTTTTTGGTTTACGCCACCCCCCTCACCTTCTGCATCAGTTCCACTAGCACTTGAACTAATGGATGAGTTACTGTCAGTTGAAAGTGGCGGCGCTAACTTTTTCTTTTGGCTACGCTTAATTTCAATAGGCTGAGTTTTTTCAACCTTAAGAACAGCCTGCAGAGGTTGCTCTTCTGGAGCAGCAAGCTGATTGCCAAAAGAAATGAAAGGTAATCCAGCAAACAAAATGAGATGCGCAATGATGGATATTGCCAGCGCACCAAATAGAACTCTTAATCCCAGAAGGCACCTTCCAGTAAGCGGCTTTCTTTAGGTAATTTAGCCGCCAAAAAATCCATTTGATCGGCCAAAATATTGCGGCCTTTTAGAATCATATCCTCATATAAACTCGGCGTGTAAGGAGCATACAGCAAACTCATGCCAGAGCCTTCGGGGGTGCGATTCCCTTTCCGTTGATTGCAGGGGCGACAGGCAATGACTAAATTCATCCATGCATATTTTCCGCCACGACTGTTAGGAATAATATGCTCGGCTTCAGCATCATTTTCTGTAACACCCTGCCCACAATAGGCGCATAGACCGCGGTCACGCCTAAATAACTTACGTTTGGTAATTGCAGGAATCACATCAAAAAGATTAATACGTGCTGAGCCCTTGACGGCCAGAATTGAATGTAATTCAATAATTGATTGATGACCAGTAAGGCGAGAAATGCCGCCACGCATTACTGCAATTGGATCGCCAAGTGTCCACAGGACACTTTGATCAGCGTAATGCTTAGTCGCTTCTTCAGCATTGACCCAGCATTGGGGAATGCCACCAGCATCTAACTTCAAAATACTAAGCACAACAGCTCCTTTCTGCGATTCGCTTGCATTAAGGGTGGGCCCTTAAAACGAACCTTCACCCCTATCTTACAGAAAAGTGCTAGCCCAATCAATTTGAGCTATTTGCTTCCCTATTCCGCACTCTTAAAAGGGATTAAAAAAGGTTCAAACTTAGTGGCCAGAACAAGCAAAATCAAGTACCTGAGGCAGGTAGAGACTGTATTCACTTAGACCATGATCGCTGCCCTCTAGAACGAGCTGCTGCGCGTTAGCATAAAAATGCACCATTTCTTGCCAATCGAGTAGCTCATCACCTTTTGCCGCCATTAAAAAATAGCGCTCCGGCTTGGTTATCTGGCTAATTTGTAGTGACTTTAATTCATCAATATATTGGGCTTTGAAATCAAAGGGCTCATTACTATCGTATTGGGTGAGCTCGCCAACATGAGGTGCTAATTCACGGGCGGCATAGACAGCTGGGTTGAGAGCGACTGCCCTACAGCCTAAGTGCTCAGCTAACCAGTTAGCATAAAACCCACCTAGCGAAGAGCCAATAATGACAACTTCTGCGGGCTTTACGTTTCTCAGGTGATCAAGCACCAAATCAATCGCACTTTGGGGTGATGGCGGTAGTTGGGGGCAAAACCATTGCAAGGCCGCGCCACTAGCAATCTTTGCTTGAATAGCTGCGCCTGTTAATTTTGCTTTAGAGGAATTTGGCGAAGAACGAAAGCCATGCAAATAGACTACTTGCAAAATATCTTGGGTCATTGTGCTAAATCATTCTTTAGGTGCTTCAGCCAGCCTAAGCCGGCTTCTGTGTTTGTCAGGGGCCTGTACTCGCAACCGATCCAGCCGGAGTATTGCAAGCGATCAAGGAGCGAAAATAAAAAGGGGTAATTAATTTCACCTGTACCTGGTTCATGTCTGCCCGGATTATCAGCGAGTTGCATATGTGCAATACGGGGTAAATATAATTCAATTGTCTTAGCTAACTCCCCAGTCATCCGTTGCGCATGATATATATCAAATTGTAAGAAAGCGTTCGGGGCAGCTACTTCATCTAATATTGCAATGGCTTGCTCTGTTCGAGATAAATAAAAATTTGGAATGTCATAGGTATTAATGGGCTCTATTAATAATTTAAGCCCCGCATTTTGGAATTCTTTGGCCGCATATTGCAAATTAGCAATAAGTGTTTGGCGTAATAACTGGGTATCAATACCTTCCGGGGTAATACCTGCCAAACAATTTAATTGATGAACCCCTAAGATTTTCGCGTATTGAATTCCAGTAGCTACGCTTAAACGAAATTCGTCAATACGATCTGGTAAGCAGGCCATACCACGCTCATTAGCCTCGGTATTACCAGGGGGTAAGTTATGCAATACCAGCTTTAAGTGATGCTGATCAAGCTGTGCCTTAATTTCTTCTGCAGCATATGCATAAGGAAAAAGAAATTCAACTGCCTTAAATCCCGCCTGAGCAGCTCTTTCAAAGCGCTCAAGAAAAGGCACTTCATTAAACAGCAGCGAAAGGTTAGCAGCAAATTGGGGCATTTGCTAGATTGTAGCGAGGGACTACCTTACCTTAGATTTAATCGACCTTTGCACCAGAGGCTTTTACCAATGCCCCCCACCGAGGGTAATCAGCACGTATTAAATCGGTAAATTGCTCTGGGGATGTAGGCATGGTATTGAAGCCCTGCTCTTCTAGCGAACGCTTGGTATCAGGTTCGTTGAGGATGGCAACAATTTCCCGGTTGAGACGCTCAACAATGGGACGGGGAGTGCCAGCGCGCACAAAAATTCCATTCCAAACGATAGATACATAGCCCTTCATACCGGCTTCATCCATGGTTGGCACTCCTGGTAATAAAGGCGAGCGTTTTGCCGAGCCAACCCCTAAAGCGCGTAACTTACCGCTATTAACTAACATCACAATGGCAGGTAGATTGTTAAACATCATCGGAACTTGACCGCCCAGCACATCGTTTAAAGCGGGTGGACCACCCTTGTAGGGAACATGTAGTAAATCGATGTCCGCTTGCATCTTAAATTGCTCTCCAGCTAAATGCATCGTATTGCCATTACCAGCAGAGGCGTAGGCAATGACGCCCGGTTTTGCCTTGGCGGCTGCTATCACATCAGCAACGTTTTTATAGGGTGTAGCGACATTGACGACAAGTACATTCGCCATTTCGTGGGTACCAGAAACGGGCTGAAGATCTTTCATTGGGTCATATGGCATCTGTTTGCCGTACAAGTGAGGATTAATGGTGATAGTACTGGCAGAGCCAAGCAGAATCATATAGCCATCGGCTGGAGCTTTAGCAACATATTCCGAGCCAATATTACCGTTAGCTCCAGGACGATTTTCTATTACTACTGGCTTACCAAGACGTTCACTTAATTTTTTTGCTAACTGCCGAGCAAACACATCGGCTGCACCTCCTGGAGGATAAGGCACGACATAGGTGATTGGTTTAGTGGGGTAATCACTCTGAGCATGAGCTGAGAGAGATAAAAGGCAAGTACACATTCCAACAAGAAGTGCTTTCAGACCAAATTGAATCATGATTTCACCCTCTTGTAATAGCTGCATACCTAATTTAGGATTTACGAATCTTACCGCGGACCAACAAAAGTTTCTTTTCGTTTAGGCAATAATTTTTCAGCAGACTCTATTGGAATTTGTAAGCTATTAGAAAGCGCACCGACAGGATTGGTAGAGATCCACTGGTCTAAATCCATCGATTGATAATCACCAGCGTTAAAAACAATCAGAATTTCAGCTGGACTAACATTTGACGGATTTTTAAGTGCATGGCCATACCCCAGAGGCACATAGCCAATATCACCTTTATTTAATTTACTTACACTTGCTTTGCCGCCTGAAGCAAAGACGGTTAGTTCCATTTGTCCTTTCAGCACAAATTGCCACTCATCTGCATTAGGATGCCAGTGAAATCCACGTAACCCACCTGGTTCAAGCGTCATCACTGCGCCCGACATATCAAAACTGGCTGGAAATTCTTTATTAGTAACTAATTTGAGGGTGCTGCCCCTGCCATCGGCAACAGGTTTTTGTCCTAATAAATTAAATACATGTGAGGCCGGAATAGGCGGGGCATTTGGATTTAATGAGTAAGCCGTTTTTAAAGGCCCAATATTTGGGTTATAGCGCGATATATAAACTTCTTTTTTAGGCAACTGCTTCACTAATTGCGCTGATCCAAAATACTGTGTCAGCAGATCAATCGGTGCAGTTGAAATCCAATCACTCAGTTGAAAAGAGGACTGTTCAGTGAACTTGCCATTATTAAATACTAAAATAAATTTAGCACCCTTTGGATCTAAGGCTTCAATACTATGGCCCCAGCCCTTTGGAAAGAACCAAATACCACCCTCTTCGACATCGGCAATTTGCACTTGCCCCCAGGGGTTCGTTAAGGTGATTCGGGTTTTACCCTCGATCATGTAGGCCCATTCAGCAGCATCCGCATGCCAATGCAGTTCTCTGATAGCGCCCGGCTGTAAATCCATATAAACGCCGGCAATATTTTTGCTTGCTGGAAAGTTATAGCTTCCCGCTTGTTTTACTGTGCCGCCGTCATAAGTTGTTAAGGGGGCCTTACTTAAGGGGTAAGAAAAAGCTGGTAGGCCTTTGCCATAAGTGGTTCCAGCCAATGACTTTGGATTCAGAATGACAGCACTTGAGGCTTGCTCTGGGGGCGATAGCTGAGGCGTTTTCGGTGCGGTAGATTGTGCGCTTGTATCAACTGCGATCAATGAAAATAGTATCGAGAGCGCCCATAATTTCATAACCAGACCTTTAGTTTTTGTATTGCAACGATGTTATCTCTCGCTATAAAAAGCGCAAAGGAAACTGGCATTCAGTTTTGCTTTAATTAAGGAACAGGATTTAAATTAGCGTGAGCAATAACTTGCCACCCTGCGGCCGTCTTTTGCCATACATCAAGCCGGTACTGCGGTTTTCCTGAGAGTTCTTTGCCGTCGATAATTTCTTTAGTGGCTATTGCATAAGAAACAATTAAAGCATTTTCAGAGTAGGTAGCCTTCAGATTACTGAGGACATATTCACGAATCTTGGCCTTTTTAATAATCTCCATCCAGGCTGCTTTATTTTGAGCGCCAATATTTAATACCTGTTGATAGTTGGGTGAAACAGTTTTTTCTAGGCCCTGCATGTCACCATTTTTTACTTGATCCCACCAGAGGCGTTCGAGTTTTTCTGCTTCAACTTGGGCATTTGCCGCGGTAATGACTTGTGCGTGTCCCAACGATGAAATACTCATTAGGGACGCCAATATGGATAGCAGGATGAGCGAACGCTTAAAAAAAATCTTGGTCATGATTGTTCTCCGTTGAATTGAATGGGAGTAACTATACCTTGAATTTTGGTAAGTAAATGGTAAAGATCTACCGTCATCTCTTGGAATGGTACTCAAAAAGAAAAAGAGGCCC
>CAIXDG010000027.1 GCA_903918115.1 uncultured beta proteobacterium
ACCCCCTGAGTGATGAGAGGAGTTATACCCCGCTTGAATATTCCGCCGATGATTTTTTGCAGCACCTAAACCGCATTGGGTTTAGTCGTGGCGTACTAGTAACCGCCAGTGTGTGCGGCACAAATAATGGCGCAATCTTAGAGTCTTTGGAGCAATACCCGGACCGTTTCCGTGGTGTCGCTGTCCCCGCAGTTGATGTGACTGATGTTGAATTGGATCGTTGGCATGCCTTGGGTGTTCGAGGTGTTCGTTTTAATCTGTTGATGATTGATGGCAAGCCCTTATATAAAAATGGTGTTGGCCTTGATGTATTGGAGGCGCTTGCACCAAGATTTGCTGCTCGTGGTTGGCATGCTCAAATATGGGCTCATGCGCCTGATTTGCCAGAATTGGCGCCACGATTATTAAAGCTGGGAATCCCTTTGGTCATCGATCACATGGGTCGCATGAACACCTCACGTGGGGTTGATAATCCAGGATTCCAATACCTTTGCAATATGCTTTCAGAAGGTAAGGCTTGGGTGAAGATATCAGGGGCGGACCGAATAGGTAATGCTGCATCTGGATATGCCGATGTAGACCCTTTTGCTAAGGCTCTTATTAATGCCAATATTGAGAGGGTGGTTTGGGGGACTGATTGGCCTCACATAAATTACTTTGACCCAGCCCTCATGCCAGATGATGGCAACTTAACCAATCTACTTGCTCGCTGGCTACCCAATTCGCAGGACTTGGAGCGCGTCTTAGTGAGTAATCCAGCAGTTTTATATGATTTTCCGTTGCCTTAAGCCAGTTTGCTAAAAGATTTATTTTCAGACTCATACTAGATCTCAGGTCATTCAGACGATATGCAAAAAGCAATTAAAACAATGCTGATGCGTGGTGGCACATCTAAAGGGCCTTTCTTTTTGGCTGATAATCTACCTGCAGATATTGCCCAGAGGGATAGGGTGCTTTTAGCCGTAATGGGGTCTCCCGATAAGCGACAAATTGATGGTTTAGGTGGTAGCAATCCACTTACCAGCAAGGTTGGGATCGTGAGCACGGGGACTGATCCTGGGGTTGATCTAAATTTTTTATTTGCACAGGTGCTAGTTGATAAAGCCGTTGTTGATACCATCCCTAATTGTGGAAATATGCTCGCTGCAGTAGTTCCATTTGCTTTGGAAATGGGTTTGGTGCGGGCACATGGCGACACTACAACCTTAAGGGTATTGACTCTTAATACTGGTATGAAATGCGATATTACGGTTCAGACCCCAGATAACGAGCTGACATACGAGGGCGATGCTCATATTGATGGCGCGCCAGGCCATTCAGCGCCAATCAAAATTAATTTTTTAGATACAGCTGGATCTATTTGTAATGGCTTGCTGCCCACCAAACAATTGACCGATTTCATTGATGGCATTCCCATTACTTGTATTGATAACGGGATGCCTCTTGTCATTATGAGCGCCTCTGATTTATCTCGTTCAGGTTATGAAACTGTCGAGCAATTAAATGCCGATGCCGTGCTAAAGAGCCAACTTGAAAGCTTGCGGATTAAGGCGGGTATTTTGATGGGCCTGGGAGATGTGACTAATAAAACCTATCCGAAGATGTGCTTAATTTCTCCGGCTCAATTTGGGGGTAGTATTTCTACGCGTTGCTTTATTCCCCATGTATGCCATGATGCTATTGGTGTTCTTGCGGCTGTGA
>CAIXDG010000028.1 GCA_903918115.1 uncultured beta proteobacterium
AAAATATACGAGGCCAAACGCGATAAACAGCCACGCCGCGATATCGCCCCGGAAAGATTCTATTATTTCCAGTTTCTTAACCATTATCCCCAATGCCACGCCGATAAGCCCCAGCACCACCGAACTGAGTATATGGCCGATGCCGCACAGAAAAGTTATTACGGCGGTTTTCAAACCAGACCACTTCCTCGCCCAGGAAATCATAACAAACGGCAGATAATGGTCTGGGCCGAACAAGGTATGGAAAAAACCTATCGACACAGCCGTCAAATCAAGTGCATTTATTTCTGTTGACATTTTGGTCCCTTATTCTTCCCGTTTGGCAACGGCGATGCAAGCTCACCCAACAGCTTGCTAGCTAGCTTGGCGACCTTTGGTGTTGGCATGGTATTTCGCCCCATTGGGGCAGCTTTTTTTGGATCTTTAGCAGACCGGATTGGCCGACGCCCCGTTTTTTTGATCACGATGACGCTCATGGGCGGCTCTACTTTGGCGGTCGGTTTCTTGCCGACCTTTAATCAAATTGGCTATGCCGCGCCAGTGCTACTGATTGTCTTGCGCTTATTACAGGGCTTATCTGCTGGCGGTGAAATTGGCGGCAGCGCAGTGTATTTAGCCGAACATGCTAACGCAGAAAAACGGGGCTTTCAGACAAGTATTTTGCAGCTAATGGGCCCTTTAGGCATATTAGCTTCAACCTTGCAAATAGCCTATTTGCAATTCGTCCTGAGTCCAGAAGCATTTCAAGAATGGGGCTGGCGCGTCCCTTTTTGGGTGTCAATATTACTTCTCATCATCGCCCTAAAAACCCGCCTAGCGTTAGAAGAAACACCAATTTTTACCGCACTGCATAGCGCAAAGATAATTAGTAAAACACCGTTACGCGACAATTTTCGCGACCAGACAACCCGTCGACATATGTTTTTATTGTTCTTTTGTATTTCAGCGGGTGGCTCAGTATTATTTTTTTGTGTGCAAGTGTATACCGCGATCTATTTAAAATCTGCACTCAAAATAGATCCGCAATTAGTCAATACCTTAAGCATCTTTGCTACTGCTGCATTATTCCCCTTAACCATCTTTGCTGGCGCACTTTCTGATCGCTTGGGTCGAAAGCCGATTGTGATTACTGGTCTTACGCTCGGTGCACTTTTTATTTTGCCCGCCTTTGCTCTATTGGGATATTTGGCTAGCAATGCAGGGCAAAATAGCCTTGCACTTGGTTTGGTTTTGGTTCTACTCTCGATACCATTGGCCTTAGTCATTGGCCCGCAATCGGCTTTATTGGCTGAGCTCTTTCCTGCAAAGCGGCGCAGTAGCGCTGCCACCTTGCCACACAATTTTGCGGCGGGCTGGATTGGTGGGCTACTACCCTTAATTGTTACTTGGCTCAATCAAACCTGGGCCAGCCCCTTAGTTGGGCTTTGGTACCCCACCGTCTTTTTAGCTAGCGCTGCTCTGCTCGCTATTTTTTATTTACCAGAAACCCGCCGCAGCAACTTGCACCATTAACTTCGGCAGTGCGCGCTTAAAAATGCCTCAAGTTCACGGATGGGCAAAACATCATTGAATAACACATCGCGGTTTGCCTGTATTTGTGCAACGATACTGGCGCGGTAGGTCGAGTCTTGTGCTAGTCTGACTGCAAGCGCGATGTACTCTTCAGTTGAGTGAGTGATTAATTCAGGCAAATTAAGACGCTGTAAAATTCCAGCAGCAAGCCGACCACGCATAAATTCTCCGGCCATCGTTACGATCGGTAAATCACATTCAATGGCTTGCATAGCGGTATTGAAACCAGAAAATCCCAGCGTATCTAAAAATACATCGGCCTGCTGCATCAGGCTAAAAAAATCTGCGCGCTCAAGCCAAGGAATAAATACCACGTAATCACTTAACTGCAGTTGCTCCTTAGCAAAGGCTTGGGTTAGCCGTGCCTCAAAGCGCGCTGTTAAATTGGCTTTGCTACTCGCCACAAAAAAGACGAACTGGCAGGCCCCTAAGCGACGGGCAATTTCTACCAAAACACAGTCGAATTGCGCAGCATATTTAAAAATGCTGCCTGGACAAACCAAAATGGGTAATTTTGTATTGATGCCAAAGTGCGCTAAATTCACTTCAGTGGGATTGACACTCAGCCGCTCATAGCAACAGCCTAAATTTGACAAGGCCAATAATTGTTCTGAATAGTTATTGGGCGAAGCCGCATTTTCAAAACACTGTGCCGAAACAAAATAGTCCATTGTCGGTAAACCAGTGGTTTCTGGATGTCCCCACATCACCAGTTGCAAGGGAGCTAATCTCAAGCTGGCCAGCTTGGTTGTCATTTGATCCATGCCAACATCGGGATAAATTAAAACTTCAACTTGTTGGGCTAAGATCGTTTCAGCCCAATCGCTTACTGCCGTCTTACCCTCAATAAATGAAGTTGCTAAAGAGCGTGCTAGTTGCGTTTCTTGATCGTGCACCCGCCCTAAATAAAAGAAAATTAATTCAAATTCGCTACGTTTTAAATGGTGTGCAAGGCCTCTTAAAAAAGCATTCCATACGGGATGGTCACATAAATAACGGCTTACAATGCCCAGACGGATTCGTCCGCGGACCGCAAAATCGCGGGCTTTGTAACCCTGGCTTTGCTCCCAATTTGCCATTAAACGACGGCATAACTGACCATAGGTGGTCATTAATTGACGATTGTTTTCTGCTTGATAAGCCAAATAAAACGGTTGAAAGCTACCCACCACATCGGGTCCAACCTCAGTCCCTAGTGAACTGCCAGTATTGCTTTCGCGCTCAGCAAACCAAGCATCTAATGCCGCTAGGCTAGCTGTAAATTGGGTGCGAGCAACTTGTGGATCGTCGTCAAAAGCCGCAATTTGTGGAATTTGGAGAAAGGTTCTTGCCCACTTGGCGCGCGCTAACTGCGGGTTAATCGCTAGCGCTTTATCGCAACTAAGAGTGCCCTCCTGCTCTTGCCCCATATCCCCCAATAAAATACCGCGGTTATACCAAGGGTCGGCAAGGCCGGGATTTATTTCAAGCGCTTTTTCGTAACACTGCAATGCCTCCAGCGGTTTTTCTAAAGCCTTGTATGTATTGCCTAAATTATTGTAAGCAAGCGCATGATTTGGTTGCAGTTGGAGTGCTTTTTCATAACTTTGTAAGGCTGCGGCATACTCGCCCAAGGCAAATAAAGCGAAGCCCTGGTTCAGATAAGCCTCACAAAATTGGGCATCAACCCGAATCGCTTGCGCAAAATAAATTAAGGCATTGCGATAATCGTTCTGTTGAATTAATAACAAACCAAGATTGTTATAAGCCTCAACAAATTGGGGATTTAAATCAATTGCCTTGTTATAGCTTTTTAACGCCGCTGCTAAATTTCCTAGGGCGCTATAGGCATTTGCTTGGTAGAGATAAGCGAGCGCTAATTTAGGGCTTAAGGCTACCCCTTTTGTAAACCACTCAAGCGCTTCTTGGTTTTTACCAGCCTGAGCACATTGAATGCCAATTCCGGTAATGGTCTCAAACTCGCTAGCCATGGGTAGTAATTTTCAATCGAAAAGAGTGGTGCCCCATGTCCGACTCGAACAGACCACCTACTGATTACAAATCAGTTGCTCTACCAGATGAGCTAATGGGGCATGCAGCCATTTTAAACTACTTATGTGCTACCAAGGGCGAGCGCCAACGGAGTACCATACGCTTGAAATCTTCCTTCCAAATGCCTAAACGTGAAAGCTCGTAGTCTTCACCAGTTGAACCAGCAAAACCGGCTAAAGCTGGCCAAATGGGCAATATAAATCCTTGGAGTTTTTTTTCTAAAACGATTTTTTTAAAGCACTGTTCAATCGTCTGCCGCAGAGGATCGTTAACCTGTAAATAGGCTTGCGCGAAAGTTTCGCGATAAAACGCCTTATCAACGATAAAAAAACGGGTATCAATATGGTTTAAGGTGTAAGGCTTAAATTTCGTTACATTTGAAAAATCAGCATTACAAATAAATCTACCATTCCAATACCGTAGGCAAGCTGAAAAGTTTTTTATCCACACTTTTGAGGTGCACTTAATAAAAAAACTAGCTGCCTGCAAGTGTTTAGAATGATCTAAAGCGTAGTTAATGATTTCACCTTCACCATACCCTTTACCAAGCTTAGCAACAAGAGCAGCATCATTTTGAAAATGGAGGCATTCAATTTTCGCTTGGGGGAATTGGGTTCGCATGATGGTAGATAAGTCAAAATTAGAACCATCACAAATCACCATTTGAATCTCTGGCTCAAGCTCTAGCCATTTACCAATCGCAACTAAAGTAAGTCGCAAGCGCTCATCGGGATCACCAATAACAGGTTGCCGATCAGCAATCGTAATAGCCGAAGTAATTAATAAGGGTGGCAGCTGCATCTGCATATCCATACTCATGAGACATTACTTAACAATTTTTAAGCTTGGTCGGCTAGGCGTAGTTTGCTTACTTTTGCTGGCAGCATCCGCTGTAGCATCTGGTGTGATTGCCTCAAAAGGAAAGGACATGCCTTGACCATTTTCACGCGCATATATTGCCAGGACATGTGATATGGGTACAAAGACTTTTTTAGGTACACCACTAAAGCGGGCCTGGAAACTAATCCAATCATTTTCAAGCTGTAATTCATGGCATGCTTCAGTTGAGAGATTCAAAACAATCTCATCATTTTTAACAAACTCCATTGGCACTTCAACCTGCTGATCTACAAAAACCGCAATGAATGGGGTAAAACCAAAATCGCTACACCACTGGTGTAGTGCGCGAATTAAATAGGGTTTGGTACTAGGGGTGTGATCGGCCATGTGTTCGACGGGTGCAAAACCCCTAGTTTAGGTCTGAGTCTGATACTGCTTAGCGACGCATGACTTTTTCGGAAGGAGTTAAAGCCTCAATATAAGCTGGGCGACTAAAAATACGTTCAGCATACTTAAGCAAAGGCGCAGCGTTACGCGATAAATCAATACCATAGTGCTCAAGACGCCATAACAACGGCGCGATAGCCACATCAAGCATGGAAAAATCATCCCCTAACATGTACTTGTTTTTGATAAAGATTGGGGCTAACTGCGTTAAGCGATCACGGATTGCCAGGCGGGCTTTATCGTGTAACTTTTCTGCAGCCTTACCTTTTTCATTTTCCAAGCCAATGACATGAATGAATAACTCTTTTTCAAAATTGAAGAGGAATAGCCTGGCGCGCGCACGTGCAACAGGGTCGGGTGGCATTAATTGGGGGTGTGGAAAACGCTCATCGATATACTCATTAATGATGTTAGATTCATACAAAATCAAATCCCGTTCAACCAAAATGGGTACCTGCGCGTAAGGGTTCATGACTGAGATATCTTCGGGTTTGTTGAACAAATCAACATCGCGAATCTCAAAATCCATGCCTTTTTCGAATAACACCAGGCGGCAGCGTTGCGAGAATGGGCAGTTTGTGCCCGAGTACAACACCATCATATGCAAATATCCTTAAAAAATAACTTAGTGAATGTTTTTCCAATAGGCCTTATTTAGGCGCCATGCCAAGACAGCAAATAGCGCCAAAAATAAGACTACCAAGACACCCAGACGCTTCCGCTCGAGTTGTACTGGTTCCGCCATCCAAGACATGAATGCGACTAAGTCTGCCATATTATCGTCGTATTCTGCAGTCTTCATCGTTCCGGGGGTGATTTGCTCAAAGCCAATGAACTTTTTTTCCGTTCTTGCTGGGTCGTGCGGGTCTTTGATTTCAGCAAATTTAGCCCCCCGTTCACCCTGCAATTGCCATAGTGCATGGGGCATTCCCACATTGGGATAGACCAAATTATTCCATCCCGTTGGGGTTGAATCATCTTTATAAAAGGTGCGTAAATAGGTATAAATCCAATCTGTTCCCCGGGCGCGTGCTTCTACCGATAAATCGGGCGGCGCTTTACCAAACCACTCTTTAGCATCTTTAGGAGACATGGAGATGGTCATTAAGTCGCCCAATTTAGCACCATTTAAAATTAAATTATCTTTAATTTGCTGATCAGTTAGGCCAATATCACGCAAGCTACTATAGCGAACCGCTTCAGCCGAATGACAACCTGCGCAATAGTTGACATAGAGCTTAGCGCCGTTTTGCAGTGAGGCATGATTGCTCACTCTCTGGGGTGCGGCATCGAGAGGAAAACCGGCTTCATTAGCGCTAACTTCTACGGCCAATAAAAAACTACAGGCTGCTATCAAAGCACTGGTTCGGCAAATGGTGTTAAAGATTGACAGAATCGATTGCATGCTGGTTCCTAATTTTTCTTAGTAGTCCAAATCAATGGGACTGGAAAGTGACGCGGCTTGGAACGGGCTTGAACTCGCCAAGCTGACTCCAAAAAGGCATTGCCAAGAAAAAGCCCAAATAGTAAATGGTGCAAATCTGTGAAATCTTTTCAAACACAGGAGATGGCGGCTGAATACCCAAGTAGCCCAAAATAATAAAACTCACCACAAATACACCGTAAATATATTTATGAAAATCGGGGCGATAGCGAATTGATTTCACTTTAGAGTGGTCTAACCAAGGCAAGAAAAAAAGAATCACAACTGATCCGCCCATGATGACGACGCCCCAAAATTTGGCATCAAGGAAATAAAAACCAACCGCCAGCGCTACCAGCACCACAGCACAGCCCGCTTTCACTGTAAATGCCCTCGCGCGCAACGCTGTCATTCCTAAAATCACCGCAAAAAAGATCCATAAAGGAATTAAGAAGCTAGTAGTAGTGGCACGCAACATTGAGTAGAAAGGGGTGAAATACCAGACTGGGGCAATATGCGCTGGGGTTTGAAATGGATTTGCAGGGATAAAATTATTCGCTTCGATAAAGTAGCCACCCATCTCCGGAGCAAAAAAGATAATTAGCGCAAAGATAATTAAAAATATGCTCAGCGCCATCACATCATGCACAGTATAAAAAGGATGAAAAGGCACGCCATCAACCGGATGTCCCTCTGCATCGAGTGTTTCTTTAATTTCGACGCCATCGGGATTATTTGAGCCCACTTCATGTAAAGCCAAAATATGGGCGGCGACTAAGCCAACCAATACCAATGGAATAGCAATGACGTGAAAAGCAAAAAAGCGATTTAAGGTTGCATCGCCCACTACATAGTCGCCACGCAACCACAATGACAGGTCTGGACCAATCAGGGGAATCGCTGAGAATAAGTTGACGATTACTTGCGCGCCCCAATACGACATTTGGCCCCAAGGTAAGAGGTAGCCAAAAAAGGCTTCGCCCATTAAACATAAAAAGATCGCAGAACCAAAAATCCAAATCAGTTCCCGTGGCTTACGATAAGAACCGTAAATCATCCCGCGGAACATATGCAAGTAAACCACGATGAAAAACATCGAGGCTCCTGTTGAATGCATGTAACGAATTAACCAACCAAATGGCACTTCACGCATGATGTATTCAACCGACTGAAATGCTTTAGCGGCATCGGGTTTGTAATTCATCGTTAAGAAAATGCCAGTAATGATTTGATTGGCTAAAACAACGATTGAAAGGGCGCCAAAGACATACCAAAAATTCAGGTTTTTAGGGGCATAGTAACCCGTAAGGTGAGCCTTAATGGTTGACGATAAGGGAAAACGTGAATCAACCCAAGCCAGCAATTTTTGCGCTACTGGCGCATTGTCTGGGACTTTTATTTCATGGAATGCCATGTATTTCTCCTGAGCTTTCTAGTTAGGCTTTTGCATCGTCACCAATTAAAATCCTGGTATCGCTTAAGTACTTATGGGGTGGCACTTCGAGATTATCGGGAGCAGGCTTATTTTTGTAGACTCGGCCAGCGAAATCGAATGTAGAGCCATGGCAGGGGCATAACCACCCACCAGGCCAATTATTGGGCAAAGAGGGTTGGGCACCCGACTCAAATTTAGCCGAAGGGGCGCAGCCTAAATGGGTACAAATACCCACCGTAACAAAATATTCGGGCTTAATCGAACGATATTGGTTGCGCGCATATGGGGGTGTAAGGGTATCTTGATTGCGCAAGGAATTCGGATCAGCCAGCTCGGGATCATTTTTGGGTAACTCGGCTACCTGCTCTGGGGTGCGCCTTACCACCCATACCGGCTTACCACGCCATTCAACGGTTCTGACCTCATCAGGCTTCATACCGCTGATATCGACCTCGACAGGGGCTCCTGCAGCCTTGGCACGCTCGGATGGCTGAAAACTTGTCACAAAAGGCACAATGACAACTGCCCCACCAATCCCCCCCACGACAGAGGTGGCAATTAACCAATTCCGCCGACTTTTATCGGTACTAGGCTTGTCACTCATTTACAAATTCCTTGAAAAATGCATTTTATGGGTAAAAATTGCTTAAACCACCTATTTTAAAGTAAAAAGGGGTTTATGCGGTAAACATACTGTCAACTAAAAAGGAATTATGTATGGGCGTCTTAAAGGAGTTTCGCGAATTTGCTGTTAAAGGGAGTGTGATTGACTTGGCCGTGGGCGTCATTATTGGTGCTGCTTTTGCCAAAATTGTCGATTCATTGGTTAATGATCTGGTGATGCCCCTGCTCTCTACCTTACTTGGGGGCAGAATTGACTTTACCAATCTCTTTTTTATTTTAGGACCAACTCCTGAAGGTGTGCCGCGCACTTATGAAGCACTCAAGAAGGCGGGCGTCCCTCTCTTTGCCTATGGAAATTTCATCACCATTTCAATTAACTTTATTTTGTTGGCCTTTGTGATTTTTCAGATGGTCAAGATCGTGAATCGCGTACGCTTAAGCGATGCCGCAGAGCAAGCCCCGGCTAAGCCTCCTCCAGAGCCAGAGGACATTACCCTCTTGCGCGAAATTCGTGACAGCTTAAAAAAATAGGCTGCATACTGCTTAATTTTGGATTGATATGATGAAGCGCCTCTGGCTTTTATTTGCCCAAGTAATTACGGTTTTGCTAGCCGTTTGGTTTATTGTGGCAACCCTCAAGCCCAGTTGGCTAGCCGGTGTACAAGTTAGCTCTCTCGTTGATAACGTTAGCCTTAAAGAAGCTAGTTATGACGGACACTCGATTAGCCCTGGCTCACACTACGAAGCAGCCAAACGTTCAATGCCGGCAGTAGTCAATATTTTTAGCAGTAAGGCCTTGGCTAAAAGCTTAAATGGGAAAAATAATGCCCTTCGCAATGAACCGTGGTATCAATTTTTCTTCGGCGAACAAGGGCCAGAAGATGAGCCCAGCACCAGCTTAGGTTCGGGTGTTTTGGTGAGCCCCGAAGGCGTCATCCTTACTAATCACCATGTTATTGCCGGAGCCGATGATATCGATATTGCCTTATCAGACGGCAGAAAAACCAAAGCTAAAGTGATTGGCAGCGACCCCGATACCGATATTGCTGTGCTTAAAATTGATCTAAAACAATTGCCGCCACCCATTACACTGGGGAAAATAGAATCGGTGCATGTGGGCGATATCGTCTTAGCTATTGGCAATCCCTTTGGTGTTGGTCAAACAGTGACCTCTGGCATTGTGTCGGCGCTTGGGCGTGATCATTTAGGTATCAATACCTTCGAAAATTTTATTCAAACCGATGCAGCGATTAATCCCGGCAATTCGGGTGGCGCTTTAGTGGATACGCGTGGTCATTTAATTGGCATTAATACGGCAATCTACTCGCGTAGTGGCGGCTCCATGGGAATTGGTTTTGCCATTCCGGTGAACTTAGCAAAACAAGTTATGGAATCGATTCTCACCAACGGCAGCGTCACGCGCGGCTGGATTGGTGTCGAGCCCCAAAACTTATCTAAAGAATTAATTCAATCATTTAATCTACCCAGCACAACTTCTGGCGTTTTATTGTCGGGTGTTTTAGAAGGTGGTCCAGCAGATCGCGGTGGCGTTAAGCCCGGAGACATTTTAATTGCGGTAAATGAGCGTCCCATTAACGACACTACCGCCCTTCTGAATGCAATTGCTCAACTCGGTCCGGGTAACCAGGCCAATTTAAAAATATTGCGCAAAGGAAAAGAAATCAATTTACAAGTACCTATTGGCAAACGACCTAAGTCGGCGAAGAAAGAATAGGATTGTTACTTCCCTAGAAAAGCATTTGTTTTTTAGTGCGCCAAAATTTTTGATAAAAAGTCTTTGGCTCTTTGCGAACGCGCTTCAGGTCGGTTGAAGAAATCGTCACGCGAACAATCTTCGACAATGCGCCCTTGATCCATAAAAATTACCCGATGACTTACTTTACGCGCAAAACCCATTTCATGGGTGACACAGCACATGGTCATCCCGTCTTGCGCAAGCTTAACCATGACATCTAAGACTTCACCCACCATCTCGGGGTCTAGAGCGGAAGTAGGTTCATCGAATAACATCACAATGGGATCCATCGTTAAGGCGCGGGCAATGGCTACGCGCTGCTGCTGCCCACCCGATAGCTGTCCTGGAAACTTGTCTTTTTGCTCCATTAGGCCGACGCGCTCAAGATATTTCAAGCCATGCGCTTTGGCTTCGGTGGCAGAACGGCCTAAGACTTTCATTTGCGCCAAAGTTAGGTTTTCAGTCACATTTAAATGGGGAAATAATTCAAAATTCTGAAATACCAT
>CAIXDG010000029.1 GCA_903918115.1 uncultured beta proteobacterium
TGAGATCAGGAATTCCGTCGGTCGAAAAACATAAAGATGCAATTTCTTCTGAATTATTGTAAAAATTTAGTCCAACGATAGATTTAATGGGTTTCTCACATCTCCAGCACGTATCATTAACAGGAATTAATTTCGCAGTAATGATATCTTTTTTGGTCGGAAACCATTTTAGCTTTCCTTGAAGCATCCCCCCAACAAAATCTCCTACAAGTACGTCAAACTCAGGCACATAAAACTCATTAGAGTCCTTCCGGTATTTGATTGCAAACGCAGGTGTTTCATGTTCGACGGGTATTTCAGAATGATAGTTGTCCTGATTGCTTCGTATTTTATACAACCAGGCCGCACGAATACCGGACGAGGCAAACAAAGCCTGCCGCCTCTTGAATTCATTTAATGATTGCGAGGACCACTGAACTTCAAAAATTACCTTGGCATTTTCTTTTGTGCAAAATACGTCAGCAATCCAAGGTTCGCCATCTGGTGTTTCACCATGCTTCTCGGTAATAACATCCCAGCCTAGCGACATTGCCGTTTTAGCAATGAGGGTCTTTAGAAAGATATGCTCAACACTTTCCAGTGGAACCAGGCATTCTGATTTCTTACTATGCGCGAAAAAATAGTTGTTCAGTTTGCTGATTTTGGGGATAGCTTTGCTTTCGCAGCAGGACATAACTAATGCCTGGGCTTTATAGGTTGCCTTTAATTCATGCCAAGCATCTTCGTCGTATTTAAACGCGAATATCACTTCATCATTTAAACAGGCTCGAAGTGGCAACGTTAGATCCTTGCGTAAAACATTTTAATAAATATAGCATAGATGAATATTCTCTCTGGACTGAATAATGAATTTCATTATGACTCAGAGGGACAGGGAACCTGAACAGTTTAATGCTAATCGCACCTTATCAGCAGCTTGAACTAAAGTCTGACAGGGTTATGTGGATGTCTAACACTGGCAGTAGCCGAACGACAGCAATCGGACATATTGCAGACGTTGATTGAGCGTAACCATCGGTCTCCTCTTGGTACATTACGAACAGTTGCAAAATCGTTGCACTATTTAAAAACAAATCTCACCACTTACGAAAATGATCCTCTATTTTTTACGAAAGTTTTTTGGCACCCTTATCACTAATAAGCAACAAAAATTTCTCGACCGCTAATATCTTCGCTTGCCCAACCGAGTAACAACTTCAGAAATAATCAATGACAACCTTTACATATTAGCCAACTGGCTTGCAGCGCATAAATCAAATAATTGCTTGTTAGAACTACCTGGCATTTTAGCCATTTTTCGGCAGCCATATACCGCAAAAAACAGCTTATATCCCCTACCCTTTGATTCTCCAGCCACATAAAAAGCTTTTGAACCCCATTGCAACTTAATAATCTAGTGAATTTTTACTTAGGTTATTGCCGGTTTTTGTTGCATGCTCATGCCCTCTACCTCTCCAATGGATAATTTAAAGCCGAGAACATGAAGGTATTGCCAGGTGTTTTTGCTCCGAGCGTTTCTTGAATTCTGGTTTTAATCTGGGCCTCAGCAATTCCTGCATGATTGGCCGCCAACATTAGTGACTTATAAGCATCCAATACATCAGTTACTGTGATTTGATAACCATAACCATGAGACATCCAGTAGAGTGCCGTCAATCCAGCAGATACCGCAAAGTATGGTTGTTGTTCAGCATAATCGCGAGCTGCACGCACCAATGTTCGTGGATCAGTCGGCGATTTGTTGACTAACTCAATGGCTAGATCAAACAAGCCTGCGTCTTTAGCCGCAGTAAACCATTTGCCTTCAGAACCGGGTTGACTGGCAACCAAATCCCTTAAAATATCTGACGCAGACTTATGGGGATATTTTTTGACGATAGCACGAAACGTAGCCAAGTAGGTTGTACTTTGGTTAGCGGCTAATGCATAGCGGTTGTAGGCTTCCTCAGATAGCCCCGATGACAGCAAGATTTCCTCACAAGTCCGAGCAATCACAGTCACTGGATCGTTGAGGTCTTTGCTATCTTCGGCATAGCGAATAGCTTCAGCTTTTTTACCCAGGGAGACGAGTGCCTTTACGCCCCAACGTCGATTCCACCACATTGTAAAAGGTGCTTTATCCAAAAGTGTCAGTTAGTCTTGGTAGCGACCTGCGCTATAAAGTGCAGAAAAA
>CAIXDG010000030.1 GCA_903918115.1 uncultured beta proteobacterium
AAAACGTTATAAATACCATCACGGACTATTTCAGGCAAAATAAAGCGATATGCCGCCGTAATTGGTTTGAGCAAATAATCATCGAGCACCTCATTAAAAGCAAACACAGCCCGATTCATGGGTTCCCAAGGATCGGCCTCAGAGGGTTGAGTGCCAGCAGGAATACTCGCGCAAGCGAGTAACAGCGTCGATACGAGCGCCAATAAAGCACGCCGTAAACCTATTTTCACTTACTTGCGCCCGTGTTGCTGCCTTTATCTTGTCCGCTATCGGCAGCTTTGTTATATAAAAATTGACTAATCAAACTTTCAAGCACGATGGCTGATTGCGTCTGGGTAATTTTGCTACCTTGCGCCAACATCTTATCGGCACCTCCGGCTTCAAGACCGATATATTGCTCTCCCAATAAACCCGAAGTCAAAATTTTCGCCGAGGAATCTTGCGGGAATTTATAATTTGTATCGAGGGTTAAGAGTACGGTGGCTTGATACGTGCTGTCATCAAACGAAATGCTGCCCACCCGACCTACGACTACCCCGGCACTTTTCACTGGCGCACGTGGTTTTAGTCCGCCAATATTGTCAAAACGCGCCGTTACAGTGTAAGTGGGTTGAAATGAAATGGCATTCATGTTGCCCACTTTCAGCGCTAAAAATAAAGCAGCCAATAGGCCGATAGCGACAAATAATCCTACCCAAATATCAATTGCTCTTTTTCTCATAAGAATCTCAGTTTATTCCCTCTATATTTCAATTCGAAAACATCAAGGCAGTTAGTAAAAAATCAAGCGCCAAGACCGTCAAGGAAGATAGCACTACCGTACGCGTAGTGGCGCGCGAAACGCCTTCGGGCGTTGGCTTAGCTTCGTATCCTTGATACAAGGCAATGAAAGTGACGGCCACGCCAAAGACGATGCTTTTAATAAAGCCATTGCCAATATCGCTAAATAAATCGACCCCGCCTTGCATCTGCGCCCAAAATGCCCCGGTATCAACACCAATTAAGGGCACCCCAACTAAATAGCCGCCAAAAATACCGACAGCCGTAAATATCGTCGCCAAAATGGGCATTGAAATCATTCCAGCCCATAAGCGTGGTGCCATCACGCGCCGCAAAGGATCGACCGCCATCATTTCCATCGCGGTTAGTTGTTCGCCTGCTTTCATTAAACCAATTTCAGCCGTCAAAGAAGTGCCAGCACGCCCCGCAAAAAGCAGCGCCGTAATTACTGGGCCAAGCTCACGCGTTAAAGATAAAGCCACCAATAAGCCTAGCGCTTGTTCTGAGCCATAACGGTTTAAGGTGTAATAGCCTTGCAAGCCCAAAACAAAACCTACAAATAAACCAGAGACTGCAATGATGACAAATGAATTGTTACCCAGAAAAAGAATTTGATCTAAAACTAAACTGGGCCTACGCAATAGCGAGCCAGAACGCCACACAATCGCCAAAAACATGCGCGTGGCATAACCGAGGTCGGTAATATTGCTACGTATAAAAAACCCCAGGTCAGCAAAAAAATCAAGGGTTTTATGGAGCGCTAAATTCGCCATTACACCCTCATCTCAAAATCCTCTTGCAAGCTCAGCCCTGGATAATGAAATGGCACTGGGCCATCGGGTGAGGCGTCCAAAAATTGACGTACAAAGGGATCAAGCGAATGCCTTAACTCTACTGGCGTTCCTTCTGCGCCAATTTTGCCATTGGCAATGAAATACACATAGTCAGCAATAGCAAACGTTTCTTCTACATCATGCGTTACTAAAAGGCTGGTAGAACCAAGTGCATCATTTAAATTTCGAATTAAGCGCGCTGTAATCCCTAATGAAATTGGGTCTAGTCCGGCAAATGGTTCGTCATACATAATTAGCGGTGGATCTAGTGCGATCGCACGCGCTAAGGCAACCCGCCTTGCCATGCCGCCCGAAATTTGCGCCGGCATTAAATCGCGAGCGCCACGCAAGCCCACTGCATTTAATTTCATCAGCACCAAAGTTTGCAGTAATTCTTCATTTAAGTCAGTATGTTCGCGCAAAGGAAATGCGACATTTTCAAAAACACTGAGATCAGTAAACAGGGCGCCGAATTGAAAAAGCATACCCATCCGTCTGCGGGCCAGCATCAATTGTGCGGTACTTAACTTGCCGATGTCTTGGCCTTCAAATATAACTTGGCCATGCTGCGCAGTATATTGACCACCAATTAAACGTAAGATGGTTGTCTTACCGCAACCTGAGCCGCCCATTACCGCAACGACTTGCCCACGCTTAAATTCCATATTTAAGCCAGATAAAATTTGCCGCTCACCTAAATTGTAGGAAAAATCAACGCCTTGAATTGAGACGACTACATCTTCTCCAAAGCTTTGGGCTAAGGGCTGAGCTAGTGTGGCGGATAAACCTTTATGCATACTGGCATTATCGAGGCAAAACAGATGAGCCCATCAAAAACTCATCGACGGCACGCGCACATTGGCGTCCTTCACGAATTGCCCAGACCACTAAAGATTGTCCGCGGCGCATATCACCAGCAGCAAACACCTGTGGAATGTTCGTATGGTAGGCCTTTTGCCCGTCTACAGTAGCTTTAGCGTTACCGCGCGCATCTTGCTCAACCCCAAATGCAGCAAGAATTTGCTGTGCTGGCGAAACAAAGCCCATTGCTAAGAGAACTAAATCGGCTTTAATTTCAAACTCGGAGTTGGGCATTTCAGCCATCTTGCCATCTTGCCACTCTAAGCGCACGCCAATTAATTTTTCTACTTTGCCGTTTTTACCTTCAAAGCGTTTTGTTGCCACTGACCAATCACGCTCACAGCCTTCTTCATGTGAAGATGAGGTACGTAATTTAGTCGGCCAATAAGGCCAAACTAAGGGGGTATTTTCGCGCTCAGGCGGTTGGGGCAACAGTTCGAATTGAGTCACGTTTTTAGCCCCGTGTCGATTCGATGTACCAACACAATCCGACCCCGTATCGCCGCCGCCAATCACGACAATATGCTTATCCGTGGCGCGAATTTCATTCTTGGTATCGCCTGCAACTTCTTTGTTTTGCGGTATTAAAAATTCGAGCGCATAGTGAATACCACTCAAATCTCTGCCTGGTACCGGCAAATCGCGCGGTTGTTCGGCGCCTCCCGAAATGATGACCGCGTCAAATGTCGCAAGTAATTCTGCCGGATCAATAGTTTTGGTTGAGTAATTTTTAATTTTTTCGTGAAGGGCTTCTTTGCCAACAAAAACACTCGTCTTAAATACGACGCCCTCAGCTTGCATTTGTTCGACACGCCGATCAATGAGCCATTTTTCCATTTTAAAATCAGGAATACCGTAGCGTAATAAGCCGCCTACCCGATCATTTTTTTCATATACGGTAACCTCATGGCCAACTCGAGCAAGTTGTTGGGCTGCCGCCATCCCCGCCGGACCAGAACCAACGATCGCAATACGCTTACCGGTTTTGTGTTTAGCAGGCTCTGGTTTAACCCAACCGTTTTCCCAGGCTTTATCAATAATGGCGTGTTCGATAGACTTAATGCCAACCGGCGCGCGATTGATTGTGAGGGTGCAAGCAGCCTCGCAAGGCGCCGGACAAATTCGTCCCGTAAACTCAGGAAAATTATTGGTTGAGTGCAAAACATCAAGCGCATTTTGCCAATCCCCACGAAAAACTAAATCATTAAAATCAGGGATGATGTTGTTCACTGGGCAGCCGTTATTACAAAAAGGAATGCCACAATCCATACACCGCGCACCTTGCACTTGTGCCTCATCATCTTCTAAAGCCAGCACAAACTCTTTGTAATGATGAACACGTTGCGTTGGCGCCTCGTAGGTCTCATTGACCCGCTCGAATTCCATAAATCCAGTAACCTTGCCCATAAGCTCTATATTCTTTCTATTTACACTGTACTTAAGCAGTAATTAATTTGTCTTGATTTTCCGACTTCAGCCATAACTCACCTAAGGCACGCTTATATTCGGTTGGCAATACTTTGATGAAACGGCTACGCGATTGCTCCCAGTCGGCCAAAATTGCTTTAGCGCGCTCAGAACCCGTATGGCGGAAATGCTGCTCAACCAAACTTTTTAAAATCACTTCATCGCTTAATCGCTCACCACCATCTTTAACGTCGATTGGGGCATGCCACTCCGACTTTGGCATTTGTGCAATTTGCTCTGCACTCGTTAACACTTTCTCTAAGGTCACCATGCTGAGATTGCAACGCTTCTCAAATAAACCATCTTCATCAAAGACATAAGCTATTCCGCCACTCATGCCGGCGGCAAAGTTGCGTCCGGTTTGACCAAGCACTACGACCGTGCCACCAGTCATGTACTCACAGCCGTGATCGCCTGTGCCTTCAACTACAGCCGTGGCTCCTGAATTGCGTACCGCAAAGCGCTCGCCTGCTACGCCATTAAAAAATGCTTCGCCACTAATAGCGCCGTATAAAACAGTATTACCCACGATAATATTTTTTGCCGTGTCACCACGGAACTCATGTGGGGCACGCACAATCACGCAACCACCAGATAACCCTTTACCAACATAGTCATTCCCATCGCCAACTAAATCTAGGGTGATGCCGTGCGCCAAAAAGGCGCCAAAACTTTGACCCGCAGTACCGTTCAACTGAATATGGATCGTATCGTTAGGCAAACCTTCATGTCCATACCGTTGCGCTACTTCTCCTGATAGCATTGCGCCTACAGTTCGATTCACGTTGCGCACCGGTACGATAAAAGAGACTTTTTCGCCACGCTCGAGTGCGGGCTCGCTTTTTTCAATCAGAATATGATCAAGCGCGCTACCAAGATTGTGATCTTGCTTTAATACTTGATAACGTGGCACATCAGCAGGCACACGCGGTGCAGCAAATATTTTGCTGAAATCTAAACCGCGGGTTTTCCAATTTTCTATTCCCTTGCGGGTATCAAGCAAATCAACTCGGCCAATCAGGTCATCAAATTTTCGAATACCAAGCTGCGCCATTAATTCGCGTGCTTCTTCCGCAACATAAAAGAAGAAATTCACAACATGCTCGGGCTTACCTGCAAAACGTTTACGCAATTCGGGGTCTTGCGTGGCAACGCCAACGGGACAGGTGTTCAAATGACACTTGCGCATCATGATGCAGCCCTCAACAACTAAGGGTGCCGTAGCAAAACCAAATTCATCTGCGCCTAATAATGCGCCAATCACAACATCCCGACCCGTTTTCATTTGGCCATCGGCCTGAACGCGAATACGGCTACGCAAACGATTTAATACTAAGGTTTGCTGGGTTTCAGCCAAACCCAATTCCCATGGTGAGCCAGCATGTTTAATAGAAGATAAAGGCGATGCCCCCGTACCGCCATCATGACCAGCAATGACCACATGATCAGCTTTCGCTTTAGCAACGCCTGCAGCAATGGTGCCAACGCCGACTTCAGAAACCAATTTTACGGATACATCCGCGGCAGCATTAACATTTTTTAAGTCGTGGATTAGTTGGGCGAGATCTTCAATCGAATAAATATCATGATGGGGTGGGGGTGAAATTAAGCCCACACCAGGCACGGAAAAGCGCAAGCTACCAATGTAATCAGATACCTTGCTGCCTGGCAGCTGCCCACCTTCACCGGGTTTTGCGCCTTGGGCCATCTTAATTTGCATTTGATCTGCACTACGCAAATACTGGGCAGTGACACCAAAACGACCCGAAGCGACTTGTTTAATTTTAGAACGTAAGGAATCGCCATCTTGCAAAGGAATATTAGCCTCAACTACATCGCTGCCGAGAATACTGGCGAGGGTTTCGCCTTTTTTAATTGGAATACCTTTCAGCTCATTAACATAGCGATTAGGGTCTTCGCCACCTTCCCCGGTATTGGATTTACCGCCAATGCGATTCATGGCAATCGCTAAGGTGGCATGTGCCTCAGTAGAAATCGAGCCCAATGACATCGCACCGGTAGCAAAGCGTTTAACGATTTCTTTCGCTGGCTCAACTTCATCGAGTGGAATAGCTTTAGTTGGATCAACTTTGAATTCAAACAAGCCACGCAAAGTCATTTGCCGCTTACTTTGATCGTTAATGATGTTGGCGTACTCTTTATAGGTTTGATAACCTTTTTCTGGGCCAATGCGGGTAGCATGCTGTAGCTTGGCAATCGTATCGGGCGTCCACATGTGGTTTTCACCGCGAATACGATAGGCGTATTCGCCACCTGCTTCTAGCATATTAGCCAAAACCGGGTCATCACTAAATGCACCATGGTGCATCTGCAAAGCCTCTTCGGCAACCTCAAAAACGCCGATGCCTCCAACATTAGATGAGGTGCCTTTAAAGTATTGGTTGATCACTTCTTGATTTAAACCAATTGCCTCAAAAATTTGCGATCCGGTGTAGGACATATAAGTTGAAATGCCCATTTTGGACATGACTTTTTGCAAGCCCTTACCAACAGCCTTCACAAAATTCTTAATCGCCTTTTCGGCCGATAAGTCACCGGGCAGGCCCTTAGCCATTTGCGCTAAAGTTTCCATCGCAAGATACGGGTGGATTGCTTCTGCGCCATATCCAGCCAATAAAGCAAAGTGATGCGTCTCGCGCGCACTACCAGTTTCAACTACTAAGCCAACGCTGGTGCGTAAGCCTTTTTCAACTAAATGTTGATGAATTGCTGAAGTTGCTAAGAGTGCTGGGATTGCAACATGATGTTGGTCAACCTGACGATCACTAACAATGAGAATGGTATAGCCTGAACGAACAGCATCAGCTGCCTCGGCACAAAGCGATGCCAGGCGCGCTTCAATGCCA
>CAIXDG010000031.1 GCA_903918115.1 uncultured beta proteobacterium
AGAGGCAGATAGAGCACCAGTTTCAACCGTCTTATTTACTTTTAGTAAGGAAGCTATTAAAAGTTCTTTTTCTTGCAATAGTCTTGATATTTCCTGATTTTCATTCTTTACAAGGTTTATTTTGCCCTGCAATTCCTGCTCTTTCTCAATTTGTTGTTGTAGATAATAAATACTAAGCACGATGTAGACTAATAACACGCTAGTAAATCCAATCCACCGAATTCCGAAGGCTATGGGATCTTCAGAGTAAAGAAAAATATTGAGCTGCCCTTCTGCAGTGAGAATTCGATACGTTCTCGTTACACTCACAATGAAATTAAGTGAGGTTAGTCCTAAAACTAACTGGATAACCCTATCATGCCCATTTTTAAAAAATTTAAATAAGAGAATCGCCTGCCATAACAGCAATATTTCCTGAGAGATAGTTATCAGGGCAACTCTTTGAGAAAAACTATTAACCGTAGCCCGTAATGGCTCGTAAAAGCACGCGATAATAAGTGGAATACACCATAATGCGATTATGGCTTGCCATGTTATTTTTTTTTGATTCCATTTTGTATAAAGAATTACCAGCGATATATTGGCGGCAACATAACAAGTATTGGCAATAGTTAATAAAAAGTGACTAACCCAAGGGGCCAAACCAAAGGACAAACAACATAGCCCATACAGTCCAACGCTTATAAGTAAGTTGTTATTAGCGCTATCAGCCTTACTAAATTTAAATTTCCAAAAAAAGCTAAGGAAAAAAGTAAAAGTTAAGAGGGCAAAAACCAGAAAGAAAATTTGATTAGCGATTTCCATTATTTAATTATAGTTTTTGGCTCATTTACTGGTGGAAATAATGGTTAAATATAGCGCATACTATTGCCTAATCCTTTTTAACCCCATTTCTGAGTGCTATGTCATGATCCATTTATCTAAATACCTACCATCCTTGGGCTTACTAAACCGATATTCATTTTTTGCCAGCACCCTTTTAATGGTCTGCGCTGCCTATGCCCAAAGTGATAAACCTTTAGTTTTAGTGGTGCCATTTCCCCCTGGTGGCAGTACCGACATTACCGCACGGACGATTCAAACCAAATTATCCGAGCGCATTGGTAGACCTGTTGTGATTGAAAACCGTGCGGGCGCTGCCAGCCAAATTGCGACCCAACATGTAGCCCGCTCTCCCGCTGATGGTAATACGCTATTAGTTAGTTTTGATAATCACGCGATTAATCCCATTGTTAAACCCAAATTACCTTATGACACCTTCAAGGATTTTGTGGGGGTGAGTCTCTTGGTACGCTTCCCATTAGTCATAGCAGCCAACACATCAGTACCGGCAAATAATTTAGCGGGTTTTATTGAGGCAGCCAGAAAAAAACCGGGTGCATATAGTTATGCCTCAACTGGAGTTGGCTCATTAAATCAATTGGCCATGGAAGATATCAAACGAAAATTTGGTATTTTTGTTTTACACGTTCCTTATGGTGGCGGTGGCCCAGCGATTCAAGCGGTAGTGAGTAATACTGCCAGCCTTACTTTACTTAGTTATGCTGCTCTTAAGGGTCAAATTCAGGCTGACAAGTTAAAGCCCTTAGCTGTGACTGGTGCGCGTAGATTACCCGAATTACCCCAAACGCCGACAGTTGCAGAATCGGGTTATCCCAATTTTGAGGCCTACTCCTGGATTGGTATTTTTGCCCCTGCTGATACACCGCCTGCAACTCTGAAAAAACTAACCGCAGACTTTCAAGCAGTTCTAAATGATCCTGAAATTAAAGCCAAACTGACTCAAGGTGGTTTTGATGTCTTAGCATCCGATGGCCCAAGTTTAGATCGCTACACTAAAGCAGAATTTGAGCGTTGGAGCCAATTTGTCAAAGTAACTCAGTTAAAACTTGACGACTAAACATGGCTGATCAATTAACAGGTGCTGAAGCCTTAGTACGAATGCTTGAGGCCTATCAGGTCAAACATATTTTTGGCTTATGTGGTGATACGTCACTGCCGTTTTATGATGCCTTACAGCGGCTTGATCATGGCATGGAGCATATTCTCACGCGCGATGAACGCAGTGCTGGGTATATGGCTGACGCCTATGCGCGAGTCACGGGTAAAGTTGGTGTCTGTGAAGGGCCTAGCGGTGGCGGAGCAACCTATTTACTCCCAGCCTTACTTGAAGCCAATGAATCCTCAATTCCTATTTTAGGGATAACCTCTGATGTGCCGGTGACTTCGCGCGGTAAATACCCACTGACAGAACTCAATCAGCAAGCACTTTATCAGCCGCTGACAAAGTGGAATGCCACCATCGACTTAGCCGAGCAAATTCCCTCGGTAGTGCGCAACGCCTTTCGTGCTATGACAACAGGTCGACCCGGCGCAGCTCATATCTGCTTACCCCATGACGTACAAAAACATCCCGTTTCTATTAGCGATATTTGGGCGCAAACAGAAAATAGCATTTATCCAGCACAACGCTTTGTGGCTAATTCGAGTGATATTGAGCGGGCCGCTGAACTAATCCTGCAAGCACAATTTCCTGTCATCATTTGTGGCGGCGGAGTCATTAATTCTGGCGCTGAAGCAATTTTGCAAAGTCTTGTTGAACTCCTTAATATTCCCGTTTGCACCACGGTCAGTGGTCAAGGTAGCTTGGCGGGTACGCACCCCCTTAATGCTGGTGTAGTTGGCGCAAATGGTGGCGTCATGGCGACACGCGATGTAGTCAGCGCTGCTGATTTAGTCTTTTTTATCTCTTGCCGAGCAGGCTCAACCACCACGGAAAATTGGCGTTTCCCCAACAAAGCAACCCCAATTATTCATCTTGATGTTGATCCTGAAACCATTGGCGCTAACTACCCTACTGCGGTTGGTTTAGTAGGTGATGCCAAATTAACTCTAGAGCAGTTGTTTGAATCTATTCAAGCAAACCTTACCAGTCGACGTCAAAATTGCGTTGATGGCAAAGCCGTTGTCAGTAAAGCTAAAGAAGAGAAAATGCTGCCGTTCTTAAAATTGGCTAATGCTAATGCAACGCCAATTCTGCCAGAGCGGATTGTGCATACTTTAAATCGCCTACTACCAAGCGATGCTATCGTGTGCGCTGATCCAGGAACACCGTGCCCCTACTTTTCGGCTTATTTTCAAACGGATGTCGCTGGTCGTCATTTCATTACAAACCGTGCGCAAGGAGCGCTTGGGTTTGCCATGTCTGCTGCCATTGGCGCAGCGATTGGTCGACCGAATGCAAAATGCGTTGCGGTAATGGGTGATGGTAGTTTTGGCTTTACTGTTGGTGAACTAGAAACCATTACTCGCTATAAGCTACCTTTGTTGATGATTGTGATTTCTAATTCAGTATATGGATGGATTAAAGCAAGCCAAAAATCAGGCTATGAACAGCGCTACTTTTCAGTCGATTTCAATCGCACTGATCACGCTAAAGTTGCTGCGGCCTATGGCATTAAATCCTGGCGTGTAGAAGATCCACTCAAATTAGAGGCTGTCATGAAAGAGGCCATTGCAAGCGGTGAACCCACGCTCATCGATATCATCGCTCAGCCCTTACAAGACGCGCAAGCGCCAGTTAGCCAATGGATGGGTTAGCCCTAATAGGCAGATATCAATAAAGCTGTTCATAATTAATAAAAACGGTACTAAGCCGTTCATTTAGGGGGCAGGCATGAAATTAATTATTAGCTTTATAGCTATTCTTGGAATGAGCAGTGTTGCGCTAGCGCAGCCCAAGGTCAACCCAACTGATCCTCAGCCAACTTGTTATATGTGTCCCGGAACTTATATTCCAGTAGCTGAGTTAGATGCTTACACAAAAAAAGCGATTGCAGAAAAGCATATTGATCAACAAGTGCGCGACATTAATATCGGTAAAGCTAATGTCGGAATTGGTATGGTCTATAGGGGCAAATTAGATAAACCAGCTCCTGACTCTGTCGCTGAGCACGATCAAATAAGTGAGGTCTATCACATCATCTCTGGATCAGGCACTTTAGTCCTTGGGCCCGATATAACGAATCGTCAGCGCCGCCCAGCAACTCAAAAAACCGTAGTTGAATTTAATGGTCCAGGCAATAATGGCACTGAAATTCTGAACGGCGAAGCACATAACTTGAAGGCAGGAGATGTCGTTGTCATTCCGGCCGGCACTGGTCATTGGTTTACCAAAATTGATGACCACATTAATTACCTAATGGTGCGCTATGACCCAGATAAAGTCACGCCACTGAAAAGTGCCGCACAATCAAAAGAGTATTTATCTAAACCTGCTTCACGTTAAAGAAAAATAATCATGTTTAATACAATGCGTAATTTCTTCTTAGTATTGTTGCTGGGTCTCCTCACGACTTCATGGGTGCAGGCACAAAGTACGGGGCGAGTTGAGGGTGCAGCCAAAGGCCCGCGTTACCAAGTTGATCCCTATTGGCCTAAACCCCTACCCAATAATTGGATTTTAGGACAGGTAGCTGGAATAGCTACCGATAAAAATGATCATATTTGGATTATTCATCGGCCGCGCACAACCACTGAGGATGAACGCGGGGCAACCCTAGAGCCAAAGCGCTCTAAATGTTGCATACCCGCTCCTCCTGTTTTGGAATTTGATAAAAAAGGGAACCTCATTCAAGCCTGGGGTGGCGCAGGGACTGGCTATGATTGGCCAAAAAATGAACATGGAATTTATATCGACCCCACTGGGAACGTCTGGATTGGTGGCAATGATGTCACCGACCATATGCTGCTCAAATTTACCTCGAATGGTAAATTTTTATTGCAAATTGGCTCGCCAGGAAAAAGTTTGGGCAGCAATCATCAAGCTCAATTAGGCCGCCCTGCCCATATGAACCTTGATCCAGCTACTAATGAAATGTATGTAGCAGACGGCTACCTCAATCAACGCATTATCGTATTTGATGCAAATACGGGTGCATATAAACGACATTGGGGCGCTTATGGCAATGTGCCAACTGATGAAAAAATACCCAACTTTAATCCTAAGTCACCTCAATTCGCCAACCCAGTTCACTGTGTGCGTTTAATGAAAGATAATACGGTATTTGTTTGTGATCGTGCCAATAATCGCATTCAAGTCTTTGAAAAGAACGGTAAATTTATCCGTGAAATGGCCTTTGATACCGATACACGGGGATCTGGATCAGTCTGGGATTTAATTCCTTCTGATGCAAGTCAGAAATATATTTTGATTGCCGATGGCACAAATAATGAAGTGTCGATTGTGGTGCGTGACACTGGTGAAAAACTAGGCTCATTTGGTCGCAGCGGTCGTAACGCTGGTGATTTTCATTGGGTGCATAACATCGCAGTCGACTCTGATGGCAGTGTTTATACCTCAGAGGTAGATACGGGTAAGCGGGCACAACGTTTTACAGCTGTGAAATAAACACTTAAATTATTCCATCTTAGCGCCAGATAGCCTAACTACTTCGGCTAATGCTGGCGCTTCTGCCGTTAAGGCAGCCTGAAACTGCGCTGGTGATTTTGATAAGACTAAATCCATGCCTTGTGAAGCTAACTTTTGTTTAACACCGGCTTGGGTCATCCCTTTAGCAACTGCTGCAAACATTTTATTCACGATGACTGCAGGCGTTCCAGCGGGAAAGTAAAGGCCATAAGAAAAGGTGGAGTTATATCCCGCTAAACCACTCTCTTCTGCACCAGGAATTCCAGGAATCGCTGCTGAAGGTTTAGCAGAAGTTAACGCTAACGCTCTTAAAGTTCCATTTTTGATAAAGCCCATCACCGTTGGCGGCGTGGCAAACATAACCTGCGTATTTCCAGCAATAGTGGAAACTGCCGCCGGACTGCCGCCCTTAAATTGAATAGTAGTGAACTTCACTTGTGTAACACCTTCAAACAAAGCAGTGGCTAGATGAGGTGTTGAACCATTGCCCGACGAGGCATTAAAAATAACGCCCGGATTTGCTTTACCAAATTTAATTAAGTCTTGTAAATTTTTATAAGGTTCATTGGGGTTAACGCAAATAATCATTGAGCCACTAGCAAGATTGCCCACGGGGATAAAATCAGTTTGTTGGTCCAAGGCCATTTTCGGGAAAAGTGCTTTAATTTGTGCATGCGGTCCCGACATCGAAATCGTATAGCCATCGGGTGCTGCTTTAGCAACTAAATCAGCGGCTATGGCACCGCCGACGCCCGGCCTATTCTCCACATTCACGGGCACACCAATTTCCTTAGAAATTTGCTCGGCACTAATTCTGGCGACAAAATCCGCTGCACCTCCTGGCGGATAACCAATAACTAATTTAATTGGCCGTTCAGGATAAACACCTTGGGCCATAACCACACTAGTGTGCGCAAGGCAAGCAACAATCAAGGCATAAATTAGCTTTCTTATCATCAATTATTTACCTTTAAAAATAGGGGTCCGCTTTTCTGCAAAGGCTTTTCGCCCTTCCTTGTAATCCTCACTGGCAAAACAGGCATCGACCATTGCCATCGCCCGGGCATGATCTTGTTGGTCGTGCTCAGCCAACGCTTGCTGAATCGCAAATTTACTTGCAGCAATCGTTAACGGCGCATTTTCTGCGATTCCTTCAGCGTAGGCCAAAACTGCTGCATCTAATGTATTAACGCTATGAACCTTGGACACAAACCCCATTTGTAATGCATCTGCAGAATTAAAACGGCGTGCACTAAAGAAGATATCGGCGGTGTTAGCTGGCCCCATGATGCTAATAAAACGCGC
>CAIXDG010000032.1 GCA_903918115.1 uncultured beta proteobacterium
ACGCCTGCAACCTCTGCCATCTCATCCATAAAACATTCCATGAAAATAGCATTTTGATTGACATTAACGCCCCGCCAAAAACCTGGTGGCACATGGGTATTGCGCATCACATGGTCAATATGATAATCGGGGAAATGATATCCAAAAGCATGTTCGCCAGAATTGAATACGCCCTGAAAAGTGAGGGGATCCATCCCTTTATTGGCGGCTACAACCGCCGGCCGAACGGCGTGCAAAATCGACTGCCCACATAAGCGCATATGAAAGGAAGTGAGATTTTTCTTATCATCAAAAGAAGCACTCATTTTTGCCATCATCACTGGGTGATAACGGCCTTGCGTCATATCCTCTTCGCGAGTCCAAATTAATTTAATTGGTACGCCAGGCATTTGCTTGGCAATATTTACTACCTGAGTGGTGTAATCCTGAAAAGCGCCACGGCGACCAAAACCGCCGCCTAAATTAATCTTAGTAACATTGCACTTATCCCCTGGCAGGCCCGATGCAGCAATCACTGCAGCCAACGATGCCTCGCCGTCTTGGGTTGGCACCCAGGCTTGGCAGCTGTCGGTAGTCCAGACTGCAGTCGCATTCTGGGGCTCCATCGTGGCATGATTTAAAAAGGGATAAAAGAAAATGGATTGATGGGTTTTAGCGGATCCAGCCATGGCTTTTTTCATATCGCCATTGGTGTTGCCAGTAAATCCCTCATCCGCATTTAACCCGTCCTCAAGCATCTTTTTAATGATCGCACTGGAATTATTAGCATTAGGACCCTCATCCCACACAATTGGTAATTTATCAAGCGCTGTTTTAGCTATCCAAAAGGTATCGGCTACTACTGCGACAGCTGTATCACCAACTTGCACCACTTTCTTCACGCCTTTAATACCAGTCACTTTACTTGCATCAAAACTTTTTACTTTGCCACCAAATACGGGGCATTCTTTAATGTTGGCAATTAACATGCCTGGCATTTTTAAATCAATTGCATAAATTTGCTTTCCCGTGACCTTGCCAATCGTGTCATCAATTCGGTCAACAGGCTTACCAATGAGTTTCCAATCTTTAGGATTTTTTAAGGTAATTTCAGTTGGCACGGGTAATTTTGCGGCTGCTATCGAAACTTTGCCAAAAGTTGTTTTACGCCCCGATGGAGTATGCGTAATCACGCCATTGCTAGCAACGCACTCACCAACCGGAACACCCCAATCACTTGCTGCCGCTTGTATTAACATCATGCGTGCCGCAGCGCCGCCTTTACGTACATAGTCTTGAGAAGTTCGAATGCCGCGACTACCACCGGTACCAAAATCACCCCACACACGCTTACGTTTGACATTTTCGGCGGGGCTAGGATATTCATAACCCACCATTTTCCAATCACATTCCAACTCTTCAGCAACCATTTGGGCTAAACCGGTAATCGTGCCCTGCCCCATTTCGGAACGGGCGACACGCACAATAACGCGCTCGTCCGGCTGAATTACGACCCAAACACCAATTTCTGGCGTACTTAAGGCGGCATCTGCCTCACATAAGCCAAACGGAATTTCAAAACCTAGGGTTAGCCCAGTGCCAACCGCAGCAGTTTGAACAATAAATTTTCTTCGTGCTGGGCTTTGTATTGTGATATTCATTAATCAGCCCCTTAAGCTTTAGCAACAGCATGAATTGCTGTACGTACTTCTTGGAATGTGCCGCATCGACAAATATTGGTGATGGCAGCGTCAATTTGAGCATCAGTTGGTTTCGGATTTTTACGCAACAATGCCGTAGTTGCCATGACCATGCCAGATTGGCAATACCCACACTGCGGCACTTGATTATCAACCCAGGCTTGCTGAATTTTGCTGAGCTGGCCATTTTTTTCTAAGCTCTCAATAGTTTCAATTTTTTTACCAGCAGCAGCGCTGACTGGTAACGTGCAGCTCCGCAAAGCTTGTCCATCAAACAAAATGGTGCATGAACCACATTGACCTATACCACAGCCATATTTTGTCCCAGTCAGGTCGAGTTGTTCACGCAGAACCCAAAGTAAAGGTGTAGTGGGATCAACGTCCACACTCATTTTTTTACCATTCACATTTAATGTAATCACACTATTTCCTTTTTTTAGGCTTTATTTGCTACTTTTGATTTTCTTTATTTCGCAACTGTGACTTGTCCACGAATTTCACCGCCTGGATTTTCTTTAGTGTGAATATTGATGTACCACATACCAGCTAATAAATCTTTTGCCTGATCAGCAGTAATGGTTGCCTTCCCTTTAATTGGACTTTCTACACTACCTTGAAAGGGGACTACTACACCTGCATTCGCTCCCACTGCGGCTGGCCCATGAAAGTGACCCATCGTAGCTGGACCAGAAAGACCTGAATACGTCACGGTCCAAGATAATTCATTGTTATCTTTATTGAACATCACGGTAGCAGCACCTTTACCAGAAGTTTTGACAGGGGGAACTGTTTGAGCGCCAGTGAGATCTGCAGTCATTTTTACTTCATTCGCTGCAAACGCAGCGGTTGCAAAAACTAGTGCGCATATAACGAGAATTTTCGAAACAATTTTCATAGTAAATCCTTTAATAAATTGACAATTAAAAAGGTAAATATTTAGTTACATAATAACCAACTTTGGGGAAAGCGCCTGCAGCACTCTTGCGTAATGATGAAGAAATTATTGCAACGCAACAAGCGCACGACTAACGCACTGCTCTATCTTGGCATAGCCACTCTCATTGGGATGCGGGTCATTTTGATAAAAGTCCGTAGGGCTTAAGCCGCATTGGGTAAAGCCATCAAATACTTTTCCGCCCTGCTGGCGAATTCGCTCCCGAGCCAATAGGCCTAAATCATCTGGCTGGTTGCCTGCCAGAATCTCATCCTTAGTC
>CAIXDG010000033.1 GCA_903918115.1 uncultured beta proteobacterium
ACTGCGGGTATTGCTTTAGGGGTAGCGTCGCTCATCGTGGTTTTATCGGTGATGAATGGTTTTCAAAAAGACGTGCGCGATCGCATGCTTTCGGTCTTATCTCATATTGAAATTACGACTGCTGACAGCATGGGTGACTGGCAGTCCTTAGCTAAAAAAGTTGCGACCCAAGCCCATGTGGTTGGAGTAGCACCAATGGTGACATCCCAAGGTTTACTAAGTCGTGGCGGCACGATGCGCGGCGTAGCCTTACGCGGAGTCTTACCTGCTGAAGAAGGTCAAGTAAGTGATATACCCAAGCAATTTGTTGCCGGCAGTATTAATAACTTACAAGCAGGATCTTTTGGTGTGGTGCTTGGAGCTGAGCTAGCGAATATGCTCGGTGCTCGTATGGGTGACCGGGTGAATTTAATTGTGCCCGAAGGCGACTTAACCCCTGCTGGAGTCATGCCGCGCATGCGCTCTTTGCAAGTAGTTGGCATTGTTGATAGCGGCCATTATGAATACGATAGTTCCTTAGCGATTCTGCACTGGCAAGATGCTGCAGCTTTATTGCGATTAAATAATCCCTCGGGTTTACGCGTGAAGGTCGATGATATGCAACGGGCTCCTGAAATTGCCCAACAACTCTCAGCACTCTTGCCTCAGGCACTTTGGGTGACGGATTGGTCTCGCTCGAATCGCAATTGGTTTGCCGCAGTGCAAACCGAAAAGAAAATGATGTTCATTATTCTCACTTTGATAATTGCCGTAGCAACCTTTAATTTAGTTTCTACATTAGTGATGACGGTTAATCAAAAGCAAGCCGATATTGCCATCTTGCGCACCATGGGTGCAAGTCCTGGCTTAATTCAGCGCATTTTTCTAATTCAAGGTTTAGCGATTGGTTTAATGGGATCTTTAGCGGGAGTAGGCTTAGGCTTATTAATTGCGCTTAATATCGATGTGATCGTACCGGCCATTGAAGCCGTCTTTCGGGTGCGTTTCTTACCGCGCGATGTGTATTTCATTAGCGAGCTACCTTCGGATGTGCGTTTAAGTGATGTCTTAACTGTCGGTTTAATGTCCTTTGGTTTATCGATTTTGGCAACCCTTTACCCCAGTCGACGCGCAGCTAAAGTGCAACCCGCCGAGGCTTTGCGCTATGAATAAGATCATTACTGCAAAGGGCCTAGCTAAAACCTATGGCAAGGGCCCAACGGCAGTTGAGGTCTTAAAGGATGTTGATTTAGCAGTGAATGCCGCAGAGAAAGTGGCGATTGTAGGTTCTTCTGGTTCGGGTAAAAGTACCTTACTCCATTTATTAGGCGGCTTAGATACGCCTAGCGCGGGTGAAGTAAATCTAGTGGGCGAGAATATCAATCAACTCTCAACAGAAAAATTAGATCGCCTGCGTAACCGCAGTTTAGGTTTTATTTATCAATTTCATCATCTGCTGGATGAATTTACCGCCCTTGAAAATGTTGCTTTGCCATTACGGATTCGTGGCCTTTCTAAGGAAGAGTCGCTTGATCGGGCCCGCGCACTCTTACAAGCAGTAGGTTTAAAAGCCCGCGAGCGTCATACCCCAGGTGAATTATCCGGTGGTGAGCGCCAACGCGTTGCAGTGGCGCGCGCTTTAGTTGGTAACCCGGCTTGTGTTTTAGCTGATGAACCAACTGGTAATTTAGATACGGAAACAGCTGATGCTGTGTTTGATTTAATGCTTGATGTCGCGCGCGAGCAAAATACTGCTTTTGTTATCGTTACCCATGATCCACTGCGCGCTAAACGGTGCGATCGTATTTTGCGTTTAGATCACGGTATCTTGCAGCCCTATGTGGCTCGATAGTCATTGTCATTTAGACGCACCTGAGTTTGCAGCGCGTCTGCCTTTAGTAGTTGAGGCGGCAGCAAAAAATTCAGTAAGCGCTATTCTTGTTCCTGCAGTAGAGGTAGCTGATTTTGTGCAGGTGCGTGATTTAGCGCATCAGTACGCAGAAGTTATTCCTGGACTCGTCTATACCTTAGGCATCCACCCTTTATATATTGGACGCGCAAAAGACGATGATCTGAACGTGTTAGCAACTGCTGTAGAAAATGCGCTGGATGATCCTCGCTTTGTGGGGATAGGTGAAATTGGTCTGGATTATTTTGTCGAAGGGCTTGATCCTAAGCGCCAAGCTTTTTTCTTTGAGGCGCAACTCGATTTAGCGCAGCAATTGAA
>CAIXDG010000034.1 GCA_903918115.1 uncultured beta proteobacterium
ATGAAGTCTTACGCAGTCCACGTTTTTCAACCAGCATTGGTCTTTTGCTTGAAGGACAAGCCCAATTATTACGAGGTCGGCGGGTTGCTGACTCGGGAACCTTTGATGGCGTAGTTACGCGCTTAAAGGAATGGTTTACAGGAAATTTTTAGTTTTTTTCGTCGTCGTCAATGTCACACTTAGGAGGATTTATGGAATTTGAAATGGTAGAACAAGAAGTAGCCGGCAAGACTATTATTAAAGTAGTCGGAATCGGAGGCGCTGGTGGCAATGCTATCCAGCATATGATTCGTCGCGGTGTCGATGGGGTCGAATTCATTTGTATGAATACTGATGCAGGGGCATTGCAGCGTTCAGAGGCAAAAGTGAATTTGCAATTAGGCTCGAGTGGTTTAGGTGCCGGCGCTAAACCAGAGGTTGGCGCAGCCTCGGCAGAAGAGGCACGAGCGCGTATTGCTGATGCGTTACAAGGCGCCCATATGGTTTTCATTACTGCTGGAATGGGTGGCGGTACTGGGACAGGTGCAGCGCCAATTGTTGCGCAGGTAGCTAAAGAAATGGGCATTTTGACAGTTGGCGTCATAAGTAAGCCATTTGATTTTGAGGGTGTTAAGCGCCTGAAAGTAGCTGAAGATGGTGCAGCTGAATTAGAGCAACATGTTGACTCTTTGATTGTGGTTTTGAATGAGAAATTATTTGAAGTCATGGGCGAAGATGCTGAATTTGATAAAGCCTTTGCTTGTGCCGATGATGTTTTGCACAACGCAGTTTCCGGTATTGCGGAAATTATTAATGTGCAAGGTCTCATCAATGTCGACTTTGAAGATGTAAAAACAGTAATGGGTGAGCAGGGTAAAGCCATGATGGGTACTGCTACGGTATCGGGCATGGATCGTGCCCGCTTAGCAGCAGAAGCAGCGGTTGCATCCCCATTGTTAGAGGGTGTCGATTTATCCGGCGCACGCGGTGTGTTGGTGAATATTACTGCCAGCCATTCTTTAAAATTATCTGAAACCCGCGAAGTAATGGCGGCGATTCGCGGCTATGCAGCAGATGACGCAACCGTTATTTTTGGTACTGTGTATGACGATAGTTTGGGTGATGCCTTACGAGTCACTGTGGTTGCAACAGGCTTAAATCATCCCCAAGCACGCGCAAATAGTCAGCCCGAAGTCATTTGGCGCCAAGCTACTGGTACACATGATGCTATGCCAGCAATCACCGATCTGAATAGTTTTGCCCCAACGAGTGCTTCTGCAGCGATGAGCAAAGTTGGTATAGAGGCATCAAGTGCAAGTTTTGCTAGCCCGGATTTGGGTAATGTCAACTCACTTAGCAATCCTAATGCATCTGGGACTATAGGTTCGGCAGGCCGAGGCGTTGATTATGGCGATCTCGATCGACCCAGCGTTTTTCGGAATGCCCGTGCCGGCGGAGCTGGGCCTACATTAGGAGCTGATAGCTCTCCACAGGCGAAAACGATGCTGGATAAAGGGACGGATTACTATGAAATTCCTGCTTTTTTACGTAAACAAGCTGATTAAGTAAATGGTCAATACAATAGGTAATTGAAAAATACCAACGCACAGCACCTCCGGACGACGAATCCTTTGCTGGCGTTGGTATCCTAGTTAAATTAACTTATTGGAGAAATCATGATTGCTATTGGACAGAAATTACCGAATGCCACCCTCTATGAATTTTTAAATGAGGCATCTGAAGGCTGCGCTATTGGGCCTAATGCCTTTGAGGTTGAAAAATTAACGGCAGGCAAAAAAATTGTTATTTTTGGCTTGCCTGGCGCATTTACACCTACCTGTTCTGCTCAGCATGTCCCTGGTTATATCGAGCAATTTGACGCCATAAAAGCCAAAGGTGTAGATGAGATTTGGTGTGTTTCAGTAAATGATCCATTTGTAATGGGCGCTTGGGGACGAGATCTCAAAGTAGGCAATAAGGTGCGTATGCTGGGTGATGGTAGTGCAGAATTTACCCAAAAGCTAGGCTTGGAATTTGATTTGACTAAGCGCGGTTTGGGGGTGCGTTCGCAGCGTTATGCCATGGTTGTTGACAATGGCATGGTCAAACATCTGGTGGTTGAAGAGCCAGGTAAATTTGACTTTAGCGATGCGAAGTCGATTTTGCAGCAGCTCTAAACCAATCCTTTTTCATTTGTTTAATTTAATATGTTGAAACAAAAAACCATTGCCGCAGCGGTGAAAACCGTCGGCATTGGCTTGCATTCCGGACGCAAATCAACGCTGACTATTAAACCGGGACCAATCAACTCGGGCATTCAATTTGTGCGGGTTGATTTACCGGAGCCCAAGCAAATTCCGGCGCACGCATTGGCAGTATGTGACACTCGCTTAGCCTCAGTAATTCAAAAAGATGGTGTGCGCATTTCCACTGTCGAACATTTGCTTTCGGCCTGCGCAGGCCTTGGTTTAGATAACCTAGTGATCGAGCTCGACTGCGAAGAGGTGCCCATTATGGATGGCAGCGCCGCGTCATTCTTATTTTTAATTGAGTCTGCAGGCATCATTGAGCAAACTGCGCCAAGGCAATTTATGGTGATTAAAAAACCAGTTGAGGTACGTGAAGGCGACAAATTAGCCAGACTAGAGCCTTTTGCTGGCTTTAAGCTCGACTTCACCATCGATTTTAAGCATCCAGCCCTAGATAAAACCGGACAGCATTTCACGATTGATTTTGCAGAGCAGGCTTACCGCAGTGAAATTGGGCGCGCGAGAACTTTTGGCTTTGCCCATGAAGTAGAGGCCTTGCGGGAAATTGGTTTAGCCCGCGGGGGAAGTTTAGATAACGCCATCGTCTTAGATGAGCATCGTATTCTGAATAATGAAGAGTTGCGTTATGAAGATGAATTTGTGCGCCATAAAATCTTAGACGCCATTGGCGATTTATATTTGGTAGGCCATCCTATTATTGGCGCTTATGTTGCGCAGAAGTCAGGTCACGCTTTAAATAATGCCTTATTACGCCAATTACTAGCCGACCCAAGTGCTTACGAAATTACCACAATCTTGAAAAGCAAGGCACCTGCTGCCTATTTACACGAATCGCAACCGCTCTTTATTTAGGCCTTGCGGCAAGTAGACGCTCAATCGAGTGACGTAACTTTGAGTCGGGGGGTAAGCGTTTTAATAAATTTACCCATGCTAAGCGTGCAACCGCATTTAAACCTTCGACTGGCCCTGGTTTTGGTTTAGATCGTAAACCTCCAGGCTGCAACTTCATTTGACTGAGTACTAAGCGCACCTTAATGTTAGGGCAGCGATAGCTGTGCCGCGCAAATTCAGCAGATAGGCTTGGCAGTACTTGTTCAAGTCTGGCTGCTAGGGCTGCATTAGGCACAATTAAAAGTAGTTCCTCTTGGGGCGAAACTCGCCAAGTAGGCTCAATACGATCACTAAAATGGCCCAAATTCAGAGCAGTGAGCGCAAGTTTAAGCACCTTTTTGAGTTTCGCCAACTCCTCCGCGCGGGTCATAATCCCACTTAACCCATTTTGGCTGCGCAGCCAATCTAAGCAATCCTTTGCCAGCTTATTAGGGCTATTTTTAGGGTCAAAATTCATCGCTGATGGTATTCGTGGTTAAAAGGTGTGGCGGGTGATAAACTCAAGGGCTTAATTTTCCTCAATATTCCATGGTAATCGGTCTCATCAAAACGCTGGTCGGAAGTCGTAATGACCGCCTTTTAAAGCAATATCGCAAGATTGTTGCCAAGATCAACGCATTTGAACCTGCCATGCAGGCTTTGGATGATACTAGCCTGCAGGCAAAAACTGCTGAATTTAAAGCTCGCTTAAGCGCCGGCGAGACGCTGGAAGATCTCGCTGCAGAAGCTTTTGCTGTCGTGCGTGAAGCGAGTTGCAGAGTCATGAAAATGCGGCATTTCGATGCTCAGCTTATGGGGGGTTTTGCTTTGCACCAAGGCAAAATTGCCGAAATGGGCACTGGCGAGGGCAAAACCCTAACCGCAACTCTCCCCGTTTACTTAAATTCCCTAACCGGACAAGGGGTTCACGTTGTTACGGTAAATGATTATTTAGCCCAACGTGACGCCGAGTGGATGGCGACCCTTTACAACTTCTTGGGTTTGAAGGTGGGGGTGAATTTATCGCAGATGGATCACGCCACGAAGCAAGAAGCCTATGCTGCTGATATTACTTACGGCACCAATAACGAATTTGGTTTTGATTATCTTCGTGACAACATGGTGCAAGATGTGAGTCAACGAGTACAGCGTGGTTTGGCCTATGCCATTGTGGATGAAGTCGATTCAATCTTAATCGACGAAGCCCGCACCCCACTCATTATTTCTGGACAAGCTGAAGACCATACCGACCTCTATCTACTGATTAATGTATTGCCGTCCTATTTAGAGCGTCAAATCGGCGAAGAAAAAGCAGATGGTACTGGAGTTGAAAAAGCAGGTGATTATTGGGTTGATGAAAAATCACAGCAGGTATATCTCACCGAAACTGGGCATGAAAAGGCCGAGAATGTACTGGTACAACTGGGCGCGCTAAAAGCCGGCGATTCTCTATACGCCCCACAAAATATTACCTTAATGCATCATGCTTATGCTGCTTTACGCGCCCATTCACTTTATAACCGCGACCAACACTACGTCGTACAAAATCAGGAAGTCATCATTGTCGATGAATTTACTGGGCGCTTAATGCAAGGGCGGCGTTGGTCTGACGGCCTGCATCAGGCAGTTGAGGCTAAAGAGGGTGTAGCAATTCAAAATGAGAATCAAACTTTAGCTACCATTACTTTTCAAAACTATTTCCGTATGTACGGCAAGCTTGCGGGCATGACTGGTACAGCTGATACTGAAGCTTATGAATTTAAGGAAATTTATAATTTGGAAACAGTGGTGATTCCGCCAAATCGCTTAAGTCAAAGAACCGATCGCCAAGACCAAATCTATAAAACCTCACGCGAGCGCTACGATGCAGTGGTTAAAGATATTCAGGCTTGCTATCAAAGCGGTCAACCCGTTTTAGTGGGCACGACCTCGATTGAAAATTCAGAATTAATTGCGACAATGTTGGATCGTCTCCAGTTGCCGCATCAAGTACTTAATGCCAAGCAGCATGCGCGTGAAGCAGAAATTATTGCCCAAGCCGGACGACCAAAAATGATTACGATAGCTACTAATATGGCGGGTCGAGGTACTGATATTGTTTTGGGTGGTAATGTTGAAAAACAAGCGGCATTAGTGACTGCAGATAATGCGAAGATTCAGCAATTACGCGATGAGTGGCAAGGCCTCCATGATCAAGTCATTCAGAACGGTGGTTTGCATATTATTGGTACCGAGCGGCATGAAAGTCGGCGAATTGATAATCAATTAAGAGGTCGCTCGGGGCGTCAAGGTGATCCAGGCTCTTCCCGCTTCTATCTTTCTCTAGATGATCCCCTCTTACGTATTTTTGCTGGCGATCGTTTGCGCTCAGTCATGGAGCGTTTAAAGATGCCTGATGGTGAGCCGATTGAGGCCGGCATGGTGACGCGTTCAATTGAGTCTGCGCAACGCAAGGTAGAAGGGCGAAACTTTGATATTCGTAAACAACTACTTCAATACGACGATGTGGCAAACGATCAGCGTAAAGAAACCTATCGCCTGAGAAATCAAATTCTTGAGTCACAAGATATTGGCGAACTCATTGCTAATTTGCGAGAAGATGTTTTGCAAGGTCTCTGTCGTACCTATATTCCCCTTGAATCGATGGAAGAGCAGTGGGATTTACAGGGTTTAGAAAATGTCCTTGCTAGCGATTGGGGCCTTAAGGTCGATTTACGTCAATGGGTTGACGGGGCAGATACAGTTGATGATGAAGCGGTTGTAGAGCATGTCATGCAGGCGGCAATTGCAGATTACGATGCCAAAGTAAATTTATCTGGCCGAGAGTCTTTTGCCAGTTTTGAGCGTTCAGTGACTTTATTCAGCTTAGATAGTCATTGGCGCGAACATTTAGCAGCGCTTGATCATTTACGTCAGGGTATTCATTTACGTGGTTACGCTCAAAAAGATCCTAAGCAAGAATATCGTCGCGAAGCATTTGAGCTTTATGCCGAATTACTTGATGTCATTAAAGCCGATGTTATTAAGACAATCATGACGGTACAAATTCGTAGTGCTGATGAACTTGAGCAGGCTGCCGAGACGATGAACGAGGGTATCGCCAATCTTACGGATGTCCAGTATCAGCATGCTGAAGCGAGCCCTGATTTAATGGGAACGATCAGCACATCTGGTGACCAAGAACCAGCGTCGGCTACCCCAGTAGCTGCGCCTATTAAAGCAGGTCCCAAAGTTGGGAGAAATGATCCCTGTCCATGTGGTAGCGGTAAAAAATATAAGCTGTGTCACGGTGCGTTGAGCTAAGTAATTCAGCCATGCCGGTTAATTTACCTTTACCCATTCCAGGCGCGTTAAAACCGATTGCAGGCTTGAAGTTGGGTATAGCTGAAGCTGGTATCAAAAAAGCCAATCGTAAAGATATGTTAGTAATGACATTTTTAGCTAGCGCTGAAGTGGCTGGTGTTTTTACGCAAAATCGTTTTTGTGCTGCCCCTGTTCAGGTGTGTATAAAACATTTAAGTACCCAGCAAACCGGAAAAAAAATTCAAGCCTTGATAGTCAATACAGGGAATGCAAATGCAGGGACAGGCGAGGCTGGTTTACAAAATGCCCTGCAAACCTGTGTAGCTTTGGCGCATGACTTAAAGCTAGAACCTGAACAAGTGTTACCTTTTTCTACGGGGGTAATATTAGAGCCCTTACCAATCGAAAAAATAATTGCTGCGCTACCAAGGGCAATTGCAAATTTAGACGAAGACCATTGGTTTGCGGCGGCGGAAGCGATCATGACTACGGATACGCAGCCCAAAGCAGCTTCGCTGACGCTTGATACGCCGCAGGGTAAAGTGAGTATGACCGGTATTTGTAAGGGCGCAGGCATGATCCATCCCAATATGGCAACCATGTTGGGCTTTATAGCCACCGATGTCGCTTTTGCACCCGGCTTATTACAGGAGTTAACCCGGGAAGTGGCAGATCTTTCTTTTAATGCAATTACGATTGATGGCGATACGTCTACTAATGATTCCTTTATTGTCATTGCTACCGGTCAGTCTGCGCTAACAGTACAAAATAGAAATGAGCCACTATATAAGGTAGTTCGTGAGGGACTGATTGATTTAGCGAAGCAATTAGCGCAAATGATTGTGCGCGATGGCGAAGGTGCAACTAAATTCATTACCATTACGGTGGTGGGGGGAAAAACCGCGCAAGAATGTCGCTTAGTTGCTAAAGCAGTGGCTCACTCCCCTTTAGTGAAAACCGCTTTCTTTGCTAGCGACCCTAATTTAGGCCGTATCCTAGCTGCTATTGGTTATGCCGGTATTGCTGAACTCGATGTTAATCAAGTACAGCTTTGGCTTGGTAATGTGTGGGTTGCTAAAAATGGTGGGCGTAATCCAAGTTATTTAGAGGCAGACGGGCAAGCGGTAATGCAAGAAGCTGAAATTACCGTGAAAATTGATTTGGGACGTGGCACCGCGACGCAAACTATTTGGACCTGTGATTTATCGCATGATTATGTTTCCATCAATGCTGATTACCGCTCTTAAGACCATCAACTAGGCAAACTTATGAATGACAAGCTAGATCGGCTATTGACGCATTTAGAAACATTTTTACCTCAGCCAATTACCCCGAATGATTGGCTAACTGCGCGGGCATTTCGCTGGCGTAGACGAGATAGTATTTTTGGCAGCATCGGCTATTTGCAGCCTGTTAAACATATTTCTGACATTACCTTTGAAGATCTGCAGCATATTGATCGACAACGCGATGCCATTCGCGACAATACCCGCCAATTTATTGAAAAAAAACCTGCAAATAATATTTTGCTAACGGGTGCGCGTGGTACTGGTAAATCCTCTTTAATCAAAGCTTGCTTACATGAATTTGCTGAGCAAGGATTACGCCTAGTTGAAGTCGATAAAGCGTACTTAGCCGATTTAGCCGACATCACTGATTTATTAGCGGAACGGCCAGAACGATTTGTCATTTTTTGCGACGACCTCTCTTTTGATGAGGGAGAGACGGGTTACAAGGCAATGAAATCAGCCTTAGATGGCTCAGTATCAGCTCAAGTAGACAATATTTTAATTTATGCAACTTCTAACCGGCGTCATTTATTGCCTGAGTATATGAAGGATAACCAAAGCTATGCGTACTCGGATGAAGGCGAGATTCATCCAGGCGAAGTGGTTGAAGAAAAAATTTCTTTATCAGAGCGGTTTGGATTATGGCTATCTTTTTATCCACCTAAACAAGATGAGTATTTGGCAATTGTGAGGCACTGGTTACATCATTTTGGGGTTAGCGCCACTGAGATTGAGGCAGCTAGACCAGATGCCTTAGTTTGGGCTTTGGAGCGCGGTTCTCGTTCAGGCCGAGTAGCGTGGCAGTTTGCGAAGTTTTATGCCGGTAATCGTGTCTGATAGCACATCTATGGCAAGACCGATAGTTGAAGTAGCGGCAGGCATTTTGCTCGATACTGAAGGTCGCTATTTATTAGGTCAGCGCCCACCAGGAAAACCATATGCGGGATATTGGGAGGTGCCTGGCGGCAAAATTGAAGCCGGTGAAACCGTTTTTATTGCACTTCAACGCGAGCTGCAAGAAGAGCTTGGTATTCAAATTGAAGCGGGCGAAGAGCTAATGGTGCTTGACCATGCCTATGCCCATGCACACGTCCGTTTACACGTTAGTATTATTCGCCAGTGGCACGGCACACCGCAGGGCTGCGAGGGACAAAATTTATCGTGGGAATTATTGATTCATCCGCAGCCGCAGGTTAGCCCCTTATTGCCTGCAGCCTGGCCAATGCTAGAGCGCTTACGCCAACATTTGGCACAATAATCTAAATCAGTAGCGACTTAAAATTGGCAAAGCGTTAGCTTAAAGTCAATGTCTTCGGTACAAGTTTGCGGCTTGGATTCCCTATCGGTTTTAAGAAAACGAATTGAGAGTAAATATTTATTGGCGCTAATCTCGGCAAACAGCGAGTCATCTTCTACACCAATGCGCATCAGTTGAAAAATTTTACCTGCAGGGGCTTGCTGAAATGCACCTTGGTTGGCTACAACTTCATGTGCCTCGCCTGACTCACGCAATAAACGCAAAAATAATTGACAAGCCTCCTGCCAAGGCAAAAGAGGCGCGATATATTTTTGTAAAGTTTCTCGCCGTTTACTTGCAGAGCTATTTTTCCAGGCATGATAGCTGGGTAAATCGATCGGGCTGGTACCCCCAGGAATATTTAAGCGAGTGCGAATCGAGTTTAGCCATTCACTATCAGTAATGATGGAATTGGGTTTGCCCAGAGATTGATTAATTTGGTTGGCGGCTTTTTCAATTTCTTGAATCGTGAGATTTAAGGTTTCTTGATCAACCCGTTTGGAATTTTTTAGGCCATGCAAAGTATATTTTTGGCGCTCAAACTCTTTAAGTAAGAGCGATTTAATATCCCCACGTGCTCCGATGTCGCCCAGCTCAAATAAAGTCGCAATACTATTGTGATGCAGTTCAGGGTCATCAGACTTAAAAAAGTGATTAAAACGAAAGAAAAGGTACTCCAGCCGAAGCATGCTTCGTACGAGCTCATTAAAGGGGTATTCGTAAACAATCACAGTGCTCAATTCTATGCCGAAGTAGCTTAAATTGGCAAAAAACCCTGAAAAAAGGCCTTATCTACGTGTAATTCGCCGGTGAAGCTCGGTGGTTTGCTGTAAGGCTAAGCCTAAATCTCCATCATTATTGATAACGGTATCGGCATGCCTCAGTCGCGCTTCTCGGGTAGCTTGATGTTGCATGATTTCCTCTACCTCACTGCGCTTAAGCTGACTGCGCTGCATCACGCGCAAAATCTGGTTTTCTGTAGAGCAATCAACCACTACCAGATGATTTAAATGCGCAAGCCATAACCCGGATTCGATTAAGAGCGGCACCACAAAAACCAGATAATCAGCGCCATCATCCATTTGCCTTTGGGCCTGCACCAAGGTTTCTTGTCGAATTAGGGGGTGGGTAATGGCTTCTAGCTGCCGTTTAGCCTGAGGGTCTGTAAATACAAGACGACGCATTTTGCTACGATTTAAGGCGCCAGAGTCACTGACATAGCTTGCCCCAAAAGCGCGCTGAATCGCCTCAATAGCGACACCATTGGGACCCGTAATTTGGTGGGCAATTTGATCGCTATCAATAATACTTGCGCCCAGCTCGGCCAAATGTAAGGCAATGACCGATTTACCCGAGCCAATTCCACCAGTTAGTCCCACTAATGGAATCTTCCCTTTGAAAAAACTCAGGTCAACAGCAGGCGGCTGGGGAGTAGAAGAAAATTGGGCCATAACAATGCAATGATGCCAGCAAAGGCGATAAAAGGGCCAAATGGAAATGCCTGATTTGTCGCTAGTCGCTGCCAACGCAACCAAACCCAACCGCCTACTAAGCCCAATAGGGCAGCCAATAGCAGAATTTCAGGAAGTGCTTGCCAGCCCATCCAAGCGCCGAGAGCAGCAAGTAATTTTGCGTCACCCAGACCAATACCATCTTGTTTTTTTAGTAAGCGGTAGAGGAAATTAATGACCCAGAGAAATCCAAAACCTAGAGCCGCACCAACTAAAGCGCTGTCGATTGAAGTGAAGCCTGGTTGATACAAAAAATTAAATATCAAGCCGGTCATCAATAGGGGTAGGGTGATGATATCCGGTAGGCGAAAGGTACGAAAATCAATTATTGCCAGCACGATTAAGGCCATTATCAAAATAGCGCCAGCTAAAACCTGCGGGATCTGATCGGGAGGCATATTTAAACGATTTGTCCTAAATTAAAAATGGGTAAATACAAGATCAGCACTAAGGCTCCAATCAGAAAGCCAACTAAAGCAATTAAAACAGGTTCTAGGTTGCGACTGAATAATTTTAGTTGCTGACTTAATTGCTGGGATAAAGTGCTCGCACGCTGCAAAAGCATGGCTGGTAGTGTTCCGCTTTCTGAGCCAATACAAATCATTTGCCAAGTTTGCCGATCAAAATACCGATAATGGGGATCGGCTTTAAAAATCGCTTCGCTAAGCGGCCATCCCTGGGCAAGCAAGGTAAATACATTGGCACTGAGGTCGTGGGTGAGCCAATGATTGGAAGAGCGAGCAGTAATTCGTAGTGCATCGAGTAAAGGAATTTCAGCGTTTAATAAATGGCCCAAGGTACGACACCAAAAAGAAAGTGCTGATAGTCGCAGTAACTCACCTAGCAAAGGAATTCTCAGCCATGCTCGGTCACAATAATTCTGTAAGCGAGGTGAATAGTGCCAAGCGGCAAACCACAAAACTGCAAGCGCACTAAAAAGGCACAAAATTTCTAAAAAATAAAGCTGCAACTTAGCAGCGCACTGCAGTAAAACCTGTGTCGCCCATGGCAGCTCGGCATGAAACTGGGCAAATACATCGCGAAAAATAGGAATGACCCAAAAAGCCATTGCGAAGAATAAAAAAAGTGCTGATGCAACGGTAATAAATGGGTAAGCCAGAGCCTGTTGAATTTCTTGTCGAAGTTCCATTTGGGCCTTAAGCTTGGTCGCAATCGAGTCAAGTGCTAAACCTAATTGACCGGAGCGTTCGCTAATTTCAACTAAGCTAATAAAACTATGGTCGAGTTCATAATTCGCCTGACGTAGGCAGGAAGAAAAAGTATTTCCTTGCCGTAATTGGGTTTCTAATTGAGAAATAAATACATGCCAATGCAGTGGCGCTGATTGACGCAATAAGATTAAGCTATTTAGTAAGGGCAGACCCGCATTTAACAAGGTAGAAAGTTGGCTGGCAAAGCTATATTGATCACGTAAGCTAAATGGCTTTCGCAAAAAAGAGGGGCTGAATAAATCACGACGTAATAAAGAAAACGGCATAAGAGGGCTGGCTTCTATTGAATCTGCCGATACAATTCAGCTTCACTGATTGAGCCATTGCTGACTTGTAATAAACCTGCCGATAAGAGGTTGAGATAGCCCAACTCCTTTGCCCGTTGACGCAATTGTTGGGTGCTAGCGCCATCACAATAAGCCTGCACAAGCTCACCAGCAAAAGGAACCACTTCATGAATGCCCAAGCGCCCAAAGAAGCCATTACCGGAGCAGAGGCTGCAACTATTACCGTTGTTTTGGCAGGCATTACAAATACGGCGTACTAAACGCTGGGCACTAAGATAATGCAAACAACTACCAAGCGCTGCGGAGTTAATGCCCAAATAGTGGAGTCGATCAATTGCCCCAAGGGCATCTTGCGTATGCAAGGTACTTAAGACCAAGTGACCTGTTTGTGCTGCTTGAATAGCAAGTTCAGCCGTCGCTTGATCACGAATTTCACCAATCATCATGACATCAGGGTCTTGCCGTAATAATGCGCGCAGTAGCGTTGGAAAATCAAGCCCAGCCTTGGGTTGATAGGCCACTTGGTTCACCCCTGTTAAGCGGATTTCAATCGGGTCTTCAATCGAACAGAGATTACTGCGTGAGTGATTCAGGTGTTGTAAAAAAGTATAGAGCGTGCGGGTTTTGCCGCTCCCAGTAGGGCCGCACACCAAAATTAAGCCATGCGGTTTTTCAATTGCGAGTTGCGCAATGGCTAGTTGTTCCGGTAATAAGCCCAGCTGATCAAGCGCTAGATCAGCTAAATTACTGGGCAATAAACGAATCACAATTTTTTCACCATAGAGAGTCGGCATACATGAAACACGACAATGGATATTGGCCTGATTTAAGGTAAGTCCAATACACATCCGCCCATCTTGCGGAATACGTTGTTCAGCGATATCAAGGCGCGCTAAAATTTTAATGCGGGTAATCAGCCTTTCGTGCAGCAATTTATTTTGCCGACTAAGAACATGCAGGCAGCCATCAACTCGAATGCGGATTAAGGTAATGTGTTCTTGGGGTTCGATATGAATATCGGTTGCACGAGCCGAAATTGCTTTAGCTGCAATTTCTTGCCAAGCACGAATTATGAGAGAGTCATCGGCTAAGAGCGTCAAGCTTAGACGGTTTGATTAGCAGTGGGTCGATATAAACGAACGGTTTTAATACCTTGATCGTCAAATTGCATAATCTCCATTACTACCCCAGCAATTTTAATGCTCACATCATGCTCTGGAATTTGTTCTAGATCCTCTAAAATTAAACCGTTTAAGGTACGGGGCCCATTAATTGGTAGAGTAATCTGTAAGAGGCGATTTAGATCCCGTAAGTTTGCGCTACCGTTTGCTAAGTAGGTGCCGTCTGCTTTCCACTGAGTCTCATGGGATAAATTAGAGAATGAAGTAGTGAACTCTCCAATGAGTTCCTCAACAATATCTTCAAAAGTGACTAAACCCATGACATCGCCATATTCATTTACTACGAGACTTAGTCGTTGCTGGTTATCTTGAAAAAATTGCATTTGTTGTAGTACTGGCGTACCACCAGGGATAAAGTAGGGCTCTTGTAGTAACTCCAAGAAATCAGCGTGGGTTAGTTCGTCATTACCCAAAAGAGACAAGGCTTTTTTAACTGACAAAATACCAATGATGCGTTCGGTGTCACCTGCGATGACGGGCAATTTATTGTGATAGCAGGTTTCTAACTGTTGTACGACTTCATCAATGGGCCGCGATAAATCGAGGATTTCAATTTTTGCTTTTGGCGTCATGACATCGTCAACCAAAATATTTTTTAAATTAAATAAATTCAATAAGATGTTGCGGTATTGACTTGAGACGAAATGATTCGACTCTAAAACTAAGCTACGTAATTCATCGGCTGACATAGCTGCATTATTACCAGCCGTTGAAAGCCCAAACAAGCCCATTAAGCCAGAGACAAAACGATTAATAAACCATAGCAAGGGTTGAAGAATATAGGTGAGGGGCAGGATAATCCAACTGACCTTGCTAGCAATAGCTTCAGGAAAAGCGGCGCCGATCACTTTCGGCGTAATCTCACTAAAAATAATAATTAATAAAGCAATTACGATGGTCGAGATGGTTAAAACGAAACCACTATGACCAAATAAATGGAGTGCCAAACTGGTGACTAAAATAGGCAGAATGGTATTAATGAGGTTGTTAGAAATAAGTAATACGGATAGCAAAGAATCGATCCGTTGCAATAAGCGCTCAGCAATTGCCGCCCCAGGATTGCCTTGATTTGCCAGCAAGCCTAAGCGATGACGATTGGCGGCTAGCATACTGGTTTCGGACATGGAAAAAAACCCCGAAAGTGCAAGTAAAAAAATCACCAGGACTGCTTGGCTCCAAAGGGGCCAAGCGTCAAAAAAAGAATCCATGATAAGTTCCTAAAGTGGACAATGAGCGTTTTAATATAGCAAACATCAATCAAAAACGCGTCAGATGATGTAGATTAAGTTGTCAGTACTTACTGAATTGTTAAGAATGCCTAATAACTCACCTCCGCCAGTTTCTTTAGCGCCTTCCAGCGTTGGCTGCGTCATATCTGCCCCCTTTGGCAAATTAGGCATACAAACTGAAATGGTCGACGGCAGTTTGATGGTGACTAAAATTAGCTATTTGTCACTACAAACCCGCTTACAAGCGCCAAATAATGACTTAGCTAAAGAAGTAGCTCGCCAGTGCGCCCAATATTTTCAGAATGCTAAATTTGTTTTTGATCTTCCACTTAAACCGGTTGGTACGGAACATCAGCAAAAGGTGTGGGCCACGGTAGCCAAAATTCCAACTGGATTAACCACCACCTATGGCGAGATCGCCAAAAAAATACATAGTGGCCCGCGTGCTGTAGGTAGTGCATGTGGCGCTAATTATTACCCCTTAGTGATACCTTGTCATCGCGTGGTGGCAGCTAAGCGACTGGGGGGTTTTATGCAAGAGGATTCCCCTGGGTTTTATCGGCAAATTAAACAATGGTTATTGCAGCATGAAGGCGTTAATCTTGACTAGTTTTGCACCACCACCTTTTTTAGTGGCCGTGTAGCCCAATAAAAAAATAGTTGGATTAAGGTATTCGAGTGTGCCGCTATTTTGGTAAAACGATAAAACCAGGCGACGGCACGGCGAGAAATTTTGTGGGGATGGATAGCGGTGATTTTTTCATCGCTTGCTAGTTTGTCGAGGGTTAATACGGCTAAACCAAGGGCTAGCAAACAAAAACGCCGCATCCCAATTTCTGCCTTGGGAATATACAGAATATAAGCGAGCGCAGCATCGAGTTTTTGGATTGCCAACGCCAACAACTCAGCGTGAGTTGAATTTTGTGGCAACCATGAAACACCCCGTGCTTGATCGTCAAGTGAATCTTTTAAAATATTGGTCATTTGTAGTGCCTGACCAAAGGCAATTGCGAGCGACTCTTGCTTGGCAATAGCTTGGGCAAATAGAGGTGAGTGAGCAGCAAAAAGACTGGTAAGCATTTCACCCACTACGCCAGCAACGACATAGCAATACTCTTCAAATTCCTGAAGATTCTTTAACCCTAAGGGATTTTGTTTGGCATGAAAACGCGCCATCCCCTGTGACATGATGGTGATGCAACGCAAAATAGCACTTTGTTGATTGGCTGGACAGCGATGCAAAATTCGTACTACCGTTGCAGTATGTGCGATTAAATCGCGCTCAGCTAAATTAGGGTGTAGCTCTAAGGCTTTATTGCAAGCTTGGACAAATTCACTAATCGGTTTTTGGTTAAGGCAAGCGGCGAGGAAAAGTTCAGACAAACCGACTTTTTCGGCTACCGATAGGCAGCTCGCATCTTCAATAGTATCGACAATACGGCAGAGCAGGTAGGCGCATCCAGCCGCCCTTTCAATAATGGGCGGTAATAACGGAATCGTAATTGCAAAAGTACGGGACACCAAATTCAGAGCGGCTTTTTGGTAGGCTAGGTCGGCTAAGGCTGAGTCGTTTTCAATAGACATTCGGGCATTATGTCAGACCCTTTTATCACGCAGCCCCCACTCAACAAAGAATCAACTTATCATCAGGTATGCATCCCTTATTAATACGCTTCCCCACCGCCCTTTTCCTATTCTGTTCACTCTTTTTAACGCAAGTAGCTATGGCCACTGAAGAACCTCAATATACGGTAATCGAACAGCAAGCCCCCTTTGAATTACGCGCCTATGCGCCCCACATTTTGGCAGAGGTCGTGGTTGATGGGGACCTTGACAGCGCTTCAAATAAGGGTTTTCGCCTCATCGCCGCCTATATATTTGGGGGTAACCAAGCCCGTGTAAGTGCAAACAATAATGTACCGCCCGGCACCAGTGAAAAAATTGCTATGACCGTACCGGTCAGTGTTGCGCCATTCGAGCCGACAACTGTTCTATCCGATCAAAAGAATCAGCCGGTTTTAATGGCCCAAAAAGCGGGTCAGTGGAAAGTCTCATTTTTAATGCCTAGCCAATATACTTTGGCAACCCTGCCAGTGCCACTTGATCGACAAATTCAGCTGCGGGAAATTCCAGCCATGAAGAAAGCAGTAATTCAATTTACGGGTTTTAATAGCCCTGAAAAAGTAGTCGAAAAAACCACTGAACTACGCTTATGGATGGAACAAAAGGGTCTTAAGCCAATAGGAGAAGCCCAATTTGCTCGCTACAACCCCCCTTGGAGCTTGCCATTTATGCGCCGTAATGAAGTACTCTGGCAATATTGAAGTCTATTTTTGCTAACTATTTTCTTAACTGGCGCAAGCGGTTTTATTGGTCAAGCGCTGCTAAAAAAATTACTGGCTAGACAGTATCGGCTCATTTGTTATGTACGCTCGACTAAGGCGCGCAACCGCGTTGAGGCCCTTGGGGGTATAGCTTGGCAGTTTGAACTAGATAAACCAAAAGACCTTGAGGCCCAACTAAAACAGTGTGATGTCGTTATTCATGCTGCCGGCTTATTAGAGTTAGGGAGTACGCCAGCAGAATTTGCTAGTGCGAATATTGAACTAACCCGTATGCTTTTAAAAGCTGCCCAAGCAGCAGCAGTTAAAAAATTCATTTATCTGAGTGCCGCCTCAGTTGTTATGCATACGCCGCAAGACTTATTGAATCTAGATGAAACCGCACCCCTGACTCAGCGAGCTGAATTACCTTATTCATTCAGTAAAGCGCGCGCTGAGGAGCTAGTCTTGGCAGCAGCAAGCGCTTCATTTCAAACAGTGGCTTTAC
>CAIXDG010000035.1 GCA_903918115.1 uncultured beta proteobacterium
CATGTTTGGGCCTATACCGCAATTAATGATGTGACTGCACGCGATTGGCAACTACGGCATAAGCAATGGTTTCTAGGGAAAAGCTTTGATACTTTTTGCCCAATGGGCCCTTGGGTGGTAACAGCCGATGAACTAGATGTTAACGATATCTCGGTTAAGTGTTGGGTTAACCAAGAATTACGTCAAAGTTCTAATTCAAAAGATTTGATTTTTAATATTCCCAAGCTCATTGAGACCATTTCCTCGGGGATTACTTTGTATCCAGGTGACATCATTGCGACTGGCACACCCGCTGGGGTAGGTTTAGGATTTAAACCTCCCAAGTATTTAGCGCCGGGCGATATTGTTAAATTAGAAATCGGTGGCGTTGGCGTATTAGAAAACCCATTGGTAATGGGTTAGTAGAGCGCTTAATGTTTAATTTTAGAATCGCCGAGCATGTTATCGGCTTTAATAAAATATTTTCTGCCGTAAGCTAATACTTGAGCATCACTTGGGTGATCGACAGTCTCTACGCCTAAAATATTTTTTGCTACCTGCGGATAATGTTGGTTTGCGTGCTTAAATAATTCTAATTTTGCAGAGCCTGGACCGATAATTAAAATTTCTTTGGCATCTTTAATTGCCGTAATTACCGCGTGTAAATATCCTGAATCGAGTGCCGCGTGGCCGCTCCCTGAAGCCCCTTTTTTATGGTGTAAATGGAGGTGCTTAGAGTGAGTAGAAATGATTTGATTTTCACTTGCTTCAGCATCAAAACGAATGATATGGGCTTCTTGATGGTCAATCCAAACGACGACATGATTAAATGACATTACTGCTCCTTGATACGATAACAACTGAAAATGGCATATGCGCTAATTAATCTAAGCCCACATTCCTCTCGCTTCATTATATGAGCTTACTGAGTCATTTTTGACTTATTACTTTATTTAGCACAGTGCGAATTTCTTGGCTCAACTCAGAGGCGGTCATGCCGATGGGCCCAATGCCCTTCTTAGCTAGGGAATCGCCTGCTAAGGCATGTAAATAAACTGCCAGGATAGTTGCACCCCAAGCATTCAGGTCATGCTGAATTCCTTGCGCAGTCAGTGCAGCAACACAACCTGTGAGCACATCACCCATGCCTGCAGTCGCCATGCCTGGATTACCGTAGGGACAAACTAACGTTTTTTGCGTTGGCGAACCAATTAATGTATGTTGACCCTTCAGCACCACAATTGCATTCGTCAGCTTAATTAAGTCAAGCAAAGCATGCGGGCGATTAGCTTGAATACTTGCAGCATCAGTTTGTAAGAGTGCCGCTGCTTCACCGGCATGTGGTGTGATGATGGCAGGAAAAGACCTTGCCTTTAGAGCACTCATCAACCCCGTATTATTTGCTAAGAGCTGCAGTGCATCAGCATCTAAAATTAGAATTTGGTTGCTACTGAGTGCTTGGCGGAGATAATTTTTTGCAGTTTTGCTAAATCCTAAGCCTGGGCCAATTGCAATTACAGCTGGATTGATATTACCTAAAATTTGCTTGGGAGAAAAACGCAAGGCGTCTACGAGCATTAATTCTGGGTAAGAATCGAGCAGATGGGCTGAGGCAGAATCTAGCATAGCGATGTGAGTCCAACCTGCGCCACTATAAAGTGCGCCAAGGCCAGCTAAAACAATAGCGCCTGCTTTACCGGCTTCGCCACCAATAAGTAAAACCTTACCAGCGTTCCCTTTATGTTCAGCTGCTTGCCGTACCAATTTTTTGGCCAAGCGATTCAACTCAGGCACAGTGAGCTTGCGCTGATTGACAGCGTTGGGAAGGCGTTTTTTGATCATTTAAGGTAATAGAATAGACTTAAAAGTCTTATACTTAAAACATATTAATTTTAGGAGTAAATAATGCGTATTCTTCAGCGAATGAGTTTTTTAGTACTTTATTTTGTAACTTTCGCTTGTTTCGCCCAGCTACCAGATGCTCGATCTATGAATGGTATTCGCTTTATTACTGGCGGCATTGGTTCAGACGTATCTAAGGCGATGCAGGCTGAAGCTAAACAATGGCCTTTATTACTTGAGTTTTCGCAAGCGGATGGTCAAGCAAAACCAGCTTGGGTTTCGGGCGTTAAAGTTGTCATTAGTGATGCAAAAAATGCACCTTTGCTCGAGACGGTCTGTGATGGGCCACTCATGTTAGTCAAACTTCCACCAGGCTCTTATTCAATTTCGGCTTCTTATAATGGCGTGGCTCAAAATCGTACTCTGGTGATTGCGAAAGACGTGCCTCAGCGAATAGTGATTACTTGGAAAAGCCCTTCTTAATTGCGGATTGCTAATTCCATGCGGTCGAGCGCTTGATTTAGTAATGCCCGTTGGGTGCCAAAGTTGAGACGGACAAATTTGGGCTCATTAAATTGGGACCCGGGCGAAAGATGTACGCCGTGCTGTAAAAATAAATCCTGGGGCTTGGCTAGCCCGAGTTTGCTGCAATCAATCCACGCTAAATAGCTCGCTTCGCTATGAGCAAAGTGCAGTATGTTGCTCGCATTCATGCGGGTTTCAACTAGATGGCGATTTTCTCGTAGATACTCAATCAATGCTTTTCTCCATGGCTCACCCTCGTTAAGCGCTGCCTGCGTAGCAATATAACTAAATAAGGATGGATCAGCGATCGTGCTGTGTAGATCAGTCTGCATGGCTTTGCGTATGAGTGGATTTTCTGCTACTGCCCAAGCTAAACCAGCGCCGGGGAAATTAAAGGTTTTATTTAATGACATTAAGGTAACGGTATTCATTGAAATAGCTTTGCTCAAACTAGCAAGCGGAACATGGCGCTTATTGTCATCGAGTACTAAACCTGCATGAATTTCATCAGCGCAAACGATAATATCGTTAGCTAAACAAAAGTCAGCGACTTGACTTAATTCGGCACGCGTAAAAACGGTGCCCCCGGGATTTTGTGGATTACATAAGAGCAGTAAGCGCGTGTTTGGCTTAGCAAACGGATCAAGCTGCGCGAATGGTAAAACCCAGCGATTTTCTTCTAGGACCAAAGGGAGTTCACTAAAGTCGCGTGGGGCTTGGGTGCAGGCTAAGCGCAAGTGATGATAAACAGGCCGAGGAATTAATACATGTTGATTGGGCGTAGTAAGTTGCCGTACCGCAGTATGCAGACCTGATACAACATTGGGGAGAAAGACAATCCAACTGGGATCGACTTCCCAGGCGTAATGCGCTTGTAAATGGCGAGCAATGGCTTCTGGTAAAGCAGTGGGTGAGTGCGTGTAGCCGAATACACCGTGTTGCACGCGGGCTGAAAGAGCATCTACAACACAAGGCGGGGAAGCAAAGTCCATATCCGCCACCCAGAGCGGAATCACATCCTGGGGATTGGCATCCCAACGAATGGAATCCGTCTTGCGCCGAGGGATTGGCGCATCGAAATTAAATGACATATTGAACTACCTTAACTAGCGTCACGCGCCAAACGCAATCCAGTCATTTGCCAGCGCGTATGGGCAGGGAAGAAATTACGATAACTGGGTCGAATATGCGATCGAGGCGTTAGGCAAGATCCACCTTTGAGCACCATTTGGTTCACCATAAATTTGCCGTTATATTCTCCTGCAATTCCATCCCAGGGTTGAAAGCCAGGATAAGGACCATAATTACTTGAGGTCCATTGCCAGACATCGCCATAAAGCGTGTCGCTCGTTGCAGGCATTGGTACGAGATGCTGACTATCAAGCAAATGGCTGCTTGCAGGAATTGTATTACCCGCTTGATGAAGCGCAAATGCTTCCCACTCAAATTCAGTCGGCAAACGTGCACCACGATATTCTGGATGGGTTGCGCTCAACCAGCGGGCGAAGGCCTCGGCTTCAAAGTAACTAATATGGCTAACCGGTGCTGCGAGATTAAGCGGGGCATTACCGCGCAAAGTAAATTCAGCATATTCTGTAGCAATACCTGGTGCAGTATTGATTGGGCTCCAATACATTGGCGCCTGAATTTTTTCTTGATTAATCCAGGCCCAGCCCGCGTCTAGCCACCATTGATGCTCTTGATAACCGCCTGCGCGGATGAACTCCAGCCATTGACGATTGGTAATGAGTTGGCTGTCAATTAAATAGGGTGCAAGGTAGACAGTATGCTGTGGTGCTTCGTTATCAAAATGAAAGCCCGTAGCCGCGGTATTAAACCCAAGCTTAAATAAGTTGTGCTCTTGTTGGGGCCCGCGCAACCAATGATGGGCGCCAGCAGCTTCAGTAGGACGAATTTGCTCGGGTAAGTAACTCGGTAGCAGTGAATTGCTAGAAAATAAATGGTGAATATCGGTTAGTAATAATTCTTGATGCTGTTGTTCATGATGAATGCCAAGCTCAGTAATCCACGCTAGTTCAGTTGTGATCTCATCGGTTAATAGTTTCTGCATCCGCGCATCAACCTGCTGGCGCCAAGCAAGTACTTCTTCTAGAGTTGGGCGGGTTAATAAGCCGCGAGCTGGCCGGGGATGCTTATCGCCAACGGCATTGTAATAACTATTAAACAAGACGGCGAATTCCTTACGCCATGGAGCGAAATCATTTTCAAAATACTGCAAGACCATGGTTTCAAAAAACCAAGTTGTGTGGGCTAAATGCCATTTCACTGGGCTAGCATCTGGCATCGATTGCGCCTGACAATCTTCGGCACTTAAGTTAGCAATGAGATTGAGCGATTGCTGCCGCGTTTGCATAAACGCAGTCTGCAAATTTACTAGTTCATTGAAGGTGGCAGTATGAATTTTATTTGACATTTTTAGGTGGCATAAATAACGGCGTAATATTGCTGCGGATCCGTCCACACTTTCATCTTATCAAATCCTGCGGCAGTTAATAACTGTTGGATAGAGCTTAAGGAGTATTTATGGGAGTTTTCAGTATGAATCTGCTCCCCCTTTTTAAAATGACGCTCTTTTCCTTGCCATTGCACGGTATTTGCTTCTAAGGCTTCTAAATAGAGTTCTACGCGCATCAGCTCAGCATTAATGACAATCTGATGCTTGAATTTAGCCACCTCAAAATTGGAGCCCAGCAATTGATTCACATTACGCAAAATATTGAGGTTGAAAGCCGCTGTCACCAGTAGGGGATCGTTGTAAGCGGGCTCGAGGATGCTTGCTGATTTGAATAAATCGATACCAAGCAGCAGACCGCCACCCAGAGATTCCCGCTGAATTTGTTGAAGTAGTTGCAAGGCTTCAGTTGGCGAAAAGTTTCCTAAACTAGACCCAGGATAAAAGAAGGTGCGAGGCGTTTGCGGAACTTCTGGCGGTAAGCATAATTGCTGAGAAAAATCCATACCTATACCCATCATTGGGATAGCAGGATATTGGCTTTGCAAGTGAGATAAGATGGTTCTAAGATAGGTAATAGAAAAATCGATTGCGACATAGAGATTGGGTTGGAGCAAATCGAAGAAACGTGCGGCTTTTTGGCAATTACCAGCCCCTAAATCAACCAATACTGGGTTGGCACCGATTTGCGCTTGAATTTCTGCACCAAATTGGTTAAAAATAATTTCTTCAGTAGCTGTTAAATAATATTCTGGGAGATAAGTAATGGCCTCAAACAAGCGAGAACCTAGAGTGTCATAAAAGAACTTCGGCGGCAAACGCGCGGGAGTACTTAATATGCCTAATTCAGCTTCTTGTTGAAGGGTAGTAGCTTGGGTTGAGAGTGTTTCAATAAAGGGGATAGGCACAGCAATTTCGCTTAAGGTGGAACGTCTCTTTATACCTGAAGTCGATGACTTGTGTATGAACCAACTTGAACGTGGGGTTACCTGCGGATATATTTATTTAGCACTATGATAGTTACTCAGCTCCTAATTTATTGTTAACTTTTACTTATGCCACAAGCCACGCTAACTCAGACCATTCCTTTATTTCCATTGGGTACTACGCTCTTCCCTGGAGGCGTTTTGCCCTTAAAGATTTTTGAAGTGCGGTATTTAGATATGGTGAAGAAGTGCTTTAAAGAGGGCTCTTGCTTTGGCATTGCCACTATTGCGGCAGGCTCTGAGGTACGCATGCCAAACCAAGCAGTGCAATTATTGCCTATTGGTACCTTGGCAAAAATTATGCATTTTGATGCTTTGCAGCCTGCGCTCTATTTCATTCAATGCGAAGGCCAAAGTCGTTTTCGTATTTTAGAAAGCACAGTCCAGTCTAATGGCTTAGTGATGGCCACTGTTGAGCTGATGGGAGATGATGCCGTCATGCCAATTCCAATGGAGTTGACTGCCAGTGCAACTACCTTGGGAAAAGTTATTCGAGCCCTACAAGAGCAGGGTGTATCTCAAGAAGAAATGCCCTTTAAACAACCCTTTCGCTTGGATGAATGCGGCTGGGTTGCAAATCGCTGGGCTGAGCTATTGCCGCTCACACCATTACAAAAACAACAGCTATTACTACAAGAAAATCCACGCCTGAGACTTGATTTAGTGAATGACTTTTTAGATCAAGAAGGTGTACGGTAAATTTTTTTGGCCTTAACTTTTTTCTAAAGTAATGCCACCTTTTTTAATAATTTCAGTCCATTTCTTAATTTCAGAATTGATATAGCGTTGTAATTCTTCCGGAGAGCTCGCTTGTGGCTCAGCGCCGAGTTCGATAAAGCGGGCTCGCACATTCGGATCTGCACTCGCTTTAGCAATGTCTTTATTGAGGCGATCAACCACGGCTTTAGGCGTTCCTTTAGGAGCAACAATGGCAAACCAAGCGGCAGATTCATAGCCTTTAACGCCTGCCTCGGCCGCAGTGGGAACATTAGGAAGTGCTGCTAAACGTTTATTAGATGCCACTGCTAATGGTTTGACATTGCCTGCCTTAATTTGCCCAATGACATTGGGAAGCAATTGAAAACTGACGGGTGCTCGACCAGCAACTAAATCGGTCACTAGGTTAGCGGTAACGCGATAAGGTATATGGGTCATTTTCACCCCTAGCAATTGTTCGTAGTAAGCACCTGCTAGATGTTGTGAGCTGCCATTACCTACCGAGCCATATGCGACATCAGGATTTTTGCGTAAATAGTCATTCAGTTCGGCGAGCGTATTGATATTCAGTGTAGTGCTGGCAACGACCACATTCGGGAGGATGGCGATGAGTGCAATCGGTTGAAAATCTTTTTCTGGATCGTAACTTAAATCAGGATAAAGAATTTTATTGATCGCTAGGGGACCAGAAGTGCTGGTGCCAATGGTATATCCATCAGGCTCTGCGCGCGCGATTGCTGCAGTACCAATATTACCGCCAGCAGCCGGCTTATTATCAAAAACAAAACGTTGACCCGTATTCGTTGTCACTTGTTCGAACAAAATACGCGTAATTACATCACTAGCACTGCCTGCTGAAAAAGGAATAATAAAATTGATGGGTTTAGCCGTATTTTGTGCACCAGCATGAAAGCTAAAAAATAACAATAGTGCGGCTAATAGGTTTCTTGCATTCTTCATTCGTTAACTACTCCTGTTTTAGTTCCAAAGCGTTCTATCATGACTTCTTCTAACTTCAATTTGTCTGCAGTTAATGCACCGCCACCGCGAGTGCGATAGGCTTGTCCTAGGTGCGCTGCTTTCGGATTATTGCCAGCACTGAGTGACTTTACCTCACTCAACAGTAGCTTACGAAAGTGCACAATGCCAACGTCAGTAGGGGTTAAGTGTTCTTTCGTGCGGTCAAGAATATAACCCTGGCTTTCTTGCGCCATTTGATCTTGTTCTGCAATGCCGCGTATGCCAGTAAAAGATTCAGTGCGCTGTTCTTCACGACTTAATAAATAATTATTACTCCGATTTCTTAAGGGCAAGTAGCCAGGTCCGAGAGCAGCAAATTGTCCGTATCCGCCTTGGTCAAAACGGGCGCGCTCCTCTGTAGTAATAGCCCTGTCAGGATGCCAGGCATAGACATACATCCAGCACGCTTCATCGGTAATCGGCGTCCAGCTATAGCCATAATAAATTTCATTCGGCATGGAAGATGGGG
>CAIXDG010000036.1 GCA_903918115.1 uncultured beta proteobacterium
CGTGGTAGAAAATAAAACAGGTGGCGGCGGCAATATTGGCGCAGACTTTGTGGCAAAAGCCCCAGCCGATGGCTATACCTTGGTCATGGGCAATATCGGGAGTCATGCGGTAAACCCATATCTCATGAAAAATATGCCCTATGCCCCGCTAAAAGATTTTGAGCCCGTTGCTTATGTTTTAGACGCTGAAGGCCTATTGGTTGTTAACCCAACAATTCCAGTTAAAAATGTCAATGAATTAATTGCTTATGTTAAAGCGCGTCCAGGCCAAGTTTCCTATGGCTCTGGTGGCGTGGGAACTACAAGCCATTTGGCTGGCGAATTATTTAAGTCCTTAGCAAAAGTGGATATGACGCATATTCCTTACAAAGGCAATGCCCTTGCAATTACGGATTTAATTGGCGGGCAAACCCAAGTTATGTTTGCAACGATGCCCACAGTTTTGCCTTATGTTAAGACCGATAAATTAAAGGCTTTAGCAGTGATCGGTAGTAGCAGAGCCAGCTCACTACCCGATGTGCCTACCGTAGCCGAAACATTACCCGGCTTTGATGTCAGTAACTGGATTGGCATTTTTGCTCCAGCAGGTACGCCAAAACCCATTATTAATAAGCTTAATGCAGAGATTATCAAAATCATGCAACAGCCTGCAGTGCAAAAGCGCCTAGAAACTGAGGGTGCTAAATTTAAACCAATGACCCCTGAAGCTTTTGGTGCTTTTCAAAAGAATGAAGCGCTGAAATGGGCTAAAACGATTAAAGATTCCGGTATTAAGCCTGAGTAAGCTAAAAACGCTGTCTGTCATGCGTCTGTCATAAATTTCCATTATTATGGAAATATGAAAAATACAGAAGCCGTAGAAGCATTTGTTGCATTAGGTCAAGAAAGTCGACTGAATGTGTTTCGCCTGATTGTGCAAAAAGGCGATATTGGCTTAACGCCCACGCAAATTATCGAGAAGTTAGGCATTCCCAATGCTACCTTGAGCTTTCACCTAAAAGAGTTGGTGAATACTAAATTGCTATTAGTTGAGCGTCAAAGTCGCAACCTAATTTATAGACCCAATGCCGACTTAGTAACGAATCTGAGTGAATTTCTTTTGGAAAACTGCTGCAGTGGCAAGACGTGCGTTATAAAAAGAGTAAATAAAAAAGTAGTTTGTAAATGAAGCCATACAACATCCTTTTTTTATGTACGCATAATTCTGCTCGTTCAGTCATTGGTGAGGCCTTAGCCTCTACGCATCCGAGCGGGAAATTTATTGGATTTTCTGCAGGATCTACACCTGGTACCAGCGTAAACCCAATTGCTGCAGATATTGCTGAAGAATTGGGAATGGTTCGTAGCCAATTGAAATCGAAAAGCTGGGATGTGTATGGGCAACCTGATGCCCCTAAGATGGATTTTATTATTACTGTTTGTGATAACGCTGCCGGTGATGTTTGTCCGTTTTGGCCTGGTCAGCCTGTAACAGCCCATTGGGGTTTTCCTGATCCATCACAGGTTCAGGGCACAGAAATAGAAAAGCGTAAAGCCTTTAACGAGGTGAAAAACGGACTTAAAAAACGCTTAGATATATTGGCTGCTCTTCCATTAGAAAAATTAGATTCTATGAGTCTGAGAGAAATTCATACAAAAGCATGAAAAGTTATCTGAGCGAATTTATTGGCACAGCTCTCTTATTAGCCATTATTGCCGGCTCTGGAATTATGGGTGAAACCTTGGGTAATGGTAATGATGCTGTGGCTTTACTGGGTAATAGCATTGCCACAGGCGCTGGTTTATATGTCTTAATTACCTTGCTTGGGCCAATTTCAGGAGCGCACTTTAACCCTGTTGTGAGTTTAATGTTCTGGAAATTAGGCCATATCGATAAAAGCAAAATGGTCGCTTATTGGGTTTGTCAATTTACTGGTGCGATTGCCGGTATTTGGCTTACCCATTTCATTTTTAGTTTACCCATTTTGCAAGAATCCAGCAAAGTTAGAACTGGTATGGGTATGTGGGCTAGCGAATTTTTTTCAACCCTAGTTTTACTCAGCGTCATTTATCTTGGCGATCGAAGTGCGAAGGACCGCATTCCTATGTTAGTTGCCCTAACAGTGACTGCTGGATATTGGTTTACTTCGTCTACTTTCTTTGCTAACCCAGCGGTAACTGTGGCAAGGAGCTTAACCAATACCTTTGTCGGTATTGCTCCAGCCGACACCTTAGGCTTTATTGCTGCTCAAATCGTCGCAGTCGTTCTACTAGCGCTATTCATAAAGCGCTAATCTCTTTGATTTCATACAGTTTTTTGCTAAGCCTTGGCTTTGGTAAATAGCTACGATCCCCTGAAAGATTAATTTATACTGTTATAAATTAAGGGTAACCACCCCGCGGGGTTTAAAGCGCTTCTTCGTCTTTGTAATCATTCTTTTAAGGCCATAACAATAATGAAATTAAACCAAAAAGAACAAGCGATGCTAGCTGGTGAATTTGGGCCTGTTAAGCAAGCAGCAATCCAGCATCAAATTAAAGTCGGTGATTTTTTTGAGGCTGACGATTTTGTTGAGGTAGCGCAGGCGCACATTATGGCCGACACAGAAAGTCTTGGCGAGGCTGGCGTAGTTTGGCTTGAGGGCTTAGCGAAGAACTCTTCTAAAGATCGGGTGGTTAGTATTCCAACGATTACCGACCCACGGGGTACAGACTTTACTAAAGCCAAGCAATTAGGCCAAACTGAGAAAATGCTCGATCTCGAGCGGCGTGCTATCGCCGCCTTTGTGAAGATGGGCGTATCGATGACTGATACCTGTATTAATTACCAAACCATCATGGCGCCGATTTATGGTGAGCATGTGGCTTTTGGTGATACCGGTGTTGTCATCTATTCAAATTCAATTTGTGGTGCACGCTCCAATTTTGAGGGCGGTCCATCGGCATTATCGGCAGGATTAACGGGGAGAACACCGCGTTATGGATATCACCTCGATTCCTATCGCAGGCCATCACAACGTTTTTCGATTGATTGGATGCCAAACTCCTTAAACGAATGGGGTGCTTTAGGCGCTTATATTGGTAAGCAAACAGGTAATTACTGGGCTGTTCCCATTTTGGAAGGGGTGAGTTCAGTACCCACTTCAGACAGCCTCAAGCACTTTGGGGCGGCGATGGCGAGCTTTGGTTCTACGGCACTATTTCATATTGCTGAAATTACCCCTGAAGCATTAAGACCACAAGATTTAGGAATGGATCAACTATCGCCTAACAAGATTGCTTATGCAGATGTGATGGCTTTGCAAAGCTCGTATCGAGTAACTGATGACGTTGATGTGGTGGTATTTTCAGCGCCACAGTTAAGCTTAATTGAAATGCGTTCAGTAGCTGATTTGTGTGAAGGCAAGCAATTTAAAATTCCTTTACTTGCAGTGACTAGCCCGCAGGTCAAAGCGGATTCAGATCGCATGGGGCTTACTAAAACCATTGAAGATGCTGGTGGCACCGTATTTTCTGGGATGTGCTTTTATCAATCGTATGCCAGAGAAATTGCCACCGCCAATGGCTGGAAGCGGCTTGCTACCAATAGCGCAAAAATGGTCAATATATTAGGTGGGTATGGCTATATTCCGATGTTAGCTTCAATGGAAGAGTGTGTAAGAGCAGCTGAGACAGGAAAATTATCATGAGCACAATTTATTATGCTAAACATGCTTTAGGCAATATTGTTGAAGGTGAATGTTTATGTGCGAGCGATGGTTTCTCTGCGCGCTACGATCTAGACCGAATTAATGGCACTTTCTCTAGACCCAGTCATAAGCTATTTGGTCAATCGTATAAGGATAAAATTTTAGTGCTCGATACTGCTAAAGGGGGTGTTGCAAGCGCTTGGATGTTGTATGAAATGAAGTCGCGCAATATCGCGCCTTTGGCAATTATTTTTAATTCTGTAAATCCAATCTTGGTGCAGGGCGCAGCGCAGGGCGATATCAGCATGCTGAGTGGCTTTACTGAAGACATTACTCAGGCCTTACAGAGCGGACAAATTTTACGGGTTGATCCCAGCAAAAAAATGGTTGAAGTAATTGGCGGGGTAGTTAATTAAGCAAAGTC
>CAIXDG010000037.1 GCA_903918115.1 uncultured beta proteobacterium
ATCCCGGGCGATAAGGTAACTACCATTGCTTTAGACTGCGGCTTTAATAAGCCAGCCGCTTTTGCAGATTACTACAACACACGATTTGGTGAGATGCCATCGGCAACGCTCGCGCGCGCCCAAGCACGCTAATCCCAATACCCAGCATTTTGCATTTTTAAGCGCATCCTTGCGCTTTTAAGGTCGCCACCCCTCAAGCCTCCCATCAGAATTAAGGCTAGTTTTTAAAGCTCAATCAAGAATATCTTTCCTTGATTGATTGCCAATTTCTATTCTGTAAAGTGTATTGCCAATTTAATGCATAGGAAAAAATTATCTTGTTTATTGCCGCCCCTAGTCTTTGGAGGGCGCTCTGCAAAAATTGATGACTCTGTAAATGAGATGCAGGATCGTCTTCACAAAGTGATTTCTGGTTTGAAGGAGTGTGAGTCCATTGCCGATCATGGGGTATTTCAACATCAATCCTGCTTGCTCAATATCAACGGCATGAAAATGGTCGCAACAGCAAGCACCCCTGTCAGATTTAAGATCAATCCGAATGAGGACACCACCCTCATGATTCCATTTTACGGGCAAGGAAACTTCATCATTGATGGGCGGCTAATCCATTGGCAGTCTGGTGTAAACGCATTATTACTGCCTAATAGCACTGGGAGCGGTGAAAGCGCTTTGCAATCAGTACTCATGCTCGATATTAACCCCCAAAAATTAGAGTCAATTGCGCGCAGCATGCTAGGCATGAACCAACATTCTCAAAATATATTGGATTTACATGCCCCCCGAAAACTCAGTCTGCAGGTTGGTCGATTATCTTTTGAAACGGTTTTTAGGCAATTGGCTAACTTACTAGACCAATTTTCACTGCAGCCAGAATTACTGAATCAAACAGCAATAGATGACAACTTTTATCGTAATTTGATAGTCATGTTACAACCCAAATTATTTCTAGATGAGTTAAGTAGCACCCCAAGCCGAAAATATGCAAGGCGCTTACTCGATCGGGTCTGTGATTACGTGCAAGCCCACTTAAACCAACCCATTACTCTGAGCGCATTAGAGCGTGTAAGCAACATGTCCGCTCGCAACCTGCACTACGCATTTTTAAAACGCTATAACACTACGCCCATGAGATGGGTTCGTACGGAGCGCTTGATGATGGCGAATAACCACCTCAGCAGTGCCCCACCAGGTACTACCGTTACTGCTATCGCCCTTTCCTGTGGATTTACCAAGCCGGCCGCATTTGCTGCTTATTACCAACAGCATTTTGGTGAACTGCCTTCAACCACCTTGGCGCGCGCGCTTGCCCGATAGAGATTACAGAGCAAATCTGCATTATTAGCCTCTCTTTTTCATTTATTAGGTATTACTAAAAATCCATCTTCAACAAAATGAAAGAGATCGTCGTTACTGATCTGGCATAGAAATGAAGCTTCTTATAGGTATTAAGTAAAAGTAGTTTTGCATTTTTTAGACATGTACTGCATTTTTAAGGTCGCTAAAAAGGGTCGTTCTTAAGAAACTGAAGTCCATTTGAAAAATAATGTTTGCCCACTTGGAGAAATAAATTATGGTATCCCCAAAAAAAATTGATTATCGAATTCAGCGTCAATCTGCAAGGCAATGGCGTAGCCTATTGGCTGCTACAGCCCATGGTTTATCCAGC
>CAIXDG010000038.1 GCA_903918115.1 uncultured beta proteobacterium
GACGGCATTTTACGGCATCCTTTTCAGTAATTAAAATGCACTCTGCTTTTATTTCAGTGAAAAACTCGCTCGAAAAACTACTGTGATCAGGTAAGGCAATGGTCCGCGGCTTTAGACCATGCTCTTTTAAGCAAGTAAAAAAGCGACTGGGGTTACCAAGTGCAGCTACAGCAACGATCATTGTGGGAGCAAACATCTGCGCAATTTCTGCCAGTGAATATTGCAAAGAGTGATCATTCAAGCTGTAAGCTAGGCATATTTCTGGCGAGAGATAAACGGCCCGCTGTTCTAAAAAGTAGTTAGGGTCAGTAGCACTATCAATTTCAACACTGGTCATGAGCGTAGCGTCACGTTCGCGATTAGCAGGCTCACGCAGCGGGCCAGCGGGCAATAAAAAACCATTACCTTCGCCGCGGCTATCGCGCACTACCAATTCAATATCACGGCCACCTTCACGGGCGGGCCAGCGCGGGAGGCCAAAATTCTGCAGGCCATCATCACTAATAATCACATTGACCTGAGGATTTTTATTGAGCAATGCGGCAATACTCTTGCGCCGGTTTGCCTGAACCCAAATGGGAATCGTGCCATGGGTTTTTTGCGCAATCAAAACAGGTTCATCGCCAACCACTGCAGGATCAGAGCGGGGCGTTACTTCGATCGCTTCCCGTAATTTTGTCGCATGGTGATGCGCAGGCTTTTTCTTGCTGCTCGCATTTATATATCCCCGACTAATAATCCCGGGGTGCCAGCCTAGCGACTTGAGTTGTAGTGCGAGCGCAATCACAATCGGCGTTTTGCCGGTGCCACCAACGCGAATATTGCCAACAATAATGAGTGGCACTGGCGCAGCTTTAGCAAAATGAAGATCTTGAGCGGCATTACGTAAGCTGAAGAACCAGCCGTAGAGGAGCGCTAGGGGCCACAGAGAATAACTCAGTAGCCGGCTGAGTAAATTACGTTGATCCCAAAATGGTGGCGCCGTTAGCATATTGTTAACATGTCTTAGGCAGCATTGAATTATTTGGTTTGGCTAGTAAAAACAATATTGTTTAAATTGGCATCCCGGGCAGCTTCGAGCGCTGTCATCACGGCTTGATGAGATGCACGGGCATCAGCATCAATGCTGACTTGCAGAGCTGACTTCGTATCGATAGAGCTAGCATCAGCAGGCTTAGCATTCGCCAATTGCGCTAAAGCGTTGCTGAGTTGATCATTGCTGACAATGCGACCATTTAGCGCATAGCGCCCATCCCGACTTACTGCCAAATGAATTTGTTGACTTTGATTTGCAGTATCCGCACCACTTGCATTTGGTAAGGCAATCGCTAATTCTTGAAAGCGCGTAAAAGTAGTGGAGATCATTAAGAAAATTAAAATAACGAGTAAGACATCAATAAAGGGAATTAAATTAATTTCTGGGGGTGTATTGGCACCAGCAGAAGCGCGACTAAGAAATAGGCCTTGATTTTTTCTTAAAGAAAAACGCCCAACGCGAGTTTGATTTTTATTCATCGCTTGTATTGGGGTAGAGTTTTTTAAATAACTGGCGGGTAAATTCTTCGCACTCGCGTTGGCGTTGATCGGCCATTGAACGCAACAGGCGCCAAGCAGCTAAAGCGGGTATCGCAAATCCGCGTAGTGCCGGCAGCGTGTTGTTCAGGTCCGCGAGTGAGACGCGGGCGGTCTGGAGGGTCGGGCCCAGCAGCCTGATCGTCGAC
>CAIXDG010000039.1 GCA_903918115.1 uncultured beta proteobacterium
CATCTTCATCCGTACTTTCTTATTTTTCCTACAGTCAACTGGCCTAATTGCTCTTTTGCCCGTTATCGCTAAAGATCATTTTCAAGGTAATGCCCATATCTTTACTTTGTTACTCTCGTGTTTAGGTTTGGGAGCTGTTATTGCGGGCTCTCAACTACCTCGCTTAAAAATGCGGCTTAGTACTAATAAATTAGCAAATTATGGAATTATTCTCTTATCGATTAGCTCAGCTGGCGTAGTGTTATCGCTCAATTTATGGCTTGCTTCCATCTTTATGCTGATTAGTGGTATTGCCTGGATTAGCGTTGCAAATTCGCTCACGACTTCAGCCCAATTGTGTTTGCCAAGTTGGGTACGGGCTCGCGGTATGTCGCTTTACCAAATGAGCATCATGGGTGGCAGCGCATTAGGCGCCGCTATTTGGGGGAAAATTGCAACTGAGACCAATGTTAGTGTCAGTATTGGCTTAAGTTCAATCTTTGGTATTGTTGCCTTAATCGCCGTTCGTAAATTGCATGTGGAAGGTTTGCATCAAGAAGATATGAGCCCAGTTTGCCCGCTAGAACGCCCTAACCCATCGCGTAATATTGATCCAAGCGAGGGGCCAGTAATGATCTCGATTGAATATCAGACCGACGCAGCACAAAATGAGGCCTTTAAAAAAATCATGGTCAGCACTCGGAAATCACGCTTAAGACAGGGAGCTCTGTCATGGAGTTTGTTCGAGGATGCTGAGCATACCGGTAAATTTGTTGAGTACTATGTATTTGAAACATGGGCAGACTATTTACGCCGTTTCGATCGCTTTACTGCCGATGACTTAAATATGCAAGAAGAGCGGCATCGGCATCATATCGATATTGCTCCACCAAAGGTAACTCGGCGCATTGCCGCAAACCTGAAAAAATAACTTATTTGCGCCAAACGCTTGCCAACCAAGGCTGCTGCTCTCTTGGTAAACCGGGTGGCCGATAAAAATGATCAACTTCTGTAAAGCCCGCAGCCTTTAAAAAAACTTGCCAAGTTTCGTGATCATGATAAGCGCCGTATCGATCACCATTCCAGCCCTCTTGATTTTCACCGCGCGGGTTAGAACTAAATAAAATTCCAGCGGGCTTTAGTGTATTAAATAATTCAAGCAATACTTTGGGTAGCAGTTGCTTAGGTATGTGAAATAACGAAGCGTTAGCAAAAACGCCATCAAAATAATTATTTGGTAGTTGCAGCTTAAAAAAATCTTGCACCAAAACTTCACAGCCACTATATTTGCGGGCTATAGCCGCTGCTTCCGTACTACCCTCTAGGCCAATGACATGATGGCCAAGCGCCCTAAACGCCTTTAAATCCCGACCAGGGCCACAACCAAAATCTAAAATATGGTGAGGGCCCACACCCGCAATCGCCTTTAATAATGCAGCTATGTTTTGACTAACGTCATGATCACGCGTGCCCTCAAAAAAAGAATCTGCATTTAGGTTGTAATGTTCGATCGTTTTGGCAGCAATTTCAGCAAGCTCTGCCGAAGTGAGTGATTCTCTATCCCCCATTTAAGTCAATCGATGGAGAAAATGAGGAATTTAATTCGCTTCAAGGGTTTTCTTTAAATTAACGGCTGATTCTCTTAAGAAACCGACGTCACTGCCAGCAACAATCATTTGAAATCCCAACTGTTTAAGATCAGGAATAGCCCTTCCAGCAAATGGAATGATGCCAACTGGAATTTTTGCGGTCTTGCATTGCGCCACCACGCTATCAATAGCTTGATTTAATGCGGCAAAATGATCTGGCCCTTCTAAATTTAAATTAGCCGATAAATCAGTAGGCCCAACAAAGACTAAATCAACCTCTGGCAAGCTACCAATCTCGACAGCTAAATTCATCGCATTGCGCGACTCAACCTGAATAATCACTAATGTATCTCTATTGACATTATTACGGTAATCGGGATTAGTTCCATAAGCAGAGGCCCTAAGTGCAGGTAAAGCTAAGCCGCGATCGCCTAGAGGTGGAAATTTTGCTGCTCGCGCTACCTCTAAGGCTGTGGCAACACTCTCAACACGTGGCACCATCACGCCGTGTGCACCTCGGTCAAGTACCCGTGCAATTAAACTAGGATCGGCCGATGGTACGCGGACGAGCGCACTAGTTTCGCCACTAAAGCCACGCAATATTCCCGGTAAGTCGGCTAAGCCAATTGCGCCATGCTCCATATCAACCACCACGAAATCGAGTCCAACCGCCGATGCAATTTCTGCAAATGCGGGATTCACAGTCATCATCCAAGCGCCGCCAATAGTTTTGCCTTGCTTTAACTTCGTTTTAAGTGATGTTGTGATTGAGTGCATATTCTTTCCAATAAATTGAACATCTATAAAAAAATGAATCCTAGTTTAAGTTAACCCCAACTTTTTTCCCTGCCGCACAAATATCTTGCCAAGTTTTATCGTCTATCTCAAAGCCATCTGCTAAGCGTTGTGCCAGCATTTTTTGTTCGGGCTCACCAGCTAGCATAACGGGTACGCCTGCCTCGCTCGCCGGACTTTGATAAACCCATTCAATAAAGGAATTTGTTTCTAAGTCAAATTGCTCTTTCGAATTGATGCTAATCGGATTGATCAAAATTGATAACATGCCATTCCAAATGGCGCGTTTTTTTACTTTGGGTGGTTTCCAGGTGCCATTCCCCGTTAAGGCGCCGCCCAGTAGCTCACAGGCAATAGCTAAACCTGAGCCCTTATGCTCGCCAAACGGCATTAGTGCGCCCAAATTCCCTGCGCTATCAGGCTTCACAACTACGCCTGGATCATTTGTAGGCTTGCCCTGTTGATCAATTAAATATCCCGGACTTACTTCTTTACCGGCGTTATGGGCAACTCGCATCTTGCCTTGAGCTGAGCGGCTAGTAGCAAAGTCTAAAATAAACGGTGCACGATTAGCAAGTGGCACACCAATACAAAAGGGATTAGTACCGTGCCGACCGATGCCGCCGCCCCATACTGCTACCACCGGCGCAGAAATGACGTTCACTAAATGAATCGACACTAAACCCTCAGCTGCAGCCATTTCAGCGAAATGCCCAATGCGGCCTAAGTGATGAGCACGCGATAGAGACACAATACAACTACCTAATTTTTTTGCTCTGGCAATTCCCATAGCCATTGCCTCTTCACCGACAACTTGGCCAAAACCTTGTTGACCGTCTAGCACCAACATACTTCCTAAATCGCTCATAACCCGAATGGTTTGGTTGGGTTGTAAAGAGCCCTCCATAAATGATTCGACATACCGCGGAATCATTCCCGCACCATGTGAGTCATGACCCTTCAGGTTAGCCTGAATCAAGTTGGTACAAACCCGTAAAGCTTCCGCCTCAGAGCTACCAGTAGCTCTCATAATTGGAATGATTTTAGTTTTTAAATCTTCGGCTTGAAATATCGGCATAGATACCCAGTTTATGGCTTCTTCGAGTGCGTTAGAATAATAAAAAAAGGGGGGGCAATGTTAAAACAGTGGCGCTTATCATTCTTAGTCATAATTGCGAGTCTCATTATGGCTTTTCCAAGCCACGCGCAATCGAACTATCCTAACAAACCCATTAAGCTAATTGTTGGCTTCCCTCCCGGTGGCGGTCTCGATTTTACCTCGCGGCTCATAGCGCCCTATCTTGGCGAAGCGTTAGGACAGCAAGTGATTGTTGAAAATAAACCAGGCGCTGCTGGTGTCATCGCCCTCACCGAGCTTTCGCGTGCTGCCCCTGATGGTTACACCCTCGTTGTAGCAAATATTGGGCCCATGGTCTTAGCACCGAATATGATGGCCAAAAAACCTTATGATCCTTTAAAAGACTTCACCCCCATTGGGCAAATTGTTTCGACTTATTTCCTTGCTGTTGTCCCACGAGAGCTGCCAGTAGACTCACTCAAAACATTTATCCAGTGGGCAAAAAAGAATCCAGGTAAAGCCAATTTTGCGTCTGGTGGCAATGGCTCTATTACCCATTTAAATGGCGAGTTACTCAATAATGTTGGTGGAATCAAACTAACGCATGTTCCCTATAAAGGTTCTGCACCCGCCATTGTTGACTTAATTTCTGGCCAAACGCATATCTTGGTCGATATTACTGGCATCTTGGTGCCGCAAGTTCAGTCTGGCAATCTAAAGGCGATTGCTATTACTAGTCCAACTAGAGATAAAGATCTGCCTAATGTGCCGACAGTGCGCGAGTCGGGTTATGCTGAATTAGAAACCTCCGGGTGGCAAGGTTTAGTTGGGCCCGCTAATATGCCTAAAGATGTGGTGCAAAAATTACAAGCCGCTCTCAAGAAAACCTTAGCGAATCCTGAAGTACGTGAGCGCTTTGAAAAAGCCGGAACCCCCATTACCGAACGATCAGCAAGTGAATTTGCCGCATTTATTAAAGCTGAAAATGATCGTTGGGTCGCTGTTATTAAAGAGTCAGGTGCCAAAATTGAGTAAATCGAATCGCAAAAAACCAGAAGAACTGCGTAGTCATCGCTGGTATGGTGTAAAAGATATGCGTAGCTTTGCGCATCGTTCGCGCACCGCACAAATGGGCTATACCCGCAGCGATTATGCTGGCAAACCCGTCATCGCTATTATTAATACTTGGAGCGACATCAATCCATGTCATAGTCATTTTCGGCAGCGTGCTGAAGAAGTTAAAAGGGGTATTTGGCAAGCCGGCGGTTTTCCAGTTGAAATGCCGGCCATGAGTTTGTCAGAGCCCTTTCAAAAACCAACCACCATGTTGTATCGCAATCTTTTAGCGATGGAAACCGAAGAGTTATTACGCTCCTATCCAGCTGATGCGTGCGTATTGATGGGCGGCTGTGACAAAACAACGCCTGCTTTACTCATGGGCGCAATTAGTATGAACATTCCCACCATCTTTTTACCGGCCGGCCCGATGTTACGGGGCGATTATCGTGGCCAATTTTTGGGTAGCGGCAGCGATGTTTGGAAATACTGGGATGAATTACGGGCCGGCAATATTACCGAGGCCGACTGGGGCGAAATTGAAGATGGCATTGCACGCTCTGCTGGCCACTGCATGACGATGGGTACCGCATCCACTATGACAAGCACCGTTGAAGCCCTAGGCTTGTGTTTATCTGGTTATGCTTCTATTCCAGCGCCCGATTCAAGACATGCACAAATGGCTACCCTAACAGGCAGACGCATCGTTGAAATGGCGTGGGAAGATTTAAAGCCTTCCGATATTCTCACAGCTAGCTCTTTTGATAATGCAGTAATGACTACCTTAGCTTTATCGGGCTCTACTAATGCCGCAGTGCATTTAATTGCCCTAGCAAAGCGCGCTGGCTTTGCGCTCTCCTTAGAACGTTTTGATGAATTAGCTCGCAAAATACCGGTACTCGCGAATATTAGGCCCTCGGGGAAGTATCTCATGGAAGATTTTTTCTATGCCGGCGGGTTGCGTGCCTTACTCAAGCAACTTTCCAGCTTCCTAAGCCTTTCTGAAAAAACTGTTGATGGCAAAACCATCGGTGAGTTAATCGCTGATGCTAAAGTATTTAATGATGACGTGATTCGTTCGGTTGATAAGGCACTAGTAAAAAGCGATGGCTTGGCAATCTTAAAAGGGAATCTTGCTCCAGATGGTGCAGTCATTAAACCCCCTGCTGCGGAGGCGCACTTACTAAAACATACTGGCAAAGCGGTTGTTTTCAAAAGCTATGATGATTTATCAGCACGTATTGATTCTGCCGATTTAGAAATCGATGCAAATTCAGTCATTGTTTTGCAAAACGCCGGGCCTCAAGGCGCTCCCGGCATGCCAGAATGGGGGCAATTGCCTATCCCCAAAAAACTCTTAGAGCAAGGTGTACGCGATATGGTGCGTATCTCTGATGCCCGTATGAGCGGTACTAGTTATGGTGCATGCGTTTTGCATGTCACACCCGAAGCCTATATCGGCGGGCCCTTAGCTTTTGTACAAGATGGCGACTTAATCGAATTGGATGTGCCAGCACGCAAATTAAACGTCTTGATTTCCGATGCCGAAATGGCCAAACGCAAAGCAGCCTGGGTAGCGCCAGCGCCTAAATTTGAGCGGGGCTTTGGTAAGATTTATTTACAGCACATTCAGCAGGCCAACAATGGCTGTGACTTTGACTTCTTAGAAACTCTGGTTGACACGACTAAAGCTCCTAAGCTGCAAAAAAATAGTAAGGGCAGCGAACCAGAGATTCATTAATGGCGGCACCAATACTACTAAGTAAACAATGATTCTCTGATCTATAAATTTGTTTATTTATAAAACTGTTTATTCGCCTGATCAAGAAGCCCATCTATTGTGCCGCTGCTAACTACTTTTTTAAGGCCATCAGAAAATCCAGCCTGCAGACTTCCATAGCATTTCGATTTCTTTGAAAACGCCACATACATATCGCCATAGACAAGATTTTTTGGTAAAAAGTCAACTTTCGCCAGGATGTTTAATTTCTTTGCCTCAAGTTTTCCTGGGTAGCGCCCAATAATCAGGTAATCGGCCTGCTTGCTTAATAGCGCCTCAAAAGCTTTGTCCACACCATTGGCTCTGGCTACGGTTAAATTTTGTGCAATATACGCGTCAAATTCACTGCCATAACTTTCGCCTACATTAGTCACCCCTTTTTTTCCCTTTAGATCGCTCCACTCCGAGAATTTTAAAGAATCGCCATTGCGGATCACAATCGCCACGGGATCTTGCATATACGGTGGGTCGATGTAGTTCATATAAGCAACTCGCGCTGTATCTTTATAGATCCCAAAAATAATATCGGCCTTACCATCTTTAATGGCATCTTGGGCTTTTTGCCAAGAACCAAAATCAATAGAGGTAATTTTTTTCACTTGCAACTGCTGCGCAATTGCCGTTACTAATACAGTTGAGGAGCCCACAATTTTGCCATCCGCCCCCCAAGCAACCGGGGGATAAGCTGGATGCCCGGTAATAACCAAAGCTTCACATACAGGGTTAGTTTGGGCAAATGCTGCAGCAGCCAATAAGCTCAATACCGAGAGCATTAAGTATTGTTTGATTTTCATCGTTACCTTTACATTTAGCAGTACATAATTTGTCATTATGACAAATTTACCTTGCTTGGCTAAATCAACGCAGAAAACCGTACTCAACCCGGAAATTGATGGCTACTTACCCAATCCTAAGG
>CAIXDG010000040.1 GCA_903918115.1 uncultured beta proteobacterium
CGCTCAAGTTGTGATTGTTCCTGTACGATTTCCATCGCACGACCACCCAACACATAGCTTGGGCGAACCACTAGCGGATATCCAATTTCCAAGGCTAAACGCACCGCATCTTCAGGCGTTCTGGCTGTACGATTAGGTGGTTGCTTTAACCCTAACTCTTGCAACATTTTTTGGAAGCGTTCACGATCTTCAGCTTTGTCAATCGCGTCTGGTGTTGTACCAATAATTGGCACACCCGCTTTTTCTAAATCGCGCGCTAGCTTGAGAGGCGTTTGGCCACCATACTGCACGATTACGCCCACTGGTTTTTCTAGCGCAACGATTTCAAGCACGTCTTCCAGTGTAACCGGCTCAAAATACAAGCGATCTGAAGTATCGTAATCCGTAGAAACAGTTTCAGGGTTGCAATTCACCATAATGGTTTCATAACCATCTTCACGCATTGCAAATGCGGCATGTACACAGCAATAGTCAAACTCGATGCCTTGACCAATACGATTAGGTCCACCACCTAAAATCATAATCTTCTTATTGTTCGTTGGTGCGGCTTCGCACTCTTCTTCATAAGTCGAATACATATAAGCGGTATTGGTTGCAAACTCTGCAGCGCAGGTATCCACGCGTTTATATACTGGGCGTACTTTTAAGGCTTGGCGATAAGCACGCACTGCATGCTGATCGGTATTAAGCAAAGTGGCTAAACGACGATCTGAAAAACCACTACGTTTTAGTTTTAACAAAGCAGCTTTGTCTAAGTCAGCAATTTGCTTGCCTCTAAGCGCTTGTTCGCGATCAATAATGTCTTTGATTTGCACCAAAAACCATGTGTCAATTTTTGAAATTTCGTAGACTTCAGCAACCGTCATACCCATTCTAAAGGCATCGCCCACGTACCAAATACGCTCTGGTCCTGGCACACCCATTTCTTTGGTAATTGTATCTAAGTCTGTGGTTTTTTCATCCAAACCATCTACACCAACTTCTAAGCCACGCAGGGCTTTTTGGAAGGACTCCTGGAAAGTTCGGCCTATTGCCATCACTTCGCCTACCGATTTCATTTGCGTGGTTAAACGCGAATCAGCTTGCGGGAACTTTTCAAAAGCGAATCTTGGAATCTTAGTGACTACATAGTCAATTGATGGCTCGAAAGATGCTGGCGTAGCACCACCGGTAATCTCATTTCTAAGTTCATCTAAAGTAAAACCAACTGCCAGCTTGGCAGCTACTTTTGCGATCGGGAAGCCAGTGGCTTTTGATGCTAAGGCAGATGAACGTGATACACGCGGATTCATCTCAATCACAATCATGCGGCCGTCTTCCGGATTAATTGCAAATTGCACATTAGAACCACCAGTATCAACACCAATTTCACGTAACACCGCCAATGAGGCATTGCGCATTATTTGGTATTCTTTATCGGTTAGGGTTTGCGCTGGCGCTACAGTAATTGAGTCCCCTGTATGCACACCCATCGGGTCTAAGTTTTCGATTGAACAAATAATAATGCAGTTATCCGCTGAGTCGCGCACCACTTCCATTTCATATTCTTTCCAACCTAGTAGTGACTCTTCAATCAACAACTCTTTGGTTGGTGATGCGTCTAGACCGCGCTCACAAATTTCAACGAACTCTTCACGATTATATGCAATACCACCGCCACTTCCACCCATCGTAAATGAAGGGCGAATAATTGCTGGGTAACCGATACTTGGTTGCACCTGCAACGCTTGCTCCATACTATGCGCAATCACTGAACGCGCTGAACCCAAACCAATTTTGGTCATAGCTTCTTTAAACTTCTGTCTGTCTTCTGCTTTATCAATCGCTTCTTTAGATGCGCCGATGAGCTCCACATTATATTTTGCGAGCACGCCGTGCTTATCTAAGTCGAGCGCACAATTCAGCGCTGTCTGTCCGCCCATAGTCGGAAGTAGAGCATCTGGACGCTCTTTAGCAATAATTTTTTCAACCACTTGCCAAGTCACAGGCTCAATATATGTGGCGTCAGCCATTTCCGGATCGGTCATAATAGTGGCTGGATTAGAGTTCACCAAAATAACGCGGTAACCTTCTTCGCGCAAGGCTTTACAAGCCTGTGCTCCAGAATAGTCAAACTCGCAAGCCTGACCAATAACAATTGGTCCTGCGCCGATGATTAATATGGATTTAATGTCGGTACGTTTAGCCATTAGCTAGCTTTCCTTTCTTGCATCAAGCTAATAAAGCGGTCAAACAAATAGCTCATCTCTGTAGGGCCTGGACTAGCTTCAGGGTGACCCTGAAAGCTAAATGCGGGTTTATCAGTACGTGTAATACCTTGCAGACTTCCGTCAAACAATGACACGTGCGTGGTTTTAATATTAGCCGGCAAACTAGCTGCATCCACCGCAAAACCATGGTTTTGACTGGTAATGTAAACACGTTTAGTGTCAACATCTTGGACAGGATGGTTCGCGCCATGATGGCCAAATTTCATTTTATGCGTTTTGGCACCACTTGCTAAGGCCAGCAATTGGTGACCTAAACAAATGCCAAAAGTTGGCATACCTGAGTCAACGATAGTTTTAATTGCCGCAATCGCATAATCACAGGGTTGAGGGTCACCAGGGCCGTTAGACAAAAAGACACCGTCAGGTTTGTAGGCCAACGCTTCAGCCGCCGATGTTTGCGCAGGCAACACTGTTACCTTACAACCACGCGACACTAACATACGAAGAATATTGCGCTTAACGCCATAATCAAAAGCGACCACATGGAATTTTGTTTCTGGCGCCGCAGCGTAGCCTTGGCCTAAAGCCCACTCACCCTCTGTAGCTTCGTAAGCCTGAGTACAGCTCACAACTTTAGCGAGATCCATACCATTCAGCCCAGGAAAACCTGCAATTAAAGTTGCAGCTTGCGCTAAGGCCTTAGCCTCATCCGCTTCACCAGCGATAATCACGCCCGTTTGCGCTCCTTTTTCACGAAGAATTCTGGTCAATTTACGCGTATCAATATCGGCGATAGCGACAATTTTATTGTCCAATAAATACTCAGCAAGCGATTGAGAATTTCTAAAATTACTATGGGTCAGTGGCAAGTCGCGAATAATTAAACCGCTAGCAGAAATTCGAGCAGACTCAACGTCCTCAAGATTCACACCATAATTACCGATATGCGGATAAGTGAGTGTAACAATTTGCTTGGTGTAAGATGGATCGGTCAGGATCTCTTGGTAGCCAGTCATTGAGGTGTTAAACACAACCTCAGCGACAGTATGGCCAGTGGCGCCAATTGATATGCCACGAAACACAGTTCCATCTGCAAGTACGAGTATGGCGGGCAGGTTTTGTGACACAGTAACTCCTTGGCGTTGCAAGGCTTTTGGCTTTGCAACCTTATTAAAATTTATTCTTGTTCCATCATGAGCAGATGGCAGATATGCAAAACGGGAAGAGTTGATAAACACTTCCCGTTTCAGAATTGACGTATTATAGCGAAATAAATGCGACTAATCAATGCAA
>CAIXDG010000041.1 GCA_903918115.1 uncultured beta proteobacterium
CCTGCCTGCACCATTGAGGGCATGCGCTTCATCTTGCCAAAGAAGCGCGCACCAAATTTGCGAGTCTCTTCATTTTGATCCCAATACCATGCCTCGGTTGCGTAAAGTCCCTGCGCGCTTTTTAAGCCCATACTATGCACGTCAGAAATAAAGACCAGCAGACCAGCAATCTTCATGGTCTTGGTAATGCCGAATTCATTGGCCGCCTTTACTGCGTTAATGGTATCGCCGCCCGCATTTGCCAAACCTAAAACCTGGGCCTTGGAGTTTTGTGCCTGGAGCAAATAAGATGAAAAGTCGCTGGCACTTAAAGGATGGCGCACGTTACCCAGCACCTTACCGCCATCAGCAACCACTACTGCGGCCGCATCTTTTTCAAGTGCATAACCAAAAGCATAGTCTGCGGTTAAGAAATACCAGGTTTTGCCGCCTTTGCCAATCATGCCTTTGCCTGTGCCATTGGCCATGGCAATGGTGTCATAGGTGTAATGCACGGTATACGGGCTGCACTGTTCGTTGGTAAGCGCAGAAGAACCCGCGCCATTATTAATATAGATGCGCTTTTTTTCTAAAGCTACCTTAGCGGTAGCAAGTGCGGTGCCTGAGTTCGTGCCGCCAAAAAGTACGGTCACGCCGTCGCGGTCAACCCACTCGCGCGCCTTTGATGCGGCAATATCGGCCTTATTTTGATGGTCGGCAGAAATCACTTCGATCTTGCGGCCCAACACAGTTCCACCAAAATCGGCGATTGCCATTTTGATCGCCTCGAGTCCACCGTCGCCATCAATGTCGGCATAGAGCCCCGACATATCGGTAATAAAACCAATTTTCACTGGTGGTTGAGTCTGGGCTACGGCAAGGCCGGAGGCGCCCATGAATAATGCAATTGTCGTTGATGCAATTAATGTCTGTTTCATTTTTTTCCTTTAATCATTTATTTACCGATCAAACCCCTAAATACCCATTCAACAGTTCTGCCTTAGCGGCCAATTCTGAACGTTGCACCACTTCGACCACATGTCCGCTTTCAATAACATAGTGTCGATCTGCCAACTTCGCAGCAAAACGAAAATTTTGCTCAACCAAGACAATCGTAAAACCACTATTCCGCAGCTTGGTTACCACCTCGCCCAGCTTCTGCACAATGACCGGAGCCAAGCCCTCGGTAATTTCATCTAGCAAGAGTAATTTTGCGCCTGTGCGCAAAATTCTGGCAATCGCCAGCATTTGTTGTTCGCCGCCTGACAACCGACCGCCAGGGCTTGCTCGACGTTCATACAAATTAGGAAACATCTCATAAATAGTATCTAAAGTCATGCCGCCACGCACAACCTCTGGGGGCAAGAGAAGATTTTCCTCGGCAGTTAAGCTTGTAAAAATTCCCCGTTCTTCAGGGCAATATCCTATGCCAAGATGAGCCACTTGATAGGTTTGCATGCCAATCGTTTGTTTTCCGCTTACTTCAATCGAGCCTGTGCGTTTGCCGGTCAATCCCAAAATAGCCTTCAGGATAGTTGAACGGCCAGCACCATTTCGGCCCAGCAAAGTAACCACCTCACCGTTGGCAACCTGAAAATCGATACCATGCAAAATATGCGATTCGCCATACCAGGCTTCAAGGTTTTTTACGTTTAGAGCGGAAGTGCTCATGCCTCTGCCTCAGACTCGCTGCCGGTGTAGGCTTCAATCACAAGGGGGTTTTTAGAAACCTCGCTATAGGGGCCTTCGGCCAGCACCGAACCCCGTTGCAACACCGTAATTTGGTCGGCAATGGCAGAAACCACTTTCATATTATGTTCAACCATCAACACGGTACGCCCTGCCGCAACGCGCTTGATCAACTCAGTAACACGAGCTACATCCTCATGGCCCATCCCCTGGGTGGGCTCATCTAAGAGCATCAACTCTGGCTCCATTGCCAATGTGGTGGCAATTTCAAGCGCTCGCTTTCTGCCATAGGGCAAATTGACCGTTTGCTCTTCTGCATTTTCGGCTAGCCCCACTTCAATCAATAGCTCCATCGCCCGCTCATTCAAGACATTTAATGAGTTTGGCGATTTCCAAAAGTGAAACTCGCTACCAAGCTTACGCTGTAAGGCTATGCGGACATTTTCTAAAACGCTTAAGTGCGGGAATACGGCCGAAATTTGAAATGAGCGAATAACGCCACGACGAGCAATTTGTGCGGGCCGCTCCTTGGTGATGTCAATGCCGTTATAGTAAATTTGGCCTGAACTAGGCTCTAAAAATTTCGTCAATAAATTAAAACACGTAGTTTTGCCGGCACCATTTGGGCCAATTAAGGCATGAATGCCGCCGCGCGCAACCTGGAGGTTTACATCGCTAACAGCCGCAAATCCCTTAAAGGCCTTACCTAAATTTACTGTTTTTAAAATAATGTCGTTATGGTCCACAAAAACTCAATTGCTTGCGCAGATAAGCTCTTGAGAATAACCCAGTATCGCGCGCCATTGCATAGGGATAACCCCGAAGTAGCTTAGCCTAAGGCCCTGCTTGAGAAATTGCGGTTTGATACTGCTGAATAGCTACTTGTGCCAAAGGAGCCATTAGGTCGAGCGGCATCCGTTGTGCGCCCTGCATAATTAAAATTGCGTATGGTTTTGCTAGGGCACTAACCTCGGCAGAGAGAGCATGCTCATCGCCGGCCGAAGGCGAATTCTGACGCCAAAAATTGATTGCGGACTCTAATTCTTGAATTGTGACAAACATGAATAAGGCCTAGCCTTATTTGGCTTGAACGGCGAGCATCGAGCCGCGGCACTTTTTTGCCCCACAGCGGCACGCATAATCACGCTTCATGGCTTTAGTAATGCGCCCCTCTACATCTAACGAGTAGTCATAAAACAGTTCTTGTCCAACCTTGAGGTCGCGCTTTGCCAAAATAAATACGCGCGCTTTGCCAGCGTAGAGCTCTTCTTCAGTTTCACAGTTGGGTTTACAGGAGTGATTAATCCAGCGCGCTGCGTTACCGCCCTGATTGGCATCAATTACCCGGCCATCATCTAAAGAAAAATAGAATGTGTGGTTAGGTTGTTTTGGGTCATGGGGATGAATTCGCTCGGCCTCTTTCCAAGAGATGCGCTTCCCCTTGTACTCAATAATGGGAGTCCCTTTTTTGATTGGCTTGGCAACAAAAACGCCCTTGCCATGAATATCCGATGACCGAACCACAATGCGCGAACGATCTACCTTGGGTAGTTGACGATTTTTCTTTGCCATGTTCTAAACGTCTAGGTTGCGAGCAATTAGCGCATTCTTTTCAATAAACGCGCGGCGTGGATCTACCTCGTCGCCCATCAGGGTTGTAAATACTTGATCGGCCATGATGGCATCTTCAATTTGCACCCTTAAAAGACGTCGGGTTGCCGTATCCATCGTTGTTTCCCAAAGTTGCTGCGGATTCATTTCACCCAAACCCTTGTAGCGCTGACGACTAACGGTGCGCTCAGCTTCGGCCAACAACCAGGCAAAAGCGGCACGGAAGTTTTGTACAACTTGTTCTTTTTGATTTTTATCTGGGTCGCCGCGGCGTACACGAGAACCGGGCAATACCTTACCAGCAAGCGCCTGTGCGGCGCTAGTCAAGCTTTGATAGTCGTTGCCGTGAACAAAATCAGAATTAATGGCAGACAGCTTTAGGTTGCCATGAATACGCCTAGACAACAACAACCTAAATCGCTCGGTGCGATCTTCCTTTTGTACAGTAATTTCTGGCGGTAAAACCAAGGGGTTTAATCCCTCTGATAAAGCGGCAAGTAGGCGCTTGGCGGAATCGTTCGCCTCGGCCTCGGTATCTAAATTGAGTGGAACTCCTGCAGCAATTGCGCGCAACGCGTCTTCGTCAATAGTGCGCGAAAGCCGATCAACCACCGACTGAATTACTTGATAGTTTTTTGCCAGCTCAACTAAGTCAGCACCAGCAATTACTTCGCCAGCTGGGGTTTCAATCGAAGCTGACTCAAGCGCTATTTTTAATAGCAGTTGGTTTAATTCCACATCATCTTTAATGTACTGCTCGTTTTTACCAAATTTCACTTTATATAAAGGGGGCTGAGCAATATAAATATGGCCCCGCTCAATTAGCTCGGGCATCTGTCGATAGAAAAAGGTGAGCAATAAAGTGCGAATGTGACTGCCATCCACGTCTGCGTCGGTCATGATAATAATGCGGTGATAGCGCAGCTTGTCAGCCTTATATTCTTCAGCGCCAATGCCAGTCCCCAGCACCGTAATTAAGGTCACAACCTCTTGGCTTGCCAACATCTTGTCAAAGCGGGCTTTTTCTACATTGAGAATTTTCCCCTTGAGCGGCAAGATGGCCTGAAAGCGACGATCGCGCCCTTGCTTTGCCGAGCCGCCTGCTGAGTCGCCCTCAACAATAAACAGTTCTGATTTTTCCGGATCTTTTTCCTGGCAGTCGGCCAACTTTCCTGGCAGGCCCAGCCCGTCGAGAACGCCCTTGCGTCGCGTCATGTCACGCGCTTTGCGAGCTGCTTCACGAGCCCGGGCAGCATCGACAATTTTTCCGCACAAAATTTTTGCGTCCTGTGGGCGCTCTTGTAAATATGCGCTTAAGGCCTCGGCCACAATTTCTTCGATCGGGCCACGCACCTCGCTTGAGACTAATTTATCTTTAGTTTGACTAGAAAACTTTGGCTCGGGAACCTTTACTGACAAAATACAAGTTAGGCCCTCGCGCATATCGTCGCCCGAAATTTCTACCTTTGCTTTTTTAGCAATTTCGTGTTCATCAATATATTTATTAATGACCCGCGTCATTGCCGCGCGCAGGCCAGTTAAATGCGTGCCGCCGTCGCGTTGCGGAATATTATTAGTAAAACAAAGCACCTGCTCACTAAAGCTATCATTCCACTGCATAGATACTTCAGCAGTAATTTGTCCACCAAGATCTGACGGCCGCATTCCTTCGGCATAAAAAATATTTGGGTGTAGCACTGTTTTGGTTTGATTAATGTATTCAACGAACCCACGAACTCCACCAGAAAAAGCAAAGTCTTCTTCTTGGCCGCTGCGCTGATCTATCAGCCGAATATGTACGCCATTATTTAAAAAAGAAAGTTCACGAATGCGCTTTACTAAAATTTCGTAGTGGTATTCGACTTTGCCAAAAATTGTTTCGTCAGCCAAAAAGTGAACCTCGGTTCCCGTCATTTCGGTCTCGCCAGTAACGGTAATCGGTGAAATGGCGACGCCATTTTCCATTTGGATGTTCGGGTTTTGAATCACGCCGCGCGCAAACTCCATATAGTGCGTCTTGCCGTCGCGACGGATCGTGAGTTTTAGCCATTTCGATAGGGCGTTAACACAACTTACCCCTACGCCATGTAAGCCACCAGAAACCTTATAACTATTTTGGTCAAACTTACCGCCGGCGTGTAACTCGGTCATAACAATTTCCGCGGCGCTGCGCTTAGGATCGTTTTTATCGTCATACTTAATTCCGGTGGGCACGCCCCGCCCATTATCAACAATGGATAATGAGTTGTCGGTTTGAATAACCACGGTAATCTCGGTGCAGTGCCCCGCTAAGGCCTCATCAATGGAGTTGTCCAGCACCTCGAACACCAAATGATGAAGTCCGGTGCCGTCAGAGGTGTCGCCAATATACATGCCGGGGCGTTTTCGCACCGCATCGAGGCCTTCGAGAATTTGAATTGATGACGCACCGTACTGCTCAACCGCTTTAATTTCTTCAGTCATTTTTTTCTAAGTTAAATTCGCATTGGCATCACAACATACTTAAAGGACTCAGATCCTGGAAGGGTTATGACGGCGCTACTATTGGCATCACCAAGGCTTATTTGTAATGTTTCATGTTTTAGGTTGGCTAATACATCGAGCAAATAACCAACATTAAAGCCGATTTCAACCGCATCTCCATTATATTGGGTTTCGATCTCTTCCTGCGCTTCTTCTTGCTCCGCGTTGGTAGATTGAATCGTAATGCGATCGGCGCTTAAAGAAAAACGTACGCCTTTAAATTTTTCCGTGGTTAAAATTGCCGCGCGCTGTAAGGCTGACTGCAGCTCCTCGCGCTTAATGGACAAAGTATTTTTTTGCCCCTTCGGAATAACCCGCTGAAAATCGGGGAACTTTCCTTCAACCAATTTCGAAATTAACTCAATATCGCCAAAATTGAATTTAACTTGATTAGAGGTAAGGCTTATTTGCAAGGGTGTGTCTGATTCCTCCAGCAAATGCTGACACTCAAGAATGGTTTTTCTTGGAATAATAATTTCCTGCCGTTCGCCGTTGCCGCTGGGCGCTGACGCTAACTCGATCTGACTAAAAGCCAACCGATGACCGTCGGTTGCAACCGCAATCACTTGCTTGCCTTCAACCACCAATAACATTCCGTTGAGGTAATAACGAATATCCTGCTGCGCCATAGCGAAATGCACCTGACTAATCAGTTGGCGAAAATCCTTTTGGGGCATATTCCAAGACGCCGTGATTTCGCCCACGCTTTGCATTACTGGAAACTCAGAAGCAGACAGCGTTTGTAAAGAAAAACGGCTTCTTCCGCTTTGCACTACCATGCGGCCATCTTTTAGACTAAGCGTAACCGGGCCCTCTGGTAATGAACGCAAAATATCTAGCAACTTTCTTGCGGCAACGGTCGTTATAACCTCTTCTAAACCAACACCAAAATTTGCTGAGGTGGTAATTTGAATTTCGATATCCGTTGAAACGAACGCGATTTGTTCGCCGGACTTTTTAAATAACAAGTTTGCCAAAATAGGCAATGTGTGGCGTCTCTCAACAATGCCACTAACGACCTGTAAAGGCTTTAATAAATTATCGCGAGATGTATTAACCAGTTGCATTGCTTTTAAGTCCTTGTATATATCTTCATAGTAGTAGTAATAGGGGCGGCTAAAACGGGGGATAACTCAAATACGTATTTTAAAACAACAATTTACCTTGAAAAAAACCTGTGGGTAACCTCTGTATAACCCGTGGATAGAATCTGTATAACTCGTTGCTGCTAATCGCCCCTCATCATCAATAATAGTTTTGCACAACTTATTCACGCATTATCCAAAGGCTTATCCACAAGCAAAACCTGCAAATTAACCCTTTAGGGTTTGTTCAATAACATGGATTTCATGGTTTAAATGACTATCGTGTGCGCGCTCCTCAGCAATTTTTCTAACCGCATGTAAAACAGTCGTATGATCACGACCACCAAAAAGGTCACCAATTTCTGGCAGACTTTTTTGGGTTAACTCTTTCGCCATAAACATTGCAATTTGGCGTGGTCTGGCAATGTTTGCGGGGCGCTTTTTCGAATACATATCAGCGACCTTCATATTATAGAAGTCCGCAACAGCCTTTTGAATGCTGTCTACAGAAATTTGGCGATTTTGGATTGATAACAAATCTTTTAGGGCTGCGCGCGCCACATCAATCGTGACATCGCGACCATGAAAGCGCACAAAAGCCAAAATTTTTCTTAAGGCCCCCTCAAGCTCGCGCACATTGGACCGCAGGTGTTTGGCAACAAAAAACGCCACATCTTCCGACATGGGAATGCCCTCTTGCGCCGCTTTTTTCATCAAAATAGCTACAAGCATCTCTAGCTCGGGCGGCTCAATGGCCAACGTCAGTCCGGAATCAAAGCGCGAAATAAGGCGCTCATCAATTCCCGCCATCTCTTTTGGATAGGTGTCGCTGGTAATAATGACCTGTGAGCGGTTGCTTAGTAGCGCCTCAAAGGCATAAAAAAACTCTTCCTGCGTGCGTGATTTGCCACTAAAAAATTGAATATCATCAATTAACAGCAGGTCGAGCGAGTGGTAGTAACGCTTAAATCGGTCAAACGCTTTTTGTTGGTAGGCCCGCACTACATCAGAAACATATTGTTCGGCGTGAATATAGCGAATGCGCGCATTCGGCTTCTCTTTTAAGAGGTGATTGCCGATGGCATGAATAAGGTGGGTTTTACCAAGACCCACCCCGCCATACAAAAACATTGGGTTATATGAGGTTCCGGGGTTGTGTGCCACCTGGATAGAGGCGGCGCGGGCCAATTGATTGGCCTTTCCAGTAACAAAAGTATCAAAAGTTAATGCCGGATTAAGCTTGGAGTGGTCTTCAATATCAAATGCCTGCTCATCACTAAAGCCAACCAACTCTTCATCATCAAGCCCAACACTAGGATCGCGATCGTTGGCTGTAACGCCCACAGCAACAGGCGTGGTATCAGCAGTGCTTGGGCTGCGACCCATTGCGTCAGGGTCAATTTCAAGCACAAAATTAAGGGTGATGGGGGTGGCAAAATAGGCCGCCGCCAGCGCCTGGAAACGGTCGGCAAAGGTTTTCTTTATCCAATCGAGCTTAAAGCGATTAGGGGCTGTAATAGTAAGTAATTGCTCACTTTCTACAAAAGAGCCTAGCTTTAAGGGCTGGATCCAGGTTTTAAATTGCTGCGGCGACAGTTCACGCGCCAGCAAGCTGAGTGTTTCGTCCCAAAAAATAATGGGGCTGGATGCTTGAAGTGAGGGTGGAATTTGGGGATTAGACATATTTTGAGATATTGATTGTAGCTAGCTCTGAAAGTTATCCACAAGCTCTAAAAGCGTGGAAAACCTGTGGATAACTTGTTAACAAGTATAAAAAGCATAATAAAATCAGCCTGCTGCCACAAAAACCGCCATAAAGAAAAACAAAATACCGTATTACTTGCAGAAGAAATTCAAACTATGGTTGACCTTTTGGGCCGTAGCAAGGAAAATGGTCGGCTTTCCCAGGATTGATCATGAAAAGAACCTACCAACCATCAGTAACCCGCCGTAAGCGCACGCACGGCTTTCGCATTCGCATGAAAACGCGCGGCGGCCGCTTAGTGCTAAATGCTCGTCGCGCTAAGGGTCGTAAACGCCTCGCTGTTTAAGCTTGCGTTGAAAAGCGCCAGAATTGCAGAGCTTCTAAAAACGCCCCCCAAAAGCAATAAATCCTGGGGCGCGTATTTTGCCGACCCACAAAATGCAAAACACCCCGATTTAGGGATTGCGGTCGCAAAAAAATTGGTTAGAAGAGCGGTTGACCGCAACGCTTTAAAGCGAATGATCCGTAATCTCGTGCGCGAAGCCCAAGCAACTAATCTGCATCGCGATGCGGTAATTAAACTCCGTCACGCCGTTGGGAAAACTACGCGTGGACGACTGCGGAAGCCGGAGCTTAGTGCCCTGCGCCACACAATGGCGGAACTCATTTAATGCGCATTTTTAATTTCATTGGCATTTGGTGTATCCGCTGCTACCAAATTGCATTGGCGCCCTATGTAGGAAGCCAATGTAAGTTTGAGCCCAGCTGTTCCAATTACGCCTGCGAGTGCTTGCGCAACCACAATTTTTTTACGGGTGTGCGCTTAAGTAGCTGGCGCATTTTGCGTTGCAACCCATGGACATCCGGCGGTTATGATCCAGCGACGAAACCTAAACAACCCCTCAATACCTAGGCAATTTATTTTTTATGGATATTAAAAAAACAATACTTTGGGCCATTTTTGCAATTTCTGCGTTGATGCTTTACAACAATTGGTTAGTGCATGAGGGGCGACCAAGTTTGCTTGGGGCGCCAACACCAGCTGGTGGTAACGCTACGACAAAATCCATTGATGCTAATAACAAAAGTGATTTACCGCCAAAAGTAGGCACAGCTGTTGCGCCCCCTACCAATGGGCCAGCAACTCCAGCGAAGGACACTAACCCATCTGGCCTTAGTGTGCTGGAGCAAATGAACGGTGAAAAATTTGTACTTGAAAATGATGTCTTGCGTTTAGAGGTCAG
>CAIXDG010000042.1 GCA_903918115.1 uncultured beta proteobacterium
CTCACTGCGAAATCCAGCGAATTTTTGCAATATTGTGGGCCTACGCCCCTCGGTAGGCCGGGTGCCGAATTGGCCCGATCAACTAGGCTGGTACACCATGAGCGTGGCAGGCCCTATGGCTCGCAATGTTCCCGATTTAGGCTTAGCCATGTCGGCGATGGCAGGTCCTGATGATCGCTCACCTATTGCACTTGAAGCTCCTGGTACTATTTTTAATCAGCCGCTGCCACGTGATTTCCGAGGTCTCAAAATTGCCTTTAGCGCTAATTTGGGAGGACTACCAGTAGAGCCTGCGGTTGCCACCGTTTTAGAAGCATCGCGCTCGGTCTTTGAGGCCTTGGGTTGTGAGGTTGTGAATGCCGAACCCAATATTGCTGAAGCGGATGAGATCTTTATGTTATGGCGCGCTTGGCGCACTGAGCTGCGCATCACGCCTTTAATGGCAGAACATGGTGATAAATTTAAAGATACTGTTATATGGAATGCCGAGCAAGGCCTACCCATTACTGGCCCCCAGTTGGCGCGCGCTGAAGCCAAACGCACCGAACTTTACCACCGCATGCGCGAATTCATGGCGGAATATGAGTTTTTAGTTTTGCCGGTAAATCAAGTGACGCCTTTTGCGCTTGACCTGGACTATCCGCGTGAAATCAATGGGGTGCCGATGCAGACCTATATCGAATGGCAAAAATCACTGTATTTAATTAGCGCCTTAGGCAATCCCGCGATCTCGGTGCCCGCTGGCTTCACCCCAGATGGCTTGCCCGTGGGCATTCAAATTGTCGGGAGGCACCGCGCCGACTTCGGGGTTTTGCAATTAGCGTATGCTTTTGAACAAAGGACGCAATTTGGCTTAAAACGGCCTGCTTTGTGTTTGTAATCTAATTTAATTTTAAAGCTATTGTGTAAAGTATTACTAATAGCTAAAGGTAAGACAATTTACGTTTTAATGATAATAAAAAATAATGAGCTAACCATTAGGAGATCGCATGAATTTAATCAATAAAATTTCTGTAGCCAGCATTTTTGCCTTACTAGCTGGTATCAATCTAGCAACTGCGGCTGATTATCCAGAGAAGCCAATTAAGTGGATCGTCCCTTACCCGCCTGCTGGTACTACAGATGTTTTAGCCCGCATCGTAGCCCAACCACTAACGCAGCTGATAGGGCAGAATGTGCTGGTTGAAAATAAACCTGGAGCTGGCAATAATATTGGCACCGAGTTTGTCATCAAATCCGCACCCGATGGATATACGATGTTGCTCGTAAATCCAGCCAATGGAATTAATGCATCGCTCTATAAAACCCTTAATTACAATTTTATTCGCGATATTGCGCCTGTAGCTGGCATTGTGCGGACCCCAAATGTGATGGTTGTCCCGCCTTCGCTTCCTGTAAAAACAGTCGCCGAATTCATTGCTTACTGCAAAGCCAATCCCGGTAAAGTGAATATGGCATCTTCGGGTAGTGGCACTTCAGTGCATTTATCGGGCGAACTTTTTAAGTCGATGACAGGCTGCAATATGCTACATGTGCCGTATAAAGGGGCGGGCCCAGCCTTAGTCGACCTGATGGCCGGGCAAGTACAAGTCTTATTCGATAACTTACCATCCTCTGCAGGCCATATTAAATCAGGCAATCTACGTGCTTTAGCGGTTACTTCCGCAGCACGTGACCCTTCTTTACCTAATGTACCCACAGTGGCAGAAACTGTTCCCGGGTATGAGGCTACCGCTTGGTTTGGCATCGGTATGCCCAAGGGCTCACCACGCGCGGCGATTGATCGAGTCAATGCCGATGTCAACCGAATTTTGGCCGACCCCAAAATGCGTGAAAAACTGGCTGAGTTAGGTGGCGTACCAATTCCAGGTACACCAGAAGATTTTGGCAAAATTATTGCTGCAGAAACCCAAAAATGGGAAAAGGTCGTGAAATCATCAGGAGCATCAGTTGATTAGCCCGTCATAAATTCAGGCTAGAATCACGCATCGCAACTAATGAAACTACTCATGTCGACCACCCTATTAAAAATTCTGCCACTCATTGCTGCTGGAATTTTGCTATCTGCTTGTGCAAGCCATGAAATTGTCATTAGCTCGGATGAAGTTGCTTCAGTAGCTAAAGCCACGCAAATTAAAACCTCGACAACCGACCAAAGTGTCACTTATATTGGGCCGGAAATTTTCACTGTCGGCGCAGATAATACGAGCTTGCAATTTTGGTTGGTTGCCACCAAAAACTCACATGGGCACGTAACCTATCGCGCAGTAGGAAAACTCGTTTATTTAAATGGTATGCGGGAATATCAATCGGCGCAAATCGTGAATGGTGCAACTGTGCCATTTAAATCGATTAATCGCATGGCCGGCCCATGCGGTTCCATGGGTTGCGAATTTGGCGAGGAAGTTTCAATTGAGCTTAGCGAAGACTTCTTAGTGCAAAAAAAGAAAGCTGGCTTTGAAATCAATGTGAGTTCTAAAAAAGGCGTAACTAATACCCTCTTCTACTCTATCTCTTATTTGACGGGATACATGAGCGTGCTGGGCAAATAAGATGCACTAAATAAGCGGGCGGGCCTTTTTGCCAAAAGGCTCTAGCCTAGCACTTGTATCATGCGCATCCCAGCAGGGTTTACGTAAAGCGTAAATAATTAACGGCGTACTTACAAAAAGAATAGTGCCTGTTAATAAAATAGCCAAATAAACCTCGGGACTGCCGATAACAATTTGCGCCGGGGGAAAAAGGGAAATAAAAAAAGCAGCTATGGAGCTTAATAAGCCTGTACCAGCACAGAGCCATAAGCCCACTTTCCCTCCAGGAATTTTAAATGGACGTTTAATATTAGGTTGGGTATAACGCAAGTAAATGCAGGCGCTAAACATTAATATATAAATAATTAAATACACTGAACTGGCAAGCTGAGTGAGGATCTGAAATACAGCCTGTACCGTTGGCAAAATTGCAAACGCAATAACTAAAAATGTCACAATCAAACCCTGTAATAACAAAATATGGCCAGGTACATTGTGCTGGTTAAGCTGATGGAACCAAGGCGGTAAATAACCGGCCCGCCCAATCACGACTAATGCAGATGAAGGGCCAGCAAGCCATACTGTTAACTGGCCAATAATACCCAGTACTAGCGCACACGCAACCAATGGGCCCGCCCAAGGAATACCATAAAAATGAAAGAAATCATCAAAGGCAATCAATAGACTTTGCGTCAGATTAATTTTTGCCACGGGTATGATTAAACTTAACGCAAGGGTCGTGAGAATAAAAATAGTCACAATAAATATTGCTGATACGGCAATTGCTAACGGGTAATTTTTTTGAGGATTAGCAGTATCCCGAATATGTACCGCACTCATTTCTATACCAGCATAGTCAAGAAATACAGCTGTCGCCAGAACTAGGCTACTAAAGCCTGTAAAGTGGGGTATCAATTGCTCCAGACCCAGCTGTATTTGTACCGGATTTCCTTGGCCTAAATATAAAAAACCCAGTAGGATCAAAATCAAACCCGGAATAATCGTCCCAACCAGCCCGCAGGCTACCGAAATTGTTGAGGAGGTTTTAATGCCCCGCATAGTAGCAAGGACTGCCAACCAAAATATCAATAGAATTGCAATCACGGTGTCAGCGCGATTTGAGGCAAGCGCAGCGTCTAGGGTTAAATTGGGATTAATATAAGCCAACGATACCCAGGCAAAAGTCAGCATCGTGGGGAAAAAGATAGTGCAGTTGCCCCACTGTAAAAAAATCGCTACGAAACCCCAGCGCGGCCCAAATGCTTCGCCTACCCAGCGAAATACCCCGCCCTGTTCTGGCCAACTAGTTGCGAGCTCAGCAGCTACAAAAGCAATGGGGACTAAAAAAAATAGCGCCGCAAAAAGATAATAAAAAATGGTGCTTAAGCCATATTCAGCCTGCGCGGCAATACCCGTTAAATCAAAGACAGCAATGACATTGATTGTTGCTAAAGAAATAATGCCTAACTTAATGCCAGCCATGATCTTTTCATTTGATAGCCCATGTACTGCGTAATCATGAGCAAGACAGCATTTGATGTGACAGATAATAAATCTGCTTGGTGCCGACGGCGAGACTCGAACTCGCACAGCCTAAGCCACTACCCCCTCAAGATAGCGTGTCTACCAATTTCACCACGTCGGCATATTTCAAAATTACTGCACTACTAAAATTTTACAGCTTCCTGACAAAATAGGAATTACTTAGGCACCATTGGTTTACCAGCATCTTTAGCTGCAGCTGGCTCAGCTACTGGAGCTGGTGCTGCAGCATTTTTTGCTGGGCTCGCAGGTTCGTTTGAAGCAGTTGGCGCTACTGGTGCTGGCGCTTCGCCAGCTGCAGGTAGCGTAGAGCCCGAGAGCACACCAGGTACAGTAGTTTTTTTATTGCCTACCCAAGTCAGGCCTAAAGTGCTTAAGAAAAAGACAGTGGCAAAAATAGCCGTGGCATGCGAGAGGAAATTAGCTGAGCCACTAGCACCAAAGACACTGCCTGAAGCCCCAGAGCCAAAAGCAGCGCCCATATCAGCACCCTTCCCCTGTTGCAACAATACTAAAACAATCACGCTGATGGCAGAAACTATCTGCAATACGGTTAATAGAGTTAAAAGCCATTCCATACTAAATCTCCAATTAAATATTTACGCTCTGCAAATTGCAAGAAAATCGTGTGCTATCAAGGAAGCGCCGCCCACTAAAGCGCCGTCTATATCGGGCATGACAAATAGCTCAGCGGCATTATCAGGCTTAACACTACCGCCATATAAAATCCCAATATGTGAGGCTACGTCCTCATTAAATTCAGCCAATTGATAACGAATGGCTCGGTGCATATCTTGCGCTACCTGTGCGGTAGCTACTTTACCGGTACCAATAGCCCAAACCGGCTCATAAGCAATTAACGAGTCTACTAAACGATCTTGCAAAACTGCAACTTGCCGAGCAATTTGTGAGCGCACCACTTCTTCTGCTCTTCCCGAATTGCGCTCATCAGCAGTTTCACCAACACAAATAATTGGGGTTAAGCCATTGTCTAAGGCCAGCAACGCTTTTTCAGCAATTTGCTCATCAGTTTCATGATGTAACTCACGTCGTTCAGAATGGCCGACAATCACATAAGAACAGCTAAGCTCAGCTAACATAGGGGCAGAAACTTCGCCAGTATAGGGTCCATCGAGATGAGTCGAGACGTCTTGTGCGCCTAAACTGAGAGCAGCTACACCGCCCGAGCGAATCAACTCCGCACACTGCGCTAAATAGGGAAATGGCGCACAGACTGCATAACGGCGACCCGAAGGCATGCCTTTTTCCATGGTGCGACATACCTCCTGAAACCAGGCCTGATTACGGCTAAAACTACCGTACATTTTCCAATTGGCAACAATAATTAGTGGGCGCATATGCTTAATTAAGCCGTGAGAATAATTTTGCCTACATGCTCGCTAGATTCCATTAAGCGATGGGCATCGGCAGCGTCATTCATGCTGAAGGTTTTATAAATCACGGGTTTTAATTGGCCAGCATTGAGTAAAGGCCAAATTTGCGTATACAAGGCTTGCGCAATTTGCTTTTTAAAGGCTACTGGTCTAGGGCGCAAAGTAGAGCCTGTAATAGTTAAGCGCCGACGTAGAATTTGCCCAGTATTGACTTCCGCTTTTGAACCGCCTTGAATGGCAATAATCACAATGCGACCATCGTCAGCCAAGCAGTCAATTTCTCGCTGTACGTAGGCGCCAGTAACCATGTCTAAAATAACGTTCACGCCTTTGTCATCAGTGGCTTTTTTAACTTCTGCGACAAAATCTTGGGTTTTATAATTAATCGCCAGATCAGCGCCCAACTTGATACAAGCAGCGCATTTTTCATCGCTACCTGCAGTAACAAATACCCGATGACCTAAAGCCTTGGCAATTAATATTGCCGTAACCCCGATACCGCTGGAGCCCCCTTGCACTAATAAAGTTTCACCCTTGGCCAGCTCGCCGCGCATAAAGACATTGCTCCATACGGTAAAAAAGGTTTCGGGTAAGGCTGCCGCTTCTTGGTCACTAAAACCAGTTGGATAAGGTAAACATTGTGCAATCGGGGCTAAACATAAATCTGCATAACCACCGCCCTGTACTAAGGCACAGACTTTATCGCCTAACTTAAGGCCAAATGTATTATCGGCATGCGCTAAATCACCGCCGATAATTTCGCCAGCCACTTCCAGGCCAGGAATATCAGAAGCTCCGGCAGGCACAGGGTAATGGCCCTTGCGTTGCAATACATCGGGGCGATTAATGCCTGCAGCTAGAACGCGTATTAACACTTCGCCAGACCCGGCTGTTGGAACAGCAGGATCGGGACGAGTGCTTGAAACTAAGACTTCAGGCGCACCGTGTTCACGAATTTCAATCACGCGCATCAGCCATCTCCGTTCGCTATCAAATCATTTAGCTCAGTAAAAGCTATCTTACTTAAACCGTTTCACCATTCGCAGGAGTGCTTTCAGCAGACTCGGCAGCGTTTGTACCAGCCGCTAAGGGTGCAATCGAGCCACCCTCTTCGGCCATTGCTGCTTTTAACGACAGGCGTAAGCGGCCACGTTCGTCTGCCGCTAATAGCTTCACGCGCACAATTTGACCTTCTTGCAAATAATCTTTTACTTCTTTCACGCGCTCATTGGCGATTTCTGAAATATGTAAGAGACCGTCTTTGCCAGGAAGAATATTAATTAAGGCGCCAAATTCAAGCAACTTCACAACCGGGCCTTCATAAATCTTGCCGACCTCAGCCTCAGCGGTAATGCCTTCAATTCGGCTCTTCGCTTCAGCCAGGCCATCAGCGCTGGTGGAGGCAATTGTGACCGTGCCGTCATCTTCAATATTGATACTGCAACCCGTTTCTTTAGTTAGGGCTTGAATAGTAGCGCCGCCCTTACCGATTACTTCACGAATCTTATCGGGATGAATTTTGAAAGACACCATTCTTGGCGCATGCTCGGACAACTCGGTGCGAACCGAGCCCATCGCTTCTTGCATTTTGCTCAGAATATGTAAGCGACCTTCTTTCGCTTGCGCTAAAGCCACTTGCATAATTTCCTTGGTAATACCCTGTACCTTAATATCCATTTGCAAAGCTGTAATCCCATTTGCCGTGCCGGCTACCTTAAAGTCCATGTCACCTAAATGATCTTCATCACCCAAGATATCAGTTAAAACAGCGAAACGGTTGCCGTCTAAAATCAAGCCCATCGCTACGCCTGCAACGTGCGCCTTGACAGGTACACCTGCATCCATTAACGCCAAGCAACCACCGCAAACTGAAGCCATCGATGAAGAGCCATTTGATTCGGTAATTTCAGAAACCACCCGAATGCTATAAGCAAAATCTTCTGGGTTTGGTAAAACAGGAATGAGCGCGCGCTTCGCTAAACGGCCATGGCCAATTTCACGACGCTTAGGGCTACCTACGCGACCGGTTTCACCAGTAGCAAATGGGGGCATGTTGTAGTGGAACATGAAACGATCACGGTGCTCGCCTTCCAGCGCATCGATAATCTGTTCGTCGCGAGCAGTGCCTAAGGTAGCAACTACCAAGGCCTGAGTTTCACCGCGCGTGAAAAGCGCTGAACCGTGTGTACGGGGCAAAACACCACTACGAATTTCAATCGGCCGAACGGTGCGAGTATCGCGACCGTCAATGCGGGGTTCACCATTCAAAATTTGACTGCGCACAATTTTGCCTTCAATCTCAAACAAAATATTACCCACAGCAACTTCATCAATATTACCATCAAGTGCTAACTTAGCTAGCACTTCTTTATTAATTTCTTTTAGCTTGGTTGAGCGCGCTTGTTTCTGACGCATTTGATAGGCCTCACGTAAAGGCGCCTCAGCAAGGGCTGTTACCTTAGCAATTAAAGGCTCATCCTTTGGTGCAGCTTGCCAATCCCATTCGGGTTTACCAGCTTCGCGGACCATTTCTTGAATGGCATTGATCGCAATTTGCATTTGATCATGACCATAAACTACAGCGCCCAACATGACGTCTTCTGGTAATTGCTGAGCCTCAGACTCAACCATTAACACTGCAGCTTGAGTGCCAGCCACAATTAAATCGAGATCGCTTGTTGCTTGCTCAGCACGGGTTGGGTTAAGTAAATACTGTCCATCACGATAGCCAACGCGCGCTGCGCCAATCGGACCATTGAAAGGAATTCCTGAAATCGACAAAGCAGCCGAAGCAGCAATTAAAGCTGGGATATCTGAAGGAATGTCGGGGTTAATCGATAAAACATGAATAACGACTTGTACTTCGTTATAAAAACCTTCAGGAAATAGCGGACGAATTGGTCGATCGATTAAGCGCGAAATTAAAGTCTCGCCTTCCGATGGGCGTCCCTCGCGACGGAAAAAACCGCCAGGAATTTTTCCTGCAGCATAGGTTTTTTCTAAATAATCTACGGTTAAAGGGAAAAAATCTTGTCCAGGCTTGGCTGACTTTGAGGCAACTACAGTAGCTAATACCACGGTATCACCCACGTCAACGATCACTGCGCCGCCTGATTGGCGCGCGATTTCGCCAGTTTCCATCGTTACCTGCTGTTGACCCCATTGAAAGGTCTTCACTACTTTTTTAAACATGGTCATTTTTCATTCTCCAAATTGTGCTTGTGCATTCCAAATGGATGCTAAAAACAAGCTAATTAACGCTCGCCGAGGAAATGCAGCGCCTCGACTTCGCTGGAGCAATTCAAGATTACAAGGGATGCCATTCCAGTGAGGCACTCAGCGCAGGAAAATGGGGCTGAGAGACGCATTGGAATGACACGATCCCCTAAACAGGTAATCTAGAAGCACTCAAATTGCTACTAAATGCCAGCCAATTACTTACGGAGGCCTAACTTCTCGATCAATGCGCGATAACGATCCAGATCTTTGCCCTTGAGATAATCCAAGAGACGGCGACGACGCGAAACCATCTTCAACAAACCACGACGGCTGTGATGATCTTTGGCGTTTGCCTTGAAATGGGGTGTAAGGTCGTTGATACGAGCGGTTAATAAGGCCACTTGAACTTCGGGGCTACCCGTATCGTTTGCGCTACGCGCGTTTTCTTTGACGATTTCCGCCGTTTGACTATGAACTACTGACATCGTATTACTCCTAACTTGCGAACACCCGAGCTTTCACCCTTTTAGTGTCGTGCGATTAAAAAAGCTTTATAAATCAAAGCCCTCGAATTGTAGCAGAATTCAAAATAGAGGGCAATGACGGGGTTTATGGGGTCATTTGGGCATTCAATTTCACATGACGTGGGTCATAAAGCTTGTTTAAGGCCGATAAGTAGGCTTTCGCCGAAGCCGCAATAATGTCCGGATCGGTACCTACGCCATTGACAATGCGCCCCCCTTTTGCCAAACGCACCGTCACCTCACCTTGCGACTGGGTGCCAGAGGTAATTGCGTTAACCGAATACAAAAGTTGTTCAGCACCACTATTGGCCAAGGCTTCAATCGCGTTTAAGCTGGCATCAACTGGGCCATTACCTTCTGCCTCAGAACTCACATCGGCATCACCCATCCGAAAACTTACTCGAGCCATTGGTCTTTCACCGGTTTTAGAGTGCTGGCTAATGCTAATAAAGTGATAGAAATCGTGCTCTTCAGCATGAGCGGCTTCCGACATGATCGAAATAATATCTTCGTCAAAGATTTCTGCTTTCTGATCAGCCAAGGTCTTAAAGCGCACGAAGGCTTCATTAAAATCGGCCTCAGACTCTAAAGTTAAGCCCAAATCATCTAAACGTTGCTTGAAGGCATTGCGACCTGACAATTTACCCAAGACAATTTTATTTGCTGACCAACCCACATCTTCGGCACGCATAATTTCATAGGTTTCGCGCGCTTTCAAAATGCCATCTTGATGAATACCAGAGGCATGTGAAAACGCGTTTGCTCCAACCACGGCTTTGTTGGGCTGAACAACAAAGCCCGTAATATGGGAAACCAATTTTGAGGCTGGCACAATTTGAGTGGCATCGATTTGCGAAACTAAATTAAAGTAATCTTTACGGGTCCGTAACGCCATCACAATTTCTTCTAATGAGGTATTGCCTGCGCGCTCACCCAACCCATTAATAGTGCACTCCACTTGACGCGCGCCACCAATCTTTACGCCCGCTAAAGAATTCGCTACCGCCATGCCTAAGTCGTTATGACAATGCACCGACCAAACTGCTTTATCCGAATTGGGTACGCGGGCGCGCAAGGTCTTAATAAACTCGCCATATAAATCAGGTATGGCATAACCAACCGTATCAGGAACATTAATAGTCGTAGCTCCCGCATCAATAACAGCTTCAAATACCCGGCACAAAAAATCCATTTCTGAGCGGTAACCGTCTTCAGCTGAAAATTCCACATCATTAACCAAGTTACGTGCAAACCGGACTGAGCGAATCGCTTGATCTAAGACTTGATCTGGCGTCATCCGCAATTTCACTTCCATGTGTAATGGGCTAGTGGCAATAAATGTATGGATGCGCTTTGCATTAGCAGCTTTTAAAGCATCAGCAGCTCGGGTAATATCGCGATCGTTAGCGCGTGCCAATGAGCACACGATAGAATCTTTTACCGCTGCAGCAACTGCCGAGATCGCGTCAAAATCACCATCCGAGCTAGCCGCAAAACCGGCTTCAATCACATCAACCTTAAGGCGCTCTAGTTGCCGCGCGATACGCACTTTTTCGTCTTTAGTCATCGAGGCGCCAGGTGACTGCTCACCATCACGCAAAGTGGTATCAAAAATAATTAATTTGTCTGTCATGGCTACTCTCCAAAAATTCATTCCTTACTGCAAACTACAAAACAAAAACCCCAGCAATTTGCTGGGGCCGGTATGTTTGGATTAATGAATCAATCTGGTTTCATTAACTCAAGGCTTACCCGCCCCAAGCGCTAGGCTTAGTGCTAATAGGAGCAGGGCTAAATTAGGGGTTAAATTCATCAACATAGATTAACTATACATCAAATTAGCCTACTTAGCCTTTAGCAGCGAAGCGACGCCAAGCCCAAATGACATATCCCGAAACTGAATAAGCCACAAACACGGCAAATAAGGTCACCGGGGGGTTTGAGGAAATTAATACAAACCCCAGTATTAGCAAGACCATGACCCAAAATGGGACCCGGTATCTGACATCTAAGGCTTTACCGCTATAGAAGTAACCGTTAGAAACCATCGTTAAGCCAGCATAAACCGTAATAAAAAATGTCACCCAAGGAATGGCGTAATCCTTTACAGGCAACTTATTATCATCAGCTAGCCAAATAAAACCTGCCAATAAAGCAGCGGCAGCTGGGCTCGGTAGGCCTTGAAAAAATTTCTTATCGACTACCCCTGTATTGATGTTGAAGCGCGCTAAACGCAACGCTGCGCCTGCGCAATAGGTAAAAGCAGCTAACCAACCCCATTTACCCAAATCTTTTAAAACCCATTCGTACGCTACTAAGGCAGGAGCAACCCCAAATGAAACCATATCGGATAAAGAGTCATATTGCTCGCCAAAGGCGCTTTGGGTATTTGTCATCCGCGCTACTCGACCATCCATGCCATCTAAAACTAAGGCTGCAAAAATAGCGATTGCTGCAGTTTCAAATTGGTGATTCATCCCATTGACAATCGCAAAGAAGCCACAAAATAAGGCGGCTGTTGTAAAGGCATTGGGTAATAAATAAATTCCCTTGCTACGCAAGCGAGGCTTAATTTCAATTTCTTGTTCAACTTCAAAATCAGGATGGTCATCGGCAGAATTCTGGGCTTCGACATCCCAGGCCTCGTCTCTGCGACCTAAAGTACGCTGCCGATTTATACGGCTACGATCTTGCCGTAGTAAGCGCCGGCGAAATGGCATCAGGTATCCAAGCCCGGTAAGCGCGCGAGTGCAGTTTTAGTAGCGAACACAATATCGCCTACGCTGACTAATGGCTCCGCAGTGAGTGGTAAGTAAACATCGACCCGCGAACCAAAGCGAATGAAGCCATATCGTTCACCGCGCGTAACGCGATCACCCACATGGACGTAACATAAAATGCGGCGCGCAATGAGGCCAGCAACTTGTACTAAGGTAACCGTTTGTCCATTAGCCTCGATGACTACCGCATTACGTTCATTCTGAGTAGAAGCTTTATCAAGATCGGCATTGACAAATGAACCAGGGAAATATTGAATACTGCGCACGTGCCCCATGACTGCAATTCGGTTTGAATGTACATTAAACACATTCATAAAAACACTCATTTTTAACGCCTCGCGACCAGCATAGGGGTCATTGCAGACTTCAACTGCCACAATGCGCCCATCCGCCGGCGAGACAACTAAATCACGACCTAAGGGCGCTATACGCTGCGGGTCACGAAAAAACTGCAAGACAAAAAAGAAAACGAGCCAAAGCGGCCAAGACCAAAATAAACCACCAAAATGCTGGACGATCAAAATGGCAATCGCCAAACCAATTAAATAAGGCCAGCCTTCTTTAGCAATAATAGGATGGGGATACATCATAGAAACTGGCCTATATGCACTTAGTTTTTCGCTTTATCGACTAATTTATTTTTCGCAATCCACGGCATCATCGCGCGTAACTTAGCACCAACCTCTTCAATCTGATGTTCTTCAGTTAAACGGCGGCGTGAAATTAAAGTGGGCGCACCCGCTCTATTTTCCAAGATAAAGCTTTTTGCATACTCGCCAGTTTGAATATCTTTTAAACACTGGCGCATAACATTTTTTGTTTCTTCCGTCACAATGCGCGGTCCAGAGACATACTCACCATATTCGGCATTGTTTGAAATCGAATAATTCATGTTGGCAATACCGCCCTCATAAATTAAATCAACAATGAGTTTTAATTCATGCAAACACTCAAAGTAAGCCATTTCAGGCGCATAGCCGGCTTCAACTAAAGTTTCAAAACCCGCTTTAATTAACTCCACTGTTCCACCGCACAAAACTGCTTGCTCACCAAATAAATCGGTCTCAGTTTCTTCGCGGAAATTGGTTTCAATAATGCCGGCGCGTCCACCGCCATTGGCAGTAGCGTAAGAAAGCGCAACATCGCGTGCATGGCCAGATTTATCTTGATATACCGCAATCAGGTGAGGCACCCCACCACCATGGGCATAGGTATTGCGAACCGTATGGCCAGGTGCTTTAGGCGCAATCATGATCACATCTAAGTCAGCTCGGGGAACCACTTGACCATAATGCACATTAAACCCATGTGCAAATGCTAAGGCTGCGCCCTGCTTAATATTATTATGTACTTCGGTTTTATAAACCGCACCAATATCTTCATCGGGTAATAGCATCATCACCACATCGGCGTCTTTAACGGCCTCGGCAACTTCTTTCACCGCTAAACCAGCATGTTCAGCCTTTTTCCATGAAGCACCATTTTTACGTAAGCCAACCGTAACATTGACACCAGAATCTTTCAAATTTAAGGCATGCGCATGACCCTGTGAACCATAACCAATGATGGTCACATTTTTTCCTTTAATTAGGGATAGATCTGCATCTTTATCGTAAAACACTCTCATGCTATTTCCTTCTTGTTGATATAAGTTATCGCTATTACAAAATAAACTACTAATTACACTTTCAGAATACGCTCGCCACGCCCAATTCCAGTTGCGCCAGAACGTACGGTTTCTAATATAGAAACCCGGTCAATCGAATCAATAAACGCATCTAACTTGTAGCTATCACCGGTTAGTTCGATGGTGTAGGATTTATCGGTCACATCAATAATGCGCCCACGAAAAATATCGGCGGTACGCTTTAGCTCTTCGCGCTCTTTACCAACTGCCCGCACTTTAATCATCATTAATTCACGCTCAATATGTGGGCCTTCCGTTAAATCAAATACCTTGACAACCTCAACCAGACGATTCAAGTGTTTGGTAATTTGTTCAATAACATCATCCGAGCCAATGGTAACGATAGTCATGCGTGATAAAGAAGGATCTTCGGTTGGTGCGACACTGAGCGTTTCAATGTTGTACCCGCGCGCCGAAAATAAACCTACTACACGCGACAAGGCGCCGGGTTCATTCTCGAGTAAAACTGAAATAATGTGGCGCATTACAGCTCCTCGCTACCCAACAGCATTTCGGTGATGCCTTTGCCCGATTGAACCATCGGCCAGACGTTTTCTTCTGGATCGGTTTGAAAATCCATGAAGACGGTGCGATCTTTAAGCCGAATCGCCTCTTTCAGAGCGGGCTCAACATCTGCTTTCTTTTCAATCAACATGCCTACGTGACCAAAAGCTTCTGCCAACTTCACAAAGTCTGGCAAGGAATCCATATAAGAACTGGAATAACGGCGGTTGTAAGTCAGCTCTTGCCACTGCCGCACCATTCCCAAATAGCGATTATTCAAAGAAACGATTTTGACAGGCGTGTTGTATTGCTTACAAGTCGATAATTCTTGAATACACATTTGAATTGAACCCTCACCCGTAATAGTGAAGACATCTTTATCAGGAAAGGCTTTTTTAATTCCCATCGCGTAAGGCAACCCAACCCCCATCGTGCCGAGTCCACCTGAATTAATCCAGCGACGGGGTTGATCAAATTTATAAAACTGCGCTGCCCACATTTGATGCTGGCCAACGTCTGAGCAAATAAAGGCATCGCCGCCAGTCAACTCGAATAACTTCTCAACGACATATTGCGGCTTAACAATTTGCGAGTCGCGATCGTATTTGAGGCAATCCTTCTTACGCCACTCATTAATCTGTTGCCACCAGGCAGCTAACTTCACATCATTTTTTAATGGCCCTGCCGCGCGCAATTGTGCGGTCATCTCTAGCAATACGTCCTTGAGATCGCCAACAATAGGGACGTCTACCTTAACCCGTTTAGAAATGACGGATGGATCAATGTCAATATGAATAATTTTGCGCGGATGACTCGCGAAATGCGCTGGATTTCCAATAACGCGATCGTCAAAGCGTGCGCCAATCGCAATTAAGACATCACTGTGCTGCATAGCCATATTTGCTTCATACGTGCCATGCATACCCAACATACCCAAAAATTGTGGGCTAGTACCAGGAAAGCCGCCTAAACCCATCAGCGTATTGGTAACGGGGTAACCCAATAAATCAGCGAAGGCTTTCAACTCGGGTGCGGCGTTACCCAAAATAATGCCGCCACCCGTATAGATATAAGGGCGTTCAGCTTGCTGCAGCAAGGCTACTGCTTTCCGAATTTGCCCGCTATGCCCCTTTACCACTGGGTTATACGACCGCATTGTTAACTCAGCCGGATAGTAGAAAGGCGCCTTAGCTGCGGATACGTCTTTCGGAATATCAACTAAAACAGGACCAGGCCGCCCAGTTTGGGCAATATGAAATGCTTTTTTCAGGGTTAAGGCCAGATCTTTCACGTCCTTGACCAAAAAATTATGCTTCACGATGGGGCGCGTAATTCCAACGGTATCTGCCTCTTGAAAAGCGTCTTCACCTATCGCGTGCGTTGGCACGTTGCCAGAAATGATCACCATCGGAATCGAATCGGTATATGCAGTAGCAATACCCGTTACCGCATTGGTTACCCCAGGACCTGAAGTAACCAGAGCCACGCCAACCTTACCGGTGGCACGTGCGTAGCCATCGGCAGCATGCACTGCTGCCTGCTCATGGCGAACTAAAATGTGTTCGAATTTATCTTGTTTAAAGATTTCATCGTAAATAAAAAGTACTGCACCACCTGGGTAACCCCAAACATACTCAACGCCCTCTGCATGTAAAGCATGCACGAGCATTTCGGCGCCAATCATTTCGGGGCCGGTATTTTGAGAAACAGTGGGTGTATTAGCCTTCGAGGCCAAGAATTCTGCGCTGCTGGTATTCATTTCATTTCCTTTGCAATTTTCGGCAAAAAATTGTTTAGTCAGCCCTTTCCTAGACTTTTGGACTCGGTTCGGGCGGCGCTGCTGCTTAAAATTAAAGCAAAAATAAAAGCCACTTCTTGAATGGTTTTTAAATACTGAGCCTTAGATTGTAAAGCAATACCCTAGAATGGGGGTGAAAACCCTTATTTAACCGTGAATTCGTCCTTTTATATCCAGCCCTAATGGCAAGCTCCCAAGAGTTATCCGACTTTCTTAGTGGTATTGAGAAACGGGCCTTTAAGCAGGCGGTATATGCCGTGCGTGACGACGACGCTGCCCTTGATATTGTTCAGGATGCCATGATTAAGCTGGCAGAGAAGTATGGAGATCGCCCGCACACAGAGTTGCCACTCATCTTTACGCGCATCCTACAAAACCGCATCCATGATTGGTTTCGGCGCCAAAAGGTACGAAATACTTGGGTTACCTTGTTTTCGGCCTTAGGTAAAAAACAGCTTGAAAATGAGGATTATGACCCGCTAGAGCACTTAATGGCCCCCGATGACAGCAGTTTTCATCAAGATGGTGCACAGCAGCTAGAGAAAATCCAATTAATCGGTATTCTTGAAGCAGAAATATCAAAATTACCAAGTCGTCAACAAGAAGCCTTCCTAATGCGTTATTGGGAGGAGTTCAGCATTACCGATACCGCCCTTGCAATGGGATGCAGTGAGGGAAGTGTAAAAACGCATTGCTCCCGCGCCACCCAAGCATTAGCAAAGGCATTAAAAGCCAAAGGAATTTCGCTGTGAATCGCCCTACTAACTCTCTGCAATCATCTCAGTCCACTCAATCAAGTAGACCGCGCCAAAACATGGGCTCTGAATTACTTGAAGCTGCTCAGTTTGGTCAAGCTGCAATCGCCCTTCTACAGCAAGGTACGCAACTGCTTGACCCAAAAATTCGTAATCGTCTCTACGAAGCGCGTTTACAAGCATTGCGCTCACAAAAAATCCCTGGTCGGCTTTTCTGGCAACGTGGTTTTGCGTCTGCTGTTGGCGGCCATAGCGGCAACCACACAAGTAGTAATACCAATCCAGGCTCTGCACTGAATGTCCTCATGTGGCTAGCAGCTAGTGCAGTTGTTATTTTTAGCTTAATGGCCATTACCGATTGGCAACAAGAATCGCGTTTACAAGACCTCGCTGTGCTCGATGCAGCAATTCTCACAGATGAAGTACCACCGAATGCCTATGCCGATAGTGGCTTTTTAGCTTTTTTAAAAGCGAATCGCGATTCAGTTACGGATGTTAGTCCCGATAGTCTAGAGCCAGCTACATCAAAAACGGCCTCTCCTTCTTAGCTAAACACATTGCTCTATACAGAACGATGCTGAATCCCCAGCGTGCCCGCCTAATCTTTACTATTGCCTTAGTAATAAATGCTAATGTCGTTTTTAGCTTGCTGGCTACCCAGGTTTGCGCACAAACGACTTCGAATAGTGAAGTGCGGCCTGAAACCAATTTACCACCAGTTACTCAGTCTCTAATTAAGCCAAACGGGACCCATGGCAAAACAAGCGCTACTACTAGTGATAAAAAATCGATTAGCGATTGGGCTAGCTTAAATCCTGCGCAACAAAAAATTCTTGCGCCTTTAGAGAGTGACTGGCTCTCAATGACGATTGAAAGTCGGCAAAAGTGGGCTAAGCTAGCAAACCTATATCCAAAAATAGGCATCGCCGAACAAGAGCGCTTACAAGCCCGGATGCTGGAGTGGGCCAAGTTGTCGCAAAAAGATCGCCGCCTAGCCCGCGATAATTATTTAAGCAGTCTTAAGTTTCCTAACGATAAAAAAAATGAAGCATGGCAAGCGTATCAACAATTGCCCGATGAAGAAAAACAAAAACTCGCAGCGCGCGAAAATAGTCAAAAAAAACCTAGTACGGCTACCTCTCCAAGCCTGCAAATTTATCCTGCAAATAAGTAAGATCCTGGATGAGTCAGGTAGAAATGAATCACTTACCGGGGCCTAGTTTTTGGCGCCGCGTAGCCTGCAATCTTTACGAGCAATTGGTCTTGCTCGGTGTGCTTGCCCTGACATTTTTACTGCCCAATTTAGCTTTAGGCATGCTCTTGCAGGTTTCCTTACCGAGTTGGCTCACTTTTTTTTATTTATATGGGGTTCTGGGTCTTTATTTTGTATGGTACTGGACCCGAACTGGCCAAACCTTAGCCATGCAAACTTGGCGCATTCAACTTCTCTCTAACAGCAACCAAGTACTTTCCCGGCGGCGGGCCATCTCGCGCTACATATATGGCTCATTGTGGTTACTACCCTGCATACTCTTGCAGGGCATTTTCCACTTTCAACAATGGCAAATTATTGAATTACTATTTGTTGTGGCACTTCTTTTTTCACCGCTCAGTATTTTTCTTGATCGGCGCCCTAGCGCAAGTCGCCAAAGCTGGCCGGATCGCTTTGCGCAAACCAAGCTAGTGCAATTGCCACGCCAAGGGCGCTAAACAAGACTCAGTTTCACTACGCTGATGTTACATTGCCTCTCTCAGACAATTGACTGCGGTGGTTACTTGGATTTTGCGATAGAAGCGATACCCTGCTAAAGCACATGCCAGTAAGCCCATCAATAAACCAAAAAGGAGTGGTTGAAAAAAAGCATAAAACTCGATCTCCATGACATAGCGCCCTAAAGCCCAAGCTGCAGCTGAAGCTGCCAAGCCTCCTAAGAGCCCTCCTAAGCTACCAATCACAACGAGCTCGAGTGCGGCAATTTGCGCCAACAAGCCTCTTGAAGTTCCTAATGCTTTTAATAAAGCAGCATCGCGAAAACGCTCTTCTTGCGTAGCTGCAATCGCCGCAAACAAGACCAAAATTGCGGCGATGATGGCAAATAAAAATAAGATACTTAGAGCGGAAGATAAACGTTCAATAACATCTTGAATTTGTTTAAGCGACAAACCCACATCAACTACGGTTATGTTTGGAAATTTTTGGCTTAACTGTAAATCTAATGTTGGCTGGGTCGGGGGCTGATAAAAAGAGGTAATCCACGACTGGGGCAAACTTTGTAATGTCTGTGGCGGCATGATGACAAAGAAATTTACCCGCATTGAGCTCCAATCTAGTTTACGTAATGACGTAATCTTGGCAGAAACAATTTGGCCAGCAATTTCAAAACTAAGAATATCGCCTAACTTCAAACCTAAGGTTTTAGCAATCCCGCTTTCAAGTGAGATTTGCGGGGCATCCGAACTAAACCATTTGCCCGCAATTACACGATTGCCCAGAGGCAAAGAATCCGTATATGAAAGATTAAATTCGCGATCGACTAAACGCTTTGCGTTTTCATCTTTGTAATCGCTTGGCATTACCGATTTTGCATTAACGTCGACTAAGCGCCCACGTACCATTGGGTATAGGGGGGCTGATCCAATACCGGCTAATTTTAAATCTGCAGCAATCGCATTACGCTGATCATTTTGAATATTAATCACAAAGCGATTCGGTGAGTTTGCTGGCACTGCTCCCTGCCACGCGGGCAATAAATCTTGCCGCAAAACAATAATTAAGAGCATAGCCATTAGGGCAATTGCTAAGGAACAAACCTGCATAATCGTAAAACTACTTCGCCGAGTCAGGGCCGCTAAGGCAAACCGCAAGGCGAAAGCAGAGCTGCCTTGCAGAGTAAATTGCTTGCTATCACTCCATTTTTTTAGCCCTCGTAATGTGAGCCATACCAGCGCCATAAAAATAAGAATGGCACCAGCAAAACTGAGACTCACCCATGCCGCAAGCTTCCAGTCGCGTGCCGCCCAAAAAATCATTGCTAGGCAGGTCACAATACTGATGATGGTCGACAGTCGTGCGGCTATTGGTAGTGCCCCTAATTCACGGCGAATTAAACGAATTGGTGAAACGGCTGTAAGCGTAAGTAAGGGATAAGCGGCAAAACCAAAAAGGAGTAATACAGCCCATAAAATGCTCCACACTACGGGCCAAATTGATGGCGCAGGCAAACTAGCCATTAACAATCCACCCAAAAACCACACTAAGCCCTCTTGCACCAACCAAGCTAATCCTGCACCTACCAAACAAGCGCCACTGACTAAGTAAAGTAGAAGCTGTAATTGACGCCAGATTAAGTCAGTTTGAGTAGCCCCAAAACACTTCAAAATGGCATAGGCATCAGCTTGTTTTAGTACATAACGACGAGTCGCTAAGCCAATTGCTACAGCGGCTATCAAAGCGGTTAATAAAGCCATGAGCGTGAGAAAGTGCTCAGCCCGCTCCAATGTTTTACGCATCGTTGGTTGCGCAGTTTCTAAATTTTCTACTTGAATACCACGTAAGCCAGCGGTCGTAATTTGCTGGCGCAGCCAAACTTCATAAGCTTGAATAGCTTCATCACTGCCGGCAAATAGAGCCCGATACGTAACCCTACTACCTAAGCCAATCAAGCCCGTTGAATTTAAATCAGCTAAGGACATCATTACCCGTGGTGCAAAATTCATAAAGCCTGCGCCACGATCTAATTCACGAACCAATACTCCACTAATAAGAAATTGTCGCTCCCCTAGCTTAAGCTGATCACCCACTTGGGTGTTTAGGGCAATTGCTGCGGCAGCATCAATCCACACCGTTCCGGCTTTTGGGCCGCCTACCAGTTCAGCATTACTTTGAGCCAACTGTAAGTTACCGCGCAAAGGATAAGACTCGCTTACCGCTTTTAACGAAACTAACTTTGCCTGCTTCGCTGAGTTCGCCATACTGGGAAACACAACAGTGGTGGCAATACGAATATCACGCTGCTTCGCCTCGGTTAGAAATGACTCGCTAATGGGTCGATCAGACACGACCAATAAATCACCAGCAATCAATTGGCGCGCATCAAATTGAAAAGCCCGCTGTAAACGATCGGCTAAAAACCCCACACTGGATAAAGCCGTCACTGAAATAATGAGCGCTGCTAATAAATACACTAGCTCTATCGAGCGCAGATCCCGCCGTAGGCGACCTAACTCGACTAACTTAAACAAAGTGGCAAGACCATTAGCGTAATTAATTAAAAACTCTGCAGCTGACCGCCATCAACCCGAATCACTGAACCTGTGATGTATGCCGCATTCATACTGGCTAAAAATGCTGCTGTATCGCCGTATTCTTTGGGGTAGCCATAACGTCCAGCTGGAATCAATTTAAGGCTTGCCTCAACAACAGTGTCATAGGGAATATTTTCACGCTTCGCGCGCGCCTCATCAAGTTGCCGTAAGCGATCGGTCGCAACCCGCCCTGGCATGATGATGTTAGCTGTTATGCCTTCACCGGCAACTTCATTCGCTAAAGTTTTGGACCAGGCCGATAAGCCTGCCCGTAGCGTATTTGAAATCGCTAAATTACGAATCGGTGCAATTGCTCCCGAGGTCGTGCTGGTAATAATGCGACCCCAATGGCGCTCACGCATCCCAGGCAAAACCCGATCAGTAATACTAATCAAAGACAGCACCATATCGTGAAAACTTTTTTCCCATAATTTTGGATCCTGACCAGCTGCAGGTGTTGGCGGAGGGCCACCAGTATTGTTTATCAAAATGTCAATCGGCCCCAATTGCTGCTCTACCAAACGCACATTAGGATCGATGGCGCCAAGTTCGGATAAATCCCAAGGAATAGGTAACGCTGTACCGCCAAAAGATTGAATCATTTCAACTGTTGTGTTTAAGCCTTCGGGATTGCGGCCCGTAACGGCCACCTTAACTCCCTCGCGTGCTAAGGAAACTGCCATTGCCTGCCCTAAGCCCCGACTTGAGGCCAATACCAAAGCTACCTTATCTTGTATTCCGAAGTCCATTGTCTATCCTCTGTTGTCAATTAGTGCGCTTAATTAGTCAATTTGCAGTTTTTGTTTTGCCACAACCTCTTTGTATACCGTGTACTCCGCTTTAATTTCTTTAGCAAATTCATCGGGGCCATTTACATTAATGATTGAGCCAGTGTCTTCAATGCGTTTGCGAACAGCAGGCTCAGTAACCGCTTTTTGGGTTGCAGCATAAATTTTATCGGTGATATCGCGGGGTAGACCAGCTGGTCCATAAAGCCCATAGTAGGCCATCCGATTCACCGGGGCCAAACCCACTTCAGCAAAAGTTGGTACGTTAGGCAATTGCGCTAAACGTTTTGGTGCTGCAACCACAATCGGCACTAATTTCCCGTCACGGATAAATGGTAAAGCAGAAGGTAAGTTGTCGAAAATAATCGGCACCTGTCCTGCCACGGTATCGGTTAATGCTGGGCCTGCGCCTCGGTAAGGAATATGCACGATATAGACACCAGTCAAACTTTTAAATAATTCCGTTTGTAAGTGGCCGATGCCGCCTGTGCCCGAACTAGCATAAGAGTACTTACCTGGATTTTTCTTCAATACCTCTAAAAAAGTCTTGAAATCTTTTGCCGGAAAACTGGGGTTTACGGCAATGATGTTCGGTGTAGCAGCAATATTGGTAATCGGGGCAAAATCTTTAGTAGGATCGTAACCAATTTTGGGATTAATGGCTGGATTAGCAGCGGTAGTGGAAACAGTGGCAACCCCGATGATGTAGCCATCTTTTGGCGCACGTGCGACTTCGAGTGCACCAACACTGCCCCCTCCGCCAGCGCGGTTTTCAACTATTACCGGTTGCCCTAATTGTCGTCCAAGGGGATCAGCAATACTACGCGCAATAATATCGGTAGTACCGCCAGGCGCAAACGGCACAATTAAACGGATGGGACGACTGGGATACGTATCAGCAAAGCTTGCTGCACTAGTAAATGTAGCGAAGACTAGTGCTAGAACCAAGTGGTAACTAAAATTCATCTTACTTTCCTAAAGGGGTGGGTAACTGTAGATTTTTTTGATAAAAATCAGCTTCTAATTGTTGCAAAATAGTCGTCAGTGCTTGCTGGTAACCCTGTATTAAAGCCGCCCGACTATTATCGGCCAAGGCAATGCGCTGGCTATAGCGTGAGGTAAAAATAATTGGGCTAGCTGCTTTCGAAGTACTTGCAGCAGTTAAATAATATTGAATGCTCACAACCGCTTCAGGCTTTGTACGGTAATCGCCATAAAATTCTTCAACATGCGCCTGCAAAGTGTAATACGGGAAAAAGCCATTACTTTGATCAACCGTTAAGCGAAAGACACCTGCATCATTTAGCCAGGTGCGCGTAGCGGTAGCAAACATTTCGTTTGGCAAGGCAATGTACGCATTATAAAAATCTTTCTCGTAGCGCCCTTCAGTCAAACGATAAACCAGCGACTTGCCGTCAAATGGCGTAGTCACGCTAATAGTGCCTACCTTCAACCAAACTGGCGAAATCGGCGTACGAGGATCGCCACTTCGCTTTACCGATACCAGCCAATCAGTAATTTGATCTGCGGGCCGAGTTGGAGAGCAGGCATTGAGGCAAGCTAAACTAACACCAGTAAAGAGTATGAGCCCAAC
>CAIXDG010000043.1 GCA_903918115.1 uncultured beta proteobacterium
ACTTAGCTTGGGGTTTAGCGCTAGATGAGGCGGTGGCTAAAGCGATTGATTACGTTGAGGCTGGTATTGCTGCAGGCCAATATCTAAATCTTGGCAGTGGTGCAGGGCCCTTGTGGCATATGCATGCCTTTTATCCGCAGTTAAACGCAAAGCAAGATTGATTTAAGTCTTCATTAATTCTTGTAGCGTTTTAACTGCCGCAATGGGATCGCTTGCGTGGGTAATAGCCCTCACTACGGCCACAGATCCAACCCCACTTTGCGCGACAGCATGAATACTATCAGCGTCGATTCCGCCAATCGCAACGAGCGGATAGTCGCTCATTAATTTAGCGTATTGATAGAGGCGACCTAAGCCTTGTGGCGCCGTTGGCATCACTTTTAAATTGGTGGGAAAAATGGCCCCCATGGCAATATAGCTTGGACATAAGCGATCCACTGCAACCATCTCGGCATAGCCGTGGGTACTAAGGCCTAAACGGAGTCCTGCCTTACGAATTGCTGCTAAATTTGCATTGGCAAGATCTTCTTGGCCCAAATGAACACCATAGGCATTTTGCTCGATAGCCTCTTCCCAGAAATCATTAATAAAGAGCAGGGATTTGCTATCTTTAGCAGCAGCAATCGCGTGTTTAATTTCACGTTGAATGACCTTCCGATCGTTCGATTTAAACCGCAGTTGAATGGTCGGCGCTTCTGCTTCAACCATGCGCGCTACCCAAGTGGCATCAGGCATCACAGCATATAGACCCAAACGTTTTGGGCATCCGGCAAATGCTTGTGGATTCATTACGCGAGACCAGGGCAACAAGTCAAAATGCTCTGGTCGGTTGGGCCATGCCTGCGGATTAAAGCCACCATCCAGATGCGCCATTCTTGACCAGGCTTTCCCAACAATATTAGCATCGGCCTCAGTAAAGCCCATTGCGATTGCCGCAATGGCGCCTGCTAATTCAACATGATCAAGTGCATGTTCATTATGAATTACAGGCGGCGGGTTTGCTAGTGTTGATGGGGGTACTGGTAAACAAAGATCATCATTGCGGTGAGCCGCAATAATTTGGTCAGCTAAATCACGAATCAAGCTCATACTCTAATATTCATAATTTTTGAATGATGTTTTAAGCTTGATGCCAAAACGGCGTACCAATGAGAGGAGTACTGGCCTCTGCAGAATCTTGGGCAGTCATCGCGCCCGATAAGAAAGCCATGCGCCCAGCACTTACAGCTTGAGCAAATGCTTTTGCCATGATGATGGGGTCAGTTGCTAAGGCTACCGCAGTATTTAGCAGTACGGCGTCATATCCCCATTCCATCACGGTACAAGCATGAGACGGCAAGCCTAAGCCTGCATCAACGATGAGCGGCACAGTTAGGCGTTCACGAAGTAATTGCATTGCATAGGGGTTCAGCGGGCCTTGCCCTGTGCCAATGGGAGCAGCCCACGGCATCACTGCTTGGCAGCCCACATCAACTAAGCGCTGACAAAGAATTAAGTCTTCAGTGCAGTAAGGCAGGACTTTAAAGCCATCTTTAATTAAGTGCTCTGCAGTTTGTACTAACTGTAACGTATCGGGCTGCAAAGTGTAATCATCACCAATGAGTTCTAATTTAATCCACGGAGTATTAAATACTTCACGTGCCATTTGCGCTGTCGTAATCGCTTCTTGCGGACTATGGCAACCGGCAGTATTGGGTAAAACGGGCACCGCCATTTTTTTGAGTAATTCCCAAAAGCCACTTTCAGCGATTGCAGTGCCTGAGCCTTGGCGGCGCAAGCTCGCGGTAATCATTGCGGGACTCGCCATGCGAATTGCATTTTCTAAAATTTGGGGTGACGGATAACGCGAGGTGCCCAGTAACAATCGGCTGGCAAATGCTTCACCATATAAAACCAGTGTATCGGCAGAATGGAGGGGAAGGGGGGCTGTCATGTTGAGCTTGTCATAGCAAAGGAGATAGTTATCTTCATTAAAATTAGCCGCCGGTCACGGGTGCAATGACTTCAACCTGATCGTTTTCTGCTAATAAATGGTGCGCATGTTGGGTTCTCGGAATAAATTGCAAATTCACCGCTACCGCATAAGGCGGTTTAGCCGCAATCAATTGCAGCAGATCACTTACCTTACTAAGAGCAGGCAATTCATGCGGAATATGGTTGACTACAATGCGCATAAAGCTCGACTTTGTGTAACGGATAATTGCAGTTGCTCTGCTAAAACGCTGCTTGCATTGTCTGTGCTTTCAGTCTCCATACTTTCTAGTAACTCGATGGCGCAATCGACAATAGCCGGTGCAATCATGAAGCCATGGCGATATAAACCATTAATTTCCATCACGCCTTTTTCTGTAATACGAATTGCGGGTAAATTATTTTTTAAAGTTGGCCGGCATTGGGTCAGGGTTTCAAGAATACGGGCTTCTGCAAAGCCGCTATGTACGGTGTAAGCAGCGCTTAGTAGCTCCATAGTTGAACGCAGGCTAGCGGGCGATAAATCTTCCGATTCAATTTCCGTAGCACCGATGACATAGATATCCTTTTCTTTGGGGGCAATATAAATGGGATAGCGTGGGTGAATGAAACGAATAGGACGACTGAGTTTGACCTCAGGGGCATATAAGCGTACTACCTCACCACGTACACCACGTAATGGATTATTTTCATTACTCGATAAAGCCCATGCTGCTTTTGCCCCAAGGCCACGACAATCGATAATGCCGGCATCTTGATTTTGGATTAATTCATGAGGATCGATACTTTGATGCCAATGACAAATTACCTTTAAGCGTTTTAATTCTTCAGCTAAGGCAGTTAATAGTTGGCGGTTATCAAGTTGACCCTCGTTTGGTAAAAATAAACCGTGCTGAAAGCGATTTCCTAAGCTGGGCTCTAAGGTATGAATATCTTCTTGTGCGAGTTTTTGGGGCGTACTGAGTGCTGTATTGAGTTGACAGTTGTGACTCAGTTTGGCGGCAAAGCGTTTGGCTTCTGCCGCATCTTGACGATGCCATAAGATAAGGGTGCCCGCTTGTTGAAAAAATACGGGCTCAGTTAATTTTGCCAGGATGCTCGGCCAACGCGCTAAGCTATAAAGCCCCATTTGCACTACATTGGCTTCAGTTATTGCCGATTCCGCCAGGGGTGCAAGCATTGACGCTGCAACGCGAGCTGCAGAATGCTCTGCCGCTGGGCCACCTTGATCAAATAGCTCTATCTTGGCGCCAGCTTGCGCAAGCTTAACCGCAAGTAGTCGGCCCAATAAACCAGCACCGACTATCGCATAGTTTTTATGCGTCAAATCAATTGCTGACATATTAAGCCAAACTTATCCGTTGGAATAATCATTGTTGCCCGCAATTACTGATAAATTTCACTGCCGCGCCGGCGAAACTCAATCGACTTTTCTTCCATCCCTTGCTTAGCTTCCTGCGTGATCGGGATCACTTTCGGATTGCCATCGGCATCTAAAGTAGCAGCGTAGTCACGGACTTCTTGCGTAATCTTCATCGAGCAGAATTTAGGCCCACACATCGAGCAGAAGTGGGCAATTTTTGCGCCTTCTGCTGGCAAAGTCGCATCATGGTATTCACGTGCGCGCTCAGGATCGAGCCCTAAATTAAATTGATCTTCCCAGCGAAACTCGAAGCGTGCCTTTGATAAAGCGTTATCACGTACTTGAGCGCCAGGCAAACCTTTCGCTAAATCGGCGCCATGTGCAGCAATTTTGTAAGTAATAATGCCTTCGCGCACGTCTTCTTTATCGGGTAAGCCGAGGTGCTCTTTAGGGGTGACATAGCACAGCATTGCTGTGCCATACCAGCCAATTTGTGCTGCCCCAATACCGCTCGTAATGTGATCATAACCAGGCGCAATATCGGTAATGAGCGGCCCTAAAGTGTAAAAAGGTGCTTCAAAACAATGTTTGAGTTCTTCGGTCATATTTTCTTCAATGCGTTGCATTGGCACATGACCTGGACCCTCAATCATCACTTGTACATCGTGCTGCCATGCTTTAGCAGTGAGCTCGCCAAGGGTATGCAATTCGCCAAACTGAGCCGCATCGTTTGAGTCGGCAATGCAACCAGGCCGCAAGCCATCGCCTAAACTAAACGAAACATCGTAGGCTTTCATGATTTCGCAGATTTCATCAAACTTGGTGTATAGAAAATTTTCTTTGTGATGCGCAAGACACCACTTCGCCATGATGGAGCCACCGCGAGAGACAATGCCAGTAATGCGATCGGCAGTCATCGGCACATAACGCAGTAACACTCCCGCATGAATCGTGAAATAATCAACGCCTTGTTCAGCTTGTTCTACTAAGGTATCGCGGAACATTTCCCAGGTGAGATCTTCGGCCACACCACCTGTTTTATCAAGCGCTTGATAGATTGGGACTGTACCAATCGGCACTGGAGAATTGCGAATGATCCACTCGCGGGTTTCATGAATATGTTTACCGGTGGATAAATCCATAATGGTATCGGCGCCCCAGCGAATCGACCAAACCATTTTTTCAACTTCTTCATTAATGGATGAAGTAACTGCTGAATTACCTAAATTCCCATTAATTTTTACCCGAAAGTTACGCCCAATAATCATTGGCTCAAGCTCGGGGTGATTAATATTTGCAGGAATAATTGCCCGACCAGCGGCAACTTCTTGACGCACAAATTCGGCAGTCATGTTTTCTGGCAAATTAGCGCCATAACTTTTGCCGGGATGCTGTTTCAGCAATTGTTTATAACGCGGATCTTGGCGTAAGTGTTCTAGCCCCATCGATTCGCGCAGTGCAATATATTCCATTTCTGGGGTGATGATGCCTTGGCGGGCATAGTGCATTTGACTCACGTTATGGCCAGATTTGGCAACACGCGGCGCACCAATGTGGGCAAAGCGGAGGTGTTTGGTTTCTGCATCATTCGACCGAGCCACGCCGTATTCCGAAGTGGGACCAGCTAATTGGAAGGTGTCGTTGCGCTCAGTAATCCAATTCGCGCGCAGTAACGGTAAGCCTTTTTCAAGGTTAATCACAATATCTGGATCGCTATAAGGGCCCGAAGTGTCATAGACAGGTACTGGTGGATTGGGTACTAAAGCATCACCAACTTGGGTAGGTAATTGCTCAATCATGCGCAAGGGGGCTTTAATATCTGCACGCGAGCCTGCAAGATAGGTTTTTGTTGAGGCAGGATAGGCAAATTTTTGCCCGAAGTCGCGCTCAAGGCTTTTTAGACTAGGAATCTCGTGTTTTGTGCTCATGCCCATCTCCTTACATTATTAAGATGGACGAAACCGGGTGTCGGTTTGATGGAACTCCCCACGCCAGCATTACCTGGATCGGGTTCGAGGGTTTTTCTCAGCCCCAGCAACTTCATGCGGAGGGCACCCCTGTTTCATCCTTAGGGCTTATTTAACCACGAAATAGGGTGGGGGAGTAGCCCGTATCGATTTATTTTATTTGCTGTGGCGCAAAATAAAATCGGCCGTGACTAGGGCTGCATCACCCGTAAATTCATCCGCTAAAATTCGGGCGGCAGCCTCAGCACAACTGACAGCAATAAAGCCACTAACCTCACCGTCGTGGTTGGTAGGTACAAAATGAGCGGGTAATTCTAAGTCGTATACATAGAGTAATTCATCATGAAAACCGAATGGTGGGCTAACCCGCTGCATGGGTATGCGGCCTGCAGGTTGAATGTCATGCGCTAACTGAATTGGCACCCCAGCTTCTTCCCATAATTCACGTTTTGCACATACCCAGGGGGTTTCGTCGGCGCTAATTCCGCCGGCACTTAAGTTATCTAAACGGCCGGGGTCGATACTTTTGCTTTCACTGCGTCGACCCAGCCATATAAGCCCACTTTTGGTGTAGCCGTTGATATGGGCTGCCAAACTTCGAAAGCCAAAGGTTTTGAAGGCGGCACGTTCGAGACGAAATTGTTCATGGCCATCGGCATCAAGCCAAGCAAATTCTTCATTACGCCAGCCTGGAATTAAACCGCCAGCGCGTAAGCGCTCGGTTAGGCTTTGCAGACTTTGACTGACAGCGATGGGGCGGGCATGGGTAATGGATAGCCGTTGTTGGTCCAGCTGAATGAGCGGAATGGGTGCCTTATTCAAGGTCTCTTGAAGGTAGGGAATAAACTCAGGGTTGATGCACCCAATTAAACTGTGGTTGAAATACACAGGCAAAAAGTCGGCCGGCGGGGTGCGAGCAGTATTTTGGAGCATTTCTTCCAAAGCGGCTTGGGTGCTGGTATTGAGTGAATACATGTCGTGAGAGTTTAAGAGAAAAAACAAAGGAACAGGTGTTTAAATGAATTTATCTTCGCCCAATAACAAGCAAACTGACTTACCGCACGGTGGGCAAATTTTGGCTAATGCGCTCATTCGCCAAGGGGTTGAGATGGCTTTTGGCGTTCCGGGCGAAAGCTTTTTACCCTTGCTCGATGGCTTAGTTGATCATAACGAACACTTCCGCTTTATCACCTGCAGGCATGAAGGTGGTGCTGCTTATATGGCTGAAGCCTATGCCAAGCTAACGGGTAAGCCGGGAGTGGTGATGGTGACCCGGGGCCCAGGCGCAAGCAATGCCATGATTGGCGTACATACTGCCTTTCAAGATTCGACCCCAATGGTTTTATTAATCGGCCAAGTGGGCACCGACATGGTCGAGCGCGAAGCGTTCCAAGAAATGGATTACCGGCGACTCTTTTCCGAATGCACCAAATGGGCTGGCAGTATTGATCGTGTTGATCGAATTGAGGAATTTGTTTCGCATGCCTTTCATGTTGCCCAGTCGGGTCGCAAAGGGCCTGTAGTGCTAGCTTTACCTGAGGATATGTTATTTGCTGTGGGGCAAGAATTTCCCGTAAAACCAGCGCACATTGTGCAACCAGGCTTAAATCAAGCCGATTTTAAGCTAGCCATGCAAGCGTTTATGCAGGCTAAGCACCCCATGGTTGTAATTGGTGGCGGTAGCTGGAATGCCTCTGCCTGCAATGATATTGCTGCGTGGGCTGAACGCGAGGGGATTCCAGTGGCAACGAGTTTTCGCTCCCAAGATCACATCGATAATTTACGCCCCTGTTTTGCTGGTGATCTAGGTATTGGCGCCAACCCTGAATTAGTCAAGCGCATCAAAGCTGCTGACGTCTTACTTGTTATTGGCGAGCGTTTAAGTGAAATGACTACTGCTGGCTATCAAATTGTCACACCCCCAACACCCCAAAACACCTTAATTCATGTATTGGCTGGGGCGGAAGAGTTGGGCCGTGTGTATCGTCCTGAATTTGCGCTGAATTGCAGCCCAGCAGCATTTTGTGCCGCCTTAAATACAGTTAGCATGCCAAATGACTACGATCGCACGCAAATGTCTGCTGCTCATGCGGCATATGTTGCATTTTCAGCGCCAGTAACCGTTCAAGGCGACTTGCAGTTAGCCCACATTGTGGCTACTTTTGCGCAACTCATTCCGCGTAATGCAGTTTTATGTAACGGCGCCGGTAACTTTGCCACGTGGTTACATCGCTTTTATCCCTATGGCCCATTTCGAACTCAGCTTGCACCAGCCAATGGCTCGATGGGATATGGATTACCTGCCGCAATTACTGCCAAACTTTTAGATCCACAGCGGGTTGCAATCGCCTTTTGTGGTGATGGTGACTTTATGATGACCTGTCAAGAATTGGCTACCGCAATGCGTTATGACGCTTATCCAATTGTGATCATTGTAAATAACGGCATTTTGGGCACCATTCGTATGCATCAAGAGCGTGAATTTAAAAACCGCGTACTAGGCACTGGCTTAACCAATCCAAACTTCATTAAGCTTGCTGAAAGTTTTGGTATGCCAGGTTATCGGGTTAGCAAAACTGCTGAGTTTGCCGCTGCCTTTGCAGCCGCCTTAAAAAGTAAAACAGGCGCTGTCATTGAATTAATTCTTGATCCTGAAATAATTAGCCCAAGTAAATTATTATCAAAATTAAGTTAAAAGCACCCAGCTTACTTAGTCAACTTTAGCGCCTGAATCTTTTACCACCTTCGTCCACTTCGCAATTTCATTTTTAATGAAGGTAGCAAATTGTGCAGGCGTATTGCCTACTGGTTCTGCGCCCATTGCCAAATATTTTTCACGCACAGATGCGCTGTTAATTGCTTTCATTAAGGTAGCGCTCGTTTGCTTCAAAATTTCTGGTGGCAAATTGGCTGGCGCAACAATACCAAACCAAGAGGTCGCTTCATAACCGGGTAATTTTGCCGCCTCTGCAATGGTGGGTAAATCGGGAAAGGCGGGTGAGCGTTTTGCGCTAGTTACTGCCAAGGCTTTGAGTCGACCCGCTTTAATATAGTTAATTGCTGAGGGGAGATTATCAAACATAATATCTACGTTACCTGCCATTAAATCCGTTATTGCTGGTGGGCTACCACGATAGGGTAAGTGCACCATATAGGTTTTGGTCATCGACTTAAACAATTCCCCTGCCATGTGAATTGAAGTGCCATTGCCACTTGAGGCCATATTGACTTTACCCGGGTTAGCTCTGGCGTATGCAATTAAATCATTCACGCTATTAATTTTGTTTTTAGCGGCAAATTCAGGATTCAGCACTAAGACATTAGGCAACTCGGCTACCAAGGTAATGGGAGTGAAATCCTTAACTGGATCAAATGGTAACTTTCCGCCGCCTTGGGTGTAGAGGGGAAGATTAATACCGTGCGTACCCACTGATGCCATGAGCCAGGTATATCCATCCGGAGCGGATTTAGAAACTATTTCTGCGCCAATATTGCCGCCTGCACCTGGCTTATTGTCAATAACGACATTCCACTTCAGGGTATTCAATAGCTCGTTTTGGAGTGGTCTGGCAATATTATCGGTTGCCCCCCCAGGAGGAAAGGGGACAATAAAACGTATTGGTTTATTTGGGTAGTCTGATTGGGCGAGGGATATGTGACTAGTGCTAAGCAATAAGGCTATCAATGCCGCAAAGAATAGGGGTATCCGAATAAATACATTTAAAAGCTTGCTTTGAACCATGTCTATCTCCCGTTTACTAAATTC
>CAIXDG010000044.1 GCA_903918115.1 uncultured beta proteobacterium
GATCGAAAATCTTATAGAAATTCGAAAGGATTAATTTGCATGAAAGGCATTGTCCTAGCCGGCGGTTCTGGCACACGTTTATACCCAGTCACTCAGGTTGTGTCTAAGCAGCTATTGCCTGTGTATGATAAGCCGATGATTTACTATCCACTTTCTACACTTATGTTGGCAGGTATTCGTGAAGTGCTGGTCATTTCGACACCGGAAGATACCCCACGCTTCACGCAATTGTTAGGTGATGGCAGTTTGTGGGGCATGGATATTCAATATGCGGTACAACCTTCGCCAGATGGTTTGGCGCAAGCCTTTATTATTGGTGAGGATTTTATTGGTAACGATAGTTGCGCTTTGGTATTAGGAGACAATATCTTTTATGGCACTGAGCTCGGACATAAAACACAACTCGCTGCAAAGATAAAGCAAGGTGCTACTGTGTTCGCTTACCCGGTGAGTGACCCTGAGCGTTACGGTGTGGTTGAATTCAACGCACAAGGTCAAGCCATTAGCTTAGAAGAAAAACCACAAGCCCCTAAATCTAGGTATGCCGTCACGGGCTTGTATTTTTACGACAATCAGGTAACTGAAATTGCTAAGAACCTTAAACCCTCACCGCGGGGTGAGCTAGAAATTACCGATGTTAATCGTGAGTATTTAAAGCGCGGTGAGTTAAAGGTGGAGGTAATGGGCCGAGGTATTGCCTGGCTTGATACTGGCACACATGAATCTCTCCTAGAAGCCTCATTCTTTATTCAAACCATAGAGAAGCGTCAGGGATTTAAGATTGCTTGCCCTGAAGAAATTGCCTATCGTATGCAATTTATTGATGCTTTAGCCTTAGATAAGCTGGCAGATAAATACATTAAAAATAGCTATGGAAAATACTTGAAACAACTGCTTACTGATCAGATATTTTAATGCAAGTAGTCAAAACTCTAATTCCTGGGGTCTTGATTTTGGAGCCTAAAGTATTTGGTGACGATAGAGGCTTTTTCTTTGAGAGCTTTAATCAACAAACTTTCCAAAAGCTCACTGGCGTTAACGCGCACTTTGTGCAAGATAATCACTCTAAATCTGCTGCCAATGTATTGCGTGGTTTGCATTACCAAATAGAACAAGCGCAAGGCAAGTTAGTGCGCGTCACCGCAGGTGAGGTGTTTGATGTGGCGGTGGATATTCGTCGCCAATCGGCCACCTTTGGCAAATGGGTAGGGGGGCTGTTATCTGCTGAGAATAAACGCCAGTTATGGATTCCACCTGGTTTTGCACACGGTTTTCTTGTTATGCGCGATGATACCGAGTACCTATACAAAGTTACGGATTATTACGCACCGCAACATGAGCGCTGCATTCGTTGGGATGACCCGGCTATTGGTATTGAGTGGCCGATTACACAGGCGCCTATTTTGTCAGGTAAAGACCAGAAGGGTGTGGCGTTATCGCAGGCAGAAGTTTTTGAAGATTAAATTGAGTGTTTAATACATTCAAGCGTATTAAAAAGGTAATGCCGTATGCTCCACATAGCGCATTACCGTATCCGGTTTAGTCCATCGTCCACGCGCCATTATAATAGGCAGGCTAGCGCCAGAGAGCAATAAGTCTTGCGCTGCACCAACCCTCATCGAGTGGCCGCTGATGTGCTGGGCTAATTTTTTATCTAGGCCGGCGGTGCGTACTAGACGCTTATAGATTCTACCAATTTGGCCTACGCCTAATCCCTTGGTAATCTTAATTCCCC
>CAIXDG010000045.1 GCA_903918115.1 uncultured beta proteobacterium
AGTTCCAGGCGGCGGATTAAAACTAAACCGACTCGGTGCGAAGTTTACCTTTAATTGATATTGACTAAAACTCACTAGTACAACATTGCCCAGGCCATCAAGCAATTCTAAAGCGCTTGGTAAACCACCCTTCATGCCTACAGAAATTTTAGTGTAAGCCAAATCGGTATTACCTGGGGCGCCGCCTTTTTTTGCTTTCGGCTTTAAATCAACCCAGCGCAAGCCATTGTGTTCGATATCTTCAACCAAATCGAAGTGCTCATCCAGCGCTGCCTCGCCAAATAGAATTGCTGCAGGTGTGGCAGCAAGGGCATCGCCTGCTGGTCGATAAGTAGCTTGCTTCAGGTCTTTATCCCACATAATTAATTGCTTACCATCACTGATTAACTTTTGTTCATAAGGCTTATTGGTTTCCCATGCAAACCGGCCAGGCCGCTGAAAATAAAAATGGCCTTGTGTTTGGCGTATCACCTTCAAACCTTTATCTTGCGACTCATTCGGTTTTGGTGCGCGCAATTGCTGCTGGACAAAATCCCCTTCTGCCGTTTTAGAATTGCGCACAAATTGGCGTAATTGCTCAGTAGCAGAAACGGTGTCGGTACTAGCGCCGTATGGAGCGGCCGAATTGATTGCTGTATTCGCTGGCGAAGCTTTGTTGGGGGTTACGCCCACTGCAAAGGATCCATAGATCGCCAAACTTACTGCCAGACAGTAATGCCAACTGATAATACGCATTACTCCTCAGCCTTCCGGCCAAAAATTTCGCGGTTACCACTACCGCTCATCTTCGAAACTAAACCAGCTTTTTCCATGTCTTCCAGTAAGCGAGCAGCGCGGTTATAGCCAATGCGTAGATGTCGTTGCACTAGGGAAATAGAAGCACGTTTGTTTTCAAGCACGATAGCAACCGCCTGGTCATACAAGGGGTCGGCTTCACCGCCGCTACCGCCGCCACTCAAGACATCCATTGTCGATTCATCGGCGCCTTCAAGCACACCATCAATGTAATTGGCTTCACCTTTTTCTTTTAACCAGTCAACCACGCGGTGCACTTCATCATCCGAGACAAAAGCGCCATGTACCCGAATCGGTAAGCCGGTACCAGGAGCCATGTAGAGCATATCGCCCATTCCTAATAAGGCCTCAGCGCCTTGCTGATCCAAAATGGTTCGACTATCAATTTTGCTACTCACTTGAAACGAAATACGCGTCGGGATATTGGCTTTGATTAAGCCAGTGATCACGTCAACGCTGGGTCGCTGTGTTGCTAACACCAAATGAATTCCTGCAGCGCGCGCTTTTTGGGCGATACGGGCAATGAGTTCTTCAATCTTTTTACCTGAGACCATCATTAAGTCGGCTAACTCATCAATGATCACCACGATTACGGGGGCTTTATACAGCGGCTCTGGATCATCGGGGGTTAAGCTAAAAGGATTAGTCAGCTTCTCGCCCTTTTCTTCTGCCTCAACAATTTTGCGATTAAAGCCAGCTAAATTGCGTACGCCAAACTTGCTCATTAATTTGTAACGGCGGTCCATTTCATTTACCGCCCAATTGAGCGCGTTATAGGCTTGCTTCATATCCGTCACGACTGGGCAAAGTAAATGTGGCACCTTCTCATACACCGACATCTCTAACATCTTCGGATCAATCATGATGAGGCGTACCTCATCAGGCTTAGCCTTAAAGAGTAAAGACAAAATCATCGCGTTAATGCCTACCGATTTACCAGCACCAGTAGTACCTGCCACCAAGCAGTGCGGCATCTTCGCTAAGTCCACCACCATTGGAGCACCAGAGATATCTTTACCTAAGGCCAGTGTCAATAGAGAGTGGTTATCGTTATAAACCTGAGAACTTAAAATCTCCGAAAGGTAAACCGATTGACGTGTTGGATTGGGTAACTCTAAGGCCATACAAGTCTTACCGGGAATGGTTTCTACCACCCGCATACTTACCAGCCCCAAAGATCGCGAAAGGTCGCGCGATAAGTTAACGATTTGACTACCCTTAACGCCAACTGCTGGCTCGATCTCGTAACGCGTAACAACTGGCCCTGGATAGGCGGCAATGACTTTGACCTCGACGCCAAATTCATCAAGCTTGCGCTCAATTAAGCGTGACGTAAATTCCATTACCTCAGCAGAAATTGTTTCTTTAGCCTCGGGTACCGCATCTAAAAGGGCCAGTGGCGGTAATTCAGAATCGGGAATATCGATAAAAAGGGGTTGTTGTTTTTCACGTTGCACGCGAACGCTTTGCACAATAGCGGGCTCACTGCGCACAATTTGGACTGGCGCCATAATTTCAATGCGGCCGCGCACTTCCTCGACAAATTCTTCGCGCTCCACACTCGCCTGTTCGCCAACCTTACGATCGACTTCGCTTTCACGCCGTTCGCGCAAGCGCCGATACCCAAGTTCCATATAGCGACCAACTTGTTCGGCTAAATTTAGCCAAGAAAAGTGCAGGAAGAGCGATAAGCCTGCGCACAGCGCAAATAACAAAATCAGTGTGGAGCCGGTAAAGCCAATCGCCATTTGCAAAGGATCGCCGATTAACTCGCCTAAAACTCCCCCAGGCGGCCTAGGTCATGCAATTGTTAGAGAATGTAAGCGAATCGATTCCAAGCCCATACTGGCAAGCAAAGTGAGGCCAAAGCCCAACCACCGCAACAGCAAAGAGTCAGGCTTTGCTTCTGGGTCGGGCGGCATCGGAGTACTCCATAACTCTTTCCAGCCCGCAAAAACCCGTCTACCAAATAGGATGACCCACCAAAATGCCGAAAGGCCAAAAACGTAGAGCATTAAGTCGGCAATCCAAGCCCCTACCCGTCCACCTAAATTGGTTGGCACATCAAAGCTAGCGTGTGACCAAGCAGGGTCTAATTTGGAATACGTGATCAGAATCGCGAATAAAGCCAAACATAAGCCCAGCGACACAAACCAGCGGGCCTCTAATAATAAGCGGGGCATTCTGCCCTGCCCGCTGGAATCAGGGGGTTGGGTTGAATTCGATTGAGGAAAGACAGTTCGCGCCATATTTCCTTGATTGTAAACACCCCCATCCCAAGGAAACCTATAATTTAGGGATGAATACAACGAATATCAAACATAGCAAAGTCCTCATTCTCGGCTCTGGCCCCGCAGGCTATACCGCTGCAGTGTATGCAGCCCGCGCCAATTTACAGCCTACCCTGATTACTGGCTTAGCCCAGGGCGGTCAACTCATGACCACCACTGATGTAGAAAATTGGCCAGCCGACCCTGAAGGAGTTCAAGGCCCCGAACTCATGGAGCGTTTTTTAAAGCACGCTGAGCACTTCAATACGGAAATTATTTTTGACCACATCCATACGGCTGCCTTACAAGAAAAACCCATTCGTCTCGTGGGTGACTCTGGTACCTATACCTGTGACGCCCTCATCATTGCCACTGGTGCATCGGCCCAATATTTAGGTTTACCCAGTGAAGAAGCGTTTATGGGACGTGGCGTTTCAGGTTGCGCTACTTGCGACGGCTTTTTTTATAAAAATCAAGATGTCTGCGTCGTTGGTGGTGGCAATACCGCTGTTGAAGAAGCGCTCTACCTCACTGGTATTGCCAAAAAGGTCACGGTAATTCATCGGCGCGATAAATTTCGGGCTGAGCCCATTTTGAATGATCGCCTGATGGCCAAAGTAGCCGAGGGGAAAGTGGAACTCAAACTCAATTCCACCTTAGAAGAAGTGTTGGGCGATGAAAAAGGTGTTACTGGTGTGCGTATTCGGCAAGCAGATGGCAAGACCGAAGACATCGCGCTCACTGGTGCGTTTATCGCCATTGGCCATAAACCCAATACCGAATTATTTATTGGTCAACTTGAGATGCATAACGGCTATATCAAAACCCATTCGGGCTTGCAAGGCAACGCTACTGCTACGAATATTCCAGGAGTCTTTGCATCAGGCGATGTGCAAGACCACATTTACCGTCAAGCAATTACCAGTGCGGGTACGGGTTGTATGGCCGCACTGGATGCTCAGCGTTATTTAGAAGGGCTTGAATAAAGCTAGCCCCGCTTACTATTAACGCATTACTGGCAACAAAGGCACAATCAATAAAGCGACGATGTTGATAATCTTGATCAGCGGATTAATCGCTGGCCCAGCGGTATCTTTGTAAGGATCGCCAACGGTATCTCCAGTAACTGCAGCTTTGTGAGCCTCAGAACCTTTGCCGCCATAGTTACCTTCTTCGATGTATTTCTTGGCATTATCCCAAGCGCCACCACCTGTACACATTGAAATCGCCACGAACAGGCCTGTAACGATCGTACCCATTAACAAGCCGCCCAAGGCAGCTGGTCCTAATAACAGACCAACCACAATCGGAATCACAACTGGCAAGAGCGAAGGAATAATCATTTCCTTAATCGCAGCTGTAGTCAACATATCGACTGCTTTGCCGTACTCAGGTTTACCAGTGCCATCCATAATGCCGGGAATATCGCGGAACTGACGGCGCACCTCATCGACTACAGCACCTGCGCAACGACCCACTGCTTCCATGGCCATCGCACCAAACAAGTAAGGAATCATGCCGCCAATAAAAAGGCCAATAATTACTAAGTGATTGGATAAATCAAAGGTAACTTGTTGACCAATCGCTTCAAGCGCATGGGTGTAATCAGCAAATAAAACCAGTGCCGCTAAACCTGCTGAACCAATCGCATAACCTTTGGTCACTGCTTTAGTCGTATTACCAACTGCATCTAAAGGATCAGTAATATCGCGCACGGCTTGGGGTAAGCCCGCCATCTCAGCAATGCCACCTGCGTTATCGGTAATTGGGCCATACGCATCCAGTGCCACCACAATGCCAGCCATCGAGAGCATGGAAGTAGCTGCAATTGCGATGCCAAAAATACCAGCCAACCAATACGCCGCATAAATTGCAATACACACAAAAATGACTGGGATCGCGGTTGACTTCATCGAAATACCCAAGCCGGCAATAATGTTTGTGCCATGACCTTTAGTCGATGCTTCTGCAATATGCTTCACTGGTTTGAAATCCGTACCCGTGTAGTACTCCGTAATCCACACTAAACCGGCGGTGAGCAATAAGCCAACTACCGTTGCGCCAAATAAACGCCATTGACTGCCAGGAATTCCTAAAGCATCGTCGGGAATAATAAATTGGGTCGCAAAATAAAACGCAATTAAAGAAAGTACACCCGCTACGATCAAGCCTTTATATAAAGCTGGCATCACATTTTTCATGCCAGGTGTGGCTTTGACAAATGAACAGCCAATGATCGAAGCAATAATCGAAATACCGCCCAAGACTAAGGGATAAATAATGGCCGCAATAGGTGCGCCTGAAACCATCATGGCGCCCAAAACCATCGTTGCAATTAAGGTCACTGCATACGTTTCGAATAAGTCAGCTGCCATCCCTGCGCAATCACCGACGTTATCACCGACGTTATCGGCAATAACGGCAGGGTTACGGGGATCATCCTCAGGAATACCCGCTTCAACTTTACCCACTAAGTCGGCTCCCACATCGGCGCCCTTAGTAAAAATACCGCCACCCAAACGCGCAAAAATTGAAATGAGGGAAGAACCAAAGGCAAAACCAATTAAGGGGTGCAATACCGCCGAGAGATCTTGGCCGCCGCCGATGGAAACCAGAAACATGAAAAATAAAGCCACACCAAGCAGGCCTAAGCCAACCACCAGCATACCGGTAATTGCGCCGCCTTTAAAGGCGACATTAAGCGCTTCATTCATGCCGACAGTCGCTGCTTGTGCAGTGCGTACATTCGCTCTGACCGACACATTCATGCCAATAAAGCCACAAGCGCCAGACAATACTGCGCCCAGAACAAACCCCATGGCAGTGGCAATGTCTAAAAATAGCGCAATCAAAATCGTCAGCACGATGCCGACGATCGCAATCGTTTTGTACTGGCGTGAGAGATAGGCGGCTGCGCCCTGCTGAATTGCCGCGGCAATTTCTTCCATTTTGGCGTTGCCGGTATCTTGCTTCAAAATCCAGCGCCGCATCAAAAAGCCATACAGAACGGCAATCACACCGCAGATTAAAGAAAAATACAGGCCTAATGTGACATTACTCATAGCTTCAATCTCCAAAAAAACGAACCATAGAAGTATCCAACACAAACTATAACTTCTCACTTTGCTAATATCAGGGTATCCACTAATTTTTTCCGGAAAAACCCTCATGAGTCTTGATAATGTCACCCCAGGCAAAAATTCACCCACCAACTTCAATGTGATTATTGAAATTCCGATGAACGCCGACCCCATTAAATATGAGGTAGACAAGGAAACGGGGGCTATTTTTGTCGACCGTTTTATGGGCACTGCGATGCATTACCCCTGTAATTATGGCTATATTCCCCAAACTATCGCTGGCGATGGCGACCCCGTAGATGTGCTGGTAATCACCCCTTTCCCACTAATTCCTGGGGTAGTTGTCAGCTGTAGGGCTATCGGCCTCTTGCAGATGGAAGATGAGGCTGGGCATGACGCTAAGCTATTAGCCGTACCAGAAGACCGTATTCTATCGATTTATACCCACTGGCAAAAGCCAGAAGATATGAATCCCTTACGCCTAAATCAAATTAAGCACTTTTTTGAACATTACAAAGACCTCGAGGTGGGTAAATGGGTCAAAGTGAGCGGTTGGGGCGGCGTAGCCGAAGCCCACCAAGAGATACTTGCGGGGGTTAAACGTTACCAAGAGGAAAAAAGGGTTTGATCACACTTGCCTTAGCGCAACTAAACCCTAAATTAGGCGATTTAGAGGGCAATGCAGCCTTGATTGCCAGTGCAGCGCAGGCTGCCCACGCAGCAGGCGCCAAACTCCTGCTCACCCCAGAGTTAGCCTTAACTGGCTATCCGCCAGAAGATCTTTTGCTGCGCCCCGCATTTATTACCGCAGCAGAAAATACCCTAGCCGAGCTCTGCAAAGTCTTGGGCGCCTACCCAAACCTGTCTGTTGTTGTTGGGCATCCCCAGCGTTCTGCAGCAGGCCTGCAAAATTGTGCCTCTGTCTTACGCGATGGCAAAGTCATCGCTTGCTACGCTAAACAACAATTGCCAAATCATGAAGTGTTTGATGAGGTGCGTTACTTTGTCCCTGGAGATAGGCCTTGCATCTTTGAGGTCGATGGCGTACCGATTGGTCTACTCTTATGTGAAGATGCGTGGCATGAGGGCCCTGCCCTCCAAGCTAAAAATGCGGGGGCGCGCTTATTGGCTGTATTAAATGCATCGCCCTACCACCTGGAAAAAAATACCTTGCGCCTCACTGTGTTGCGGGAACAAGTGAGCCTTACCAAACTGCCCTTGGCATACGTGAATATGGTGGGTGGGCAAGATGAATTGGTATTTGATGGGGGCTCTTTTGTAATGAACTCCCAAGGTCAAACTGTTTTTACCATGCCCCAATTTGAAAGCGGTCTGGGGCTAGTCAACGTCACTGTACTTGGAGAGCCGGAGGGTGAAGTGACTGCGCTTGCCGCTAATACCGAGAACGCTAATTGCATTGAGGCGCAAGTGTATGCAGCCTTAGTGATGGGTGTGCGCGATTACGTGCATAAAAATCATTTTTCTGGCGTGATCATCGGTCTCTCTGGCGGCGTCGATTCAGCACTGGTATTGGCGATTGCTGTGGATGCGCTGGGTGCTGATCAAGTCCGTGCAGTGATGATGCCTTCGCCCTATACGGCTGATATTTCATGGTTGGATGCGCGCGAACTCGCTAAGAATGTCGGCGTGCAATACGATGAAATTCCCATTAGTCAGCCAGTAGCTGCATTAGAAGAGGCCTTAGCAGAACAATTTACTGGCTTAGCGCCCGATGCAACAGAAGAAAATATTCAAGCGCGGGTGCGGGGCACATTATTGATGGCACTCTCGAATAAAACGGGCCGCTTAGTTTTAACTACGGGCAATAAAAGTGAGATGGCAGTCGGTTATTGCACGCTTTATGGCGATATGGCCGGGGGCTTTGCGGTGATTAAAGATATTGCTAAAACCTTGGTATACAAACTATGTCGTTATCGCAATCAACTGAATCCAATTATTCCTGAGCGCATTCTCACGCGGGCACCATCAGCTGAATTACGCGATAACCAAACTGATCAAGATAGCTTACCCAGTTACGAAGTGCTGGACGCTATTTTGGAACGTTACATGGAACAAAATCAATCGCTGGCCGAGATCGTTGCTGCCGGTTTCGATGCTGCAAGTGTTGAAAAGGTGACACGTCTCATTAAACTCAATGAATATAAGCGGCGCCAAGCCCCTCCAGGCGTGCGCATCACCAACCGTGCCTTTGGTCGTGATTGGCGTTATCCCATTACTTCGGCGTTTCGCGCCTAAGTTCCTGGATCTAAGGGTATGATTATCAAATCTATTGAGGAGAATTAGATGAAGCTCATTACATCTATCATTAAACCATTCAAGCTGGACGAAGTGCGCGAAGCCATGGCAGACGTTGGCGTTACTGGCTTAACCGTTACCGAAGTCAAAGGGTTTGGCCGTCAAAAAGGCCATACTGAACTGTATCGTGGCGCAGAATATGTGGTCGATTTTTTACCAAAGGTAAAAGTAGAGGTTGTCGTAGCAGATGATTCAGTCGAGCGTGTTATCGAGGCGATTACGAAAGCAGCACATACTGGCAAAATTGGTGATGGCAAAATTTTTGTCACCTCAGTTGAGCAAGTCATTCGCATTCGTACAGGCGAAGCTAACGAATCGGCAATTTAAAGCTTCGTCTCTTCTAAGATAAGCGTTTTTGCTTCAGGGTTGCTCGGTCTTACGCGTAGACCTTGAAAAAAAATCTCGGTTTGCGCTAAATTCGCCGTCAAAAGTTTGAATGGTGGGGCGCCATAAAACGAATAAGAGGCGCCCGCCTCGAGCGTCTTACTCTGTTCTTTGCCGGCTGCATCAATGACGCAAACCACCTGCTGGCTTAGGCTTTGTACGTAGACCATATCACCAGCCTTACTTGGCGAACCCGTTTTATACATTACTGGATTATTTTCTGGTTTGGGGCAAGCTGCATCACTAACGACAGCAGTAGGCTTAGCATTGGGCTCAATCATGGCAACTGGGGTTGGCTCAGGTGCCGGACTAGGCTCTTCTTTAATTAATGCTGGTGCTGCAACAAGTGGTGCTGCAGGAACAGGTGCAGATACTGTTACGACGTCGTTACCAAAATGAATAATCGCAAAAACAAAAGCTGCAGCAACGCTGGCATACAAAAATAATTTTCTCTGCTTATCTTTAATTTGTAAATCGGTGGGCGCAGTACCTGGTTTTAAAATCGGGGTTGATATCTTGTCTTTTTCTATTTCTAAGACTGGTAAAGGAGTGGGTGCAAGCGTTGGTGTTGGCTCTGGTTCAGATAGGACAACAGCAGCTGGGGCTGGCGGGGCTTCAATTTCTACCTCAAGATAATCCGCTTCCTCTAAACCCAAAATGGTGGCAACTTTTTGGGCCGAACGCAGTTTTAATGCGGCTGAATAAAATGCACTTTGCTCACCATTCTCAATTTGCTCAATTTGCTTTTTTGAGAGACAGGCACTGAGCGCCAATACCTCC
>CAIXDG010000046.1 GCA_903918115.1 uncultured beta proteobacterium
CGTACTGCTTGCATCAATAAGTCGCCCGACATGACCAAAGCTTCTTTATTGGCTAATAAAACGCGTTTGCCTGCGCGTGCAGCTGCCAAAGTTGGTAACAAGCCTGCGGCACCAACAATTGCAGCCATCACGGTATCGCAATCAGAATCGCTTACGGCGCTTACTAACGCTTCAGCGCCATATAACACGGTTGTAGGAATTTTTTCCTGTAACACAGCTGCCGTTAATTGCTTTGCACTCTGCGCGTCACCAACAACTGCGATTCGCGGCTTAAACTCACGGCACTGAGCAAGCAAACGGTCAACTTGTTGATGCGCAGTTAAAGCGACAACCTGATAGCGGTCAGGATGTGAGCGAATCACATCTAAGGTGTTCACACCGATTGAGCCTGTTGATCCCAAAATCGCCACTCGCCTTTGTATGCTCATAACATCAACCCGACTAAAAGTGCCGCTAGCGGCATGGTGGGCAATAAGGCATCAACCCGGTCTAGCACACCGCCATGGCCGGGCAATAATTTACTGCTATCTTTTGTACCTGCTAATCGCTTTAACTGTGATTCAAATAAGTCGCCAACAATACTAAACAGAGTTAAGCCAATAACCATGATCAGCATCACTGGATAACCAAAGCGCATCACAGCAAAACCAAATAAAGTCATATTAAAGGGCAAATACCACGCGCAGATACAGGCATAGATACAAGTCAAGATAATGCCGCCAATTGCACCCTCTAAGCTTTTACCAGGGCTAATTTGCGGTGCTAAACGACGGCGCCCAACCGCTTTACCAACAAAATAAGCACCAATGTCGGCAACCCAAACTAAAGCCATGGTAGAAAGCAAAAATAGCACGCCAAACTGGCGCAATAAAATGAGCGCAAACCAGGCTGCGCTAAAAATAACTAAGCCTAATAATGCGAAGGTCAGCGGCCATTTTGCTACGGGCAAACGCAGGCTGCGCCACAAAAGGATAGGGGCAAGGACAAGCCAAAAAAAACTCGCGCTCACTAAGATGCCAAATTCAATGATGGGATTTTGCCCATATAACAAGGCAGCAATAGCGAAGATCAAAAGCAAAGCATAGAGCCAAGCAAAGACTTCTTTTTGCGGCGCAATTAAACGACTCCATTCCCAAGCCGCTAATGCCAAGATTAGCAAAAAGATTCCACTTAAATAAAGCGGGTTGAGGAAAAATAAACTGGGCAGTAATGCCGCAAGTAAAAGTACTGCGGTCATGATACGGGTCTTTAGCATCGCAGAGTGTTTAGACGCAGGCGCGCTTAGACACTACCCTGAGCAGCAACTTTAGCTGATTTAGTTGCTAGTTGTGCGCTGGTGCGGCCAAAGCGGCGTTCACGCTGACCAAACCATTCAAACGCTTGCTGTAATTGCACCGCATCAAAGTCGGGCCATAATATATCGGTGAAATACAATTCAGTGTAAGCGAGTTGCCACAATAAAAAATTACTAACGCGTTGTTCACCACCTGTACGAATAAATAAATCGGGCTCTGGTGCATACGCCATTGATAAATTTTCTTGCAGTAATTCTTCAGTTATGTCGTCGGCTTGCAAAGTAGGATTAGCTAATAAACACTTACGCATGGCCTGCAAGATATCCCACCGTCCACCATAGTTAGCAGCGACGGTTAAGGTTAAGCCTTTGCAATGCGCCGTTTTTTCTTCCGAAAAACGAACCATATCTTGAATCGCAGCATCAAAGCGGCTTAAGTCGCCAATTAACTTAAAGCGAATATCGTTATCACTTAAGCGGCTTACTTCGCGGCGCAATGATTTCAAAAACAGCTTCATTAAAAATCCCACCTCTTCGGGTGGGCGACGCCAATTTTCGGAACTAAAAGCAAAAATGGTCAGATATTCAACACCAGAACGACGACATTCTTCCACCACTTTGCGCACCGATTCTAAGCCCTCAGAATGGCCTGTAACGCGTGGCATTAAACGTTTGCCAGCCCAACGACCATTGCCGTCCATGATGATCGCGACATGGCGCGGCACTTCACTCACCTCCGGAATGACTAAGGTAGAGCTAGTATGTTTAGACATAAATAAGCGTTAGCAAGAAGGACATGTTCTTTGGATAAGACGGGTCTATACCGTCATAATCTCTTTTTCTTTTTCAACCACAATTTTATCGATATCGGTTACCGCCCGATCAGTCATTTTCTGCACTTCATCTTGGGCACGACGCTCTTCGTCTTCTGAGATCACCTTATCTTTGCTTAATCGTTTTAAGTGCTCATTCGCATCACGCCTTAAATTACGAATAGCAATTTTGCTTTCTTCGCCTTCACTTTTCACTAATTTAGTCAGTTCACGGCGCCGCTCTTCAGTAAGGGGAGGCATTGGCACGCGAATCACAGTGCCTTGCGAGGCTGGGTTTAGGCCTAAATCAGAATCACGAATGGCTTTTTCGATCACTGCCACCATGGTTTTTTCAAACGGCTGAACATTGATCGTACGGGCATCGGCCAAGCCTAAATTAGCTACTTGGCTAAGCGGTGTTGGGTTGCCATAATAATCAACCGTAATGTGTTCAAGAATACCGGCGTTAGCGCGTCCCGAACGAATTTTTGCTAAATTACCTTTTAATGATTCAAGCGACCGATGCATCTTTTGCTCGGTGCTAGTTTTGATTTCTGCAGCAGACATCACAGCACTCCTTTTAAACGTGTACTAAAGTACCTTCCGACTCACCCAACACCACGCGCATTAAAGCGCCTGGCTTCAAAATAGAAAATACCCGAATTGGTAACTTACGATCGCGACATAAGGCAAACGCCGTAGCATCCATTACTTGTAAATTTTTAATTAATGCCTCATCAAAGGTAATGGTGTGATACAAGGTGGCTGAAGGGTCTAGCTTGGGATCACTACTATAAATACCATCGACCTTCGTGGCCTTGAGCATCACTTCAACGCCCATTTCAGCACCACGTAAAGCAGCGGCTGTATCGGTAGTGAAAAAGGGGTTTCCAGTACCAGCAGCAAAAATAACTACCTTACCTTCACTCATCGCGCGAATGGCCCGTGGCCGAATATACGGCTCAACCACCTGATCCATACGCAATGCCGATTGCACGCGCGCTTCTACCCCTTTTTGGCGTAAGGCATCTTGCAACGCTAAGGAATTCATCATCGTGGCTAACATGCCCATGTAATCGGCGGTGGCTCGATCCATACCTGCTGCGCCACCTGCTACGCCGCGGAAAATATTACCGCCGCCAATCACAATCGCTAATTCAATGCCGATCCCAACGACTTCAGCAATTTCTGCCACCATCGAGTCAATCGTAATCGGGTTAATTCCAAAAGCATCGTCCCCCATCAGGGCTTCACCAGAAAGTTTCAGGAGGACACGCTTATAAGCTGGCATTGTGAATGACCCTATTCAAGAGATTTATTTAAGCACTTACCTTTGCAGCAGCAACTTGTGCAGCAACTTCCGCAGCAAAATCGTCTTGGCGCTTCTCAATGCCCTCGCCAACAACATATAAAGTAAATGACTTAATCGTGGTATTCATGGCTTTGAGCATTTGCTCAACGGTTTGCTTATCGTTTTTAACAAAGGTTTGATTGAGTAAAGAAACTTCCTTGAGGTACTTTTGTACCGTACCCTCAACCATTTTTGCCACGATGTCAGCAGGCTTACCAGACTCAGCCGCCTTCTGTTCAGCAATATTGCGTTCGGCGGCAATGTTGGCAGCAGGAACATCAGCCGCAGATAAAGCGACCGGCTTCATTGCTGCAATATGCATAGCCACATCTTTAGCGGCTGTTTCATCGCCTTCAAATTCCACCATGACGCCAATGCGTGTGCCATGTAAATAAGAAACTAATTTACCGGTACTAGCAAAACGCTGAAAACGGCGGGGGGTCATATTTTCGCCAATGCGCCCAATTAATTCACTACGCACGGCATCAACCGTTTTGCCATCCATTGCTAAGGCTAATAAAGCGGTAGTATCCGCCGGATTCTGTTTAGCAACCAACTGTGCGCAAGCATTACTAAAAGCTAAAAAATCATCGTTTTTTGAAACGAAATCGGTTTCGCAATTCACTTCAATCAAAGCACCAGTGCCACCGTCAATGTAACTCGCGACAACGCCTTCAGCAGTCACACGTGAGGCGGCTTTACTGGCTTTGCTACCTAATTTCACCCGCAGAATTTCTTCTGCTTTGGCCATATCGCCAACTGCTTCAGTTAAGGCTTTTTTGCATTCCATCATCGGCGCATCAGTTTTGGCGCGTAATTCGCCAACCATTGCAGCAGTAATTACGGTCATTACGCTACCTTCCCTTCTTCAACAAACTCTTCTTCGCCTTCTTTAACCGCATCTAAGACTTCCTGAACTGAATTAGCCTTACCTTCCAAAATGGCATCGGCAATACCGCGCACATAAAGTAGCACTGCTTTGCTTGAATCGTCATTACCAGGAATGATGTAATCAATACCTTCAGGGGAATGGTTGGTATCAACCACAGCGATCACAGGAATACCCAGTTTTTTTGCTTCCGTAATGGCAATCTTATGGTATCCAACGTCAACCACAAAAATTGCGTCGGGTACGCCATTCAAATCTTGAATGCCGCCTAAAGCTTTTTGTAATTTATCCAGATCACGATCGTTGGTTAACGCCTCTTTCTTTGAGAGCTTCTCCCAATCGCCCGCCTCTTTCGCGATAGCCATATCTTTTAGACGCTTGAGCGAACCTTTAACGGTTTTGAAATTGGTTAATGTGCCGCCTAACCAACGACTATCGATATAAGGCATGCCAGCGCGTGCAGCTTCTTCAGCAATCACTTCACGTGACTGACGCTTCGTACCGACGAATAAAATCGTGCCACGATTAGCGGCAATTTGCTTGGCAAATTTCAGGGCATCCTGAAACATCGGCAAAGTCTTTTCCAAATTAATAATGTGGATTTTGTTGCGATGGCCAAAAATATAAGGGGCCATCTTGGGGGACCAAAAGCGCGTTTGGTGGCCAAAGTGGCAACCGGCTTCTAGCATTTCACGCATAGTTACTGACATAACATTCTCCTAAGGGTTTGGTCTAAGGCTAAGTCCTGACTGCGCTAAAAAACGCTACCCTGGAAGGCTTAGCCTGCTATTTCGAATTGCTTCGATGACCAAATTATAGCTTATATATCAATCATCTAGACGCAAAACAGCCAAAAAACCTCAAGTCGTTGATAATCAAGGCATGAATAGTGTTTTTACCCTTGAAAAAGACCTCCAGGGCATGCGTGAGGCGGGTCGGCTAGCGAGCGAAGTCCTCGATCACGTCGCGCCAGCGATTCGCCCCGGCATAAGCACTGGAGAACTGGACCAAATTTGCCATACCTTTATGCGGGATGTACAACACACTATTCCGGCCCCCTTGAATTATCAGCCCCCGGGCTATCCCCCATTCCCAGCAGCGATCTGTACCTCAGTCAATGATGTCATTTGTCATGGCATTCCAGGCTCTAAAGTTTTAAAGGCTGGTGATGTTGTCAATCTCGATATCACGGTAATCACCCCCGATGGTTACTACGGTGACACGAGTCGCATGTTTATGGTTGGCGAAGTATCCGTTTTAGCCGAACGGTTAACGCAAGTTACCTTTGAATGTATGTGGCTCGGTATTGCCCAAGTGAAGCCAGGAGCGTATTTAGGCGATATTGGTCATGTAATCCAAACGCATGCTGAACAAGCGGGTTATTCAGTGGTTCGGGAGTACTGTGGCCATGGTATTGGCAAAGTATTTCATCAAGACCCGCAAATTTTGCACTATGGTCGTCCGGGAACGGGTGAGCAATTAGAAGTAGGTATGACCTTTACGATAGAACCCATGATCAATGCTGGGCGCCGCGAAATTCGCACAATGCCCGACCAATGGACGGTAAAAACCAAAGATCGTAGCTTGTCAGCGCAATGGGAGCACACCCTGCTCGTGACACCTCAAGGGGTTGAAGTGTTAACTTGGTCGACAGGCAGTAACCCGCCGCCAGATTGCGTTAAGGGCTTAGTATTTCGTCCCCAGCTTACCGCTGCGTAAGCACTACCCCAAATTAGTTCTGCTGCCACCATGAATTCAGTGACTGCACTCACTCCGCATCAGGCAATTACTCAGCTACGTAGTTCATGCGCTGCCGAATACCAACTATTTCTCGCCGATCAAAATGTCGCACGTCTGACAAAAAAACTCACCGAATTTAATGATCTTGCTATGGCACAGTTATGGCAAAACTGCGCGATGGGTGCTCATCTAGCGCTGATTGCAGTTGGTGGTTATGGGCGCGCAGAGCTCTTCCCCTATTCTGATATTGATATCTTGGTATTGTTGCCTGATGACTCCACCCAAGACTCCCAAGCCGATAATGAAAAAGTTGCGCGCTTTATTACCCAATGTTGGGACTCCGGCCTAGAAATTGGCTCGGCAGTACGTACTCTAGGGGAATGTATCAGCGAAGCAGAGCAAGACATTACGGTGCGCACTTCGCTACTAGAGGCGCGCTTAATCTGCGGCTCACGCAGTTTGTTTAACTCATTCCAAACTGCGTATTCCGCAACGCTTGATCCCAAGGCTTTCTTTCAAGCTAAATTATTAGAACAAACCCAGCGCCACCAAAAGTATCAAGGTACGCCTTATGCACTCGAACCCAATTGCAAAGAAAGTCCAGGGGGTCTGCGCGATTTACA
>CAIXDG010000047.1 GCA_903918115.1 uncultured beta proteobacterium
ACCAAATGCAAAATCGCTATAGCGAGTACAGCGAAAACTATCAAACCACCTTATCGCAAGAAATGGCGGCCTACCGCTTAAAACAGGGCAAAAAATGGCTGCTATTTTCTAGTAGCGATCCCATTATTCAACAAACTATTGCTAAATTCAGCAGCTTTGAGCTTCGGGTAGCGGGCTCTGGTGAATCACTGGAACGCCTCCTAAATCATGAGGCCGACATTGCGGGATACCACGTTTCTGATCCCGAAAATTCTCGCATCATTCATCAGCGCCTAATTAAAGCGGGTATGCAAGTAGTGCCAGTGATGAAACGAATCCAAGGCTTAATTGTGCAAAAGGGCAACCCTCTGAATCTAACCTCCATCAGTGACTTGACCAATCCAAAAGTCCGTTTTATAAATCGCCAAAGAGGCTCGGGCACCCGCTTATTGCTGGATTCTTTATTGGCTGAAAAAGGCCTTAATCCAGAGAAAATTAAGGGCTATAACAATGAAGAATTTACCCATTCTGCGGTTGCCAGTACGATCTTAGCCAACAAAGCCAATGTTGGCATTTCCGTTAAAAATATTGCGCTAGAAAATAAACTAGGCTTTATTTACCTTAAAGATGAACTATTTTTTTTGGCGATGCGTAAAGAATTAGCTGCCAACAAGGAGGTTGGCAAACTGATTAGCAAAATTAGAAATTATGCAGGCATTACCGAAGGTTATAAATCTTTAGGCGCCAAAGTGCAACTACATGACTGGATTTAAATGCTTAAGAAACTGGTGCAAGCGGGAGATTAAATAATAAATTTTGCGGTTTCAGTTTTAATACCTTGTCCTGATTCATAGCAATACCTAAATAAACGGGTTTGCCAGATAACTCGGGAAGAACCACATTGGGACTGATAAAATCTAAACGAAATAAACAAATTAACCGCGCAATGCTATTCGCCTCAACCATGTCTTTGTTATAGAGTGCATTTAAGATTTCAGTAGAAGTAGCATCTAAACCAACGTGCCAGACCCACTGCGGGTCATTAATCGCCGCCAAAGGGGTTATTTTGACCTCAATTCCTAAAAAATGATCTAGCCACTGCGCGAGTAATTTACTGAAATGCTCAACTGCCGTTTGCCCAAAATTTAACGGTATTGCAAAATCATAATTACTATCCCGTGTCCAATACAAATCGAGATTATCTTCATGCAAGACATCAAGATCGATTGATTTCATTGCAAGGGTCGATTGTTTGAGTAAGTCGACAATATTGGCAAACTCTGGAGCCTGGGCATTGCGCTCAATGGTTTCATGGTCTGCACTCATCACCAGACCATCTTCTAAAACGCTCATTTTTTGTGGGCGGAAAAATAATTCAGCGACTCTGGCATCCATCGCGCTTGGCTTATCACCTAAGATATGCCGCATAAAAATTTGGACTAACTGATTAACAAACAAAGGCGGTACATCAACCCCATCGCCGACAAATAGACCTAAATAAAATGACTCTAATGAGGGTGCTAAGAGCAATTTAGTGCGATAGCGTAACCAAATTCGGTAATTTTCTTGAATGTCACTATCCGTCATTTCCGCAATTTCAGCCTCGCTAATAACTGCACGTGGATTTTGCGTTAAACGCTGATGCAACAGCTTTTCTGCCGTACATGATTCAGGTACTAAATTCAGTTCATCACGAAGTAAATAGGTGCGTAAAAAATCATCGGTCACCAATAATTGATTATCTGTACTGACTTGCAAGGTTTTATAGGCACACTCCGGCCAGTAATTTATTGGTGCATTCACGTCAATAATCTCATGCTGAAAACGCTAAGCATAAAGCATGGCCTGCCACCCCGACGGTAGCAGGATCAAGTTTAAGGATTTGCTAGCTATTTCTTAGCGGGTGCCGCTGGCGCTGCAGGTGCGGCTGGCGCTGCAGCAGATACTGCAGTGGGTGGTACAAAAGGCGGTGGCTCAACACAGGCAGCTGGAGCTGGCGTACCAGCAACTTTGAATCGATTGGCTAAAGTGTTCTGAACCATACATAATTTGTAGCCACTAACTTTGTCGCCATAGGCTGTTTTCGCTTTAGCTAAATCAGCTGCTGCTTGTTGCTCTGGCGTTAAAGGAGGAAGCATCGCCAGCACAGTACTGGCACTGAATACACAAATGAAAAATGCAATGATTTTTTTCATAGCTCAACCTTTATTTAAATCGTTATACCAAATTTCGTGATGCTCTTTAGCCCAAGTAGCATCAACATAACCTGTTTTCATGCCATCAATTGATCCTTGCATACCAATGGTGCCAATATAGATATGACCAAAAGCCATGGCAGTCATGAGTAAGGCAGCGGTGCTATGAATAATGTCGGCAATTTGCATCGTGCCACGCCAGTATTCAATCGCAATGAAAGGCACGATCATATCTAAAACCCAGCCAGAGGCCGATACCGTTAATCCAAGAATGACCATACCAAACCAAAACCAAATTTTTTCACCGCAATTAAAGAATCCTGCAGGAATATGTTTTCCTGAAAGCATGCCACCGAAACCCGTTAGCCAAGCCATATCTCCCTTTTCAGGGATATTTTTACGCACGAACAAGAAGAAGAAAATGGCAATACTCAGCGTAAATAAGGGGCCAGAAAAATTATGGATATTTTTGCAAGCTAGTAAAAATAATCCGTAGGTCACGCCACCCATGAGGGGCATCACAAAGTATTTACCGTACAAAATCATTAGACCAGTGAAAGCGAGGCCCACAAAACTAAATGCCATAGTCCAATGAATAATCCGATCGAGTAAGCTAAAGCGCTTAATTTTGCGACCCGACATGGGTTCATGCAGCTTAATTGAACCTTTGAGAATAAACATGGCCAGGATTCCACCTAATGCTAATGCCAGTAGCCAAGCGCCATATACTGTAATGACCCCATTGCGAATTAAGCGCCACTGTTGTCCAGATTTTTGAATCAATACACCCGCTTGCTTATCGGGAATACTCACAAAATTAACAGCATCACTATTGGCGGTTCGCCAGATCGGCGCATTATTGCCTGGTTGATTCTGGTTCGCCTTACGCTCTGCCTCAATCGTTGCATTCGGGGCGCGCCCAACATCCATAATATTGGCTGACTCTACCTTCGGTAAGGCGGCCGCAGCGGGAGCTGCTGCGGGCGCAGCCGGTTGGGCGATGCTAGCTCCTGCAAATAGCGCAAGGCAAAAGCCTGCTGGAATCAGCCAGGTACGAAAAGAAGCGCTTACGGTTTGATTCATGCAAAATCCTTCACGGCTTTGATCATTACTTAATACGGCTGTATTCAGTTTGATTTTGATTGCGCTTATTGATTTCTTGCGTCCAACTCACCTGATTGCCTGGAGTCCAGCCTTTTGCCATAAAGCCATCGTTAGCACCCATATAAGGAGCAACGTCAGGTCGCTTCGACGCCTTGAAGCCCTGCTCTTCATCTTTACAAGCACTCAATAATCCCAGTGCCACAGAAACCAATACAACTAATTTAAGGCTGGCTTTCATGACTTACCTCCTTGTGGTCCGGGGGGTGCTTTAGTCGGTGCGGGAGGTGCTTCTCCTGGTTTGCCATAAGCAGTAGTCCAACCAAATACATTGGCACCAGCATTCTTGCCATTCGTTTGGCGTTTGACCACGCGGGCACGGAATATATCTGCAATCACATCGCCATCACCACCAATTAAGGCCTTGGTTGAACACATTTCAGCGCAGATCGGTAACTTACCCTCTGCCAAGCGATTGCGGCCATACTTCTCAAATTCAGCCACACTGCCATTGGCTTCCGGGCCGCCACTACAGAATGTGCACTTATCCATTTTGCCGCGCATACCAAATAAACCTGAGGTCGGGAATTGAGGCGCACCAAATGGGCAGGCATACGAGCAATAACCACAACCAATGCATATATCTTTATCGTGCAACACGACACCTTCGTCGGTACGATAGAAGCAGTCGACTGGGCAAACTGCCATACAAGGGGCATCCGAACAATGCATACAGGCAACTGAAATGGATTTTTCAGCGCCAATCACGCCATCGTTAATCGTTACAACCCGACGCCGATTAACACCCCAAGGTACTTCGTTTTCATTCTTACAGGCAGTAACGCAACCGTTGCATTCGATGCACCGTTCTGCGTCACAAATAAACTTCATTCTTGCCATGGGATTCTCCTGAATTTAGCTCGTTTATTTAGGTGCTTAGGCAAATTTTTCAATTTGGCACATCGTGGTTTTAGTTTCTTGCATCATCGTTACGCTGTCATAGCCGTAAGTCGTTGCTGTATTGACCGCCTCACCTAAAACAACTGGGCATGCTCCGGTTGGATAGAATTCGCGCAAATTCTTGCCTTCCCACCATCCAGCAAAATGGAATGGTACGAAAGCAGTATCTGGCCCGACTCGCTCGGTAACCATCGCACGCACTTTAATCTTTGCTCCAGTTGGCGATTTAACCCAAACATAATCCCAATTTTTAATTCCCCGACGGGCTGCAGCACCAGGATTAATTTCCACAAAGTTTTCCTGCTGAAGCTCAGCCAACCATGGATTGGAGCGAGTTTCGTCGCCACCACCCTCGTATTCAACTAAACGCCCAGAAGTTAAAATAATGGGGAACTTTTCATACAGTTTCTCGTTCAAATTCTGCTGTTGCACAGTTAAGAACAAGGTTGGTAAGCGCCAGAAGTTTTTCTTGTCAGCTGAAGTCGGGTACTTAATCATCATATCCGGACGGGTGCTGTACAACGCTTCGCGATGTTGTGGAATGGGGTCTGGAAAATTCCACACCACAGCCCGCGCTTTCGCGTTGCCAAAGGGATGGCAACCATTTTTCATGACGACTCGCTGTATACCACCAGATAAGTCAGTCTTCCAATTTTTACCTTCAGCTAATGCCTGCTCTTCTGGTGTCAATTGACTCCACCAACCTAATTTCTTCACAAAAGCAGCATCAAATTCGGGATAGCCGGTAGTAATGGCCGAACCTTTGGAACAAGAACCATCTTCAGCCAACAGTGATTTACCGTCTTTTTCTACCCCAAAGTTCGCGCGGAAATTACCGCCACCTTCCATCACGCTCTTGCTGGTGTCATATAGATTTGGCGAGCCCGGATGTTTAATTGCCGCAGTACCATAGCAAGGCCATGGCAAGCCAAAGTAATCGCCAGCAGTATCGTAACCACTAACTGGGTCTTTGCCACCGCGAGATTTCAAGGTTTTCGGATCAAACACATTCATCATGCGCATGTGCGCTTTCAGGCGCTCAGGCGTTTGTCCCGTATAACCAATGGTCCAAACAGAACGATTAATTTCGCCCAAAATGGATTCGGGTTCAGGTTCACGCCATGATTTACCAGCGTACTTCGAATCGAGCATTTTGTAATTGACTGAAAGCTCTTTACCAAAACCGAGACGGTCGGCTAACGCTTGCATGATCACGTGATCAGGTACCGACTCAAACAAAGGATCGATAACTTTTTCGCGCCATTGAATCGAACGATTTGAGGCAGTAACAGAACCTTTAGTTTCGAACTGCGTGGTGGCAGGCAATAAATACACTGCGCGATCTTTATTCACTTGACCGCCTGCAGCTGGTGGCATAGCAGCCATTGCTGCGGTAGCACTTGGATAAGGATCCACGACCACCAATAACTCTAACTTATCCATCGCCTTTTTCATATCTAGGCCACGGGTTTGTGAGTTAGGTGCATGGCCCCAATAGAACAATCCTTTGACATTGGTGGCTTGGTCAACCATGTCACTTTTTTCTAGAACTGCATCAATCCAACGCGACACCGTCGTACCCGACTTTTCCATCATATCGGGGGCATAGCGCCCTTTGATCCACTCGTAATCAACACCCCAAACGGTGGCGTAGTGCTTCCATGAGCCAGCAGCTAAGCCATAGTAACCAGGCAATGAATCGGGATTTGGGCCCACATCCGTAGCGCCTTGGACGTTATCGTGACCGCGGAAAATATTTGCTCCGCCACCCGATCTACCAATATTGCCTAAGGCTAATTGCAAAATACAAGAGGCCCGTACCATCGCATTACCAATGGTGTGCTGGGTTTGACCCATACACCAAACAATCGTACTAGGACGATTCTTCGCCATCGTTTCAGCAACTTTATAAACTTCAGCTTCAGGTACACCGCAAGCTGCCTCAACATTGGCAGGAGTCCATTTTTCCATCACGTCTTTGCGCACTTCATCCATGCCGTAAACGCGATCATTAATATATTTCTTATCTTCCCAGCCGTTATTAAAGACGTGATACAACACGCCAAATAAGAAAGGAATATCGGTTCCCGAACGGATCCGCACATACTGATCTGACTTAGCAGCGGTGCGGGTATAGCGGGGATCAACCACCATTAATTTGCAACCATTTTCTTTGGCGTGCAACATACTCAACATCGACACGGGATGCGCTTCTGCAGCATTCGAGCCAATATACAGCGCGGCTTTCGAATTCATCATGTCGTTATAACTATTGGTCATGGAACCATAGCCCCAGGTCTTTGCTACCCCGGCAACCGTAGTCGAGTGACAAATACGCGCTTGGTGATCGGTGTTATTGGTGCCGAAGAATGAAACCCATTTGCGCAAGAGATAAGCTTGCTCGTTGTTGTGCTTAGATGAACCTATAAAGAAGAGGGAATCGGGAGTAGATTTAGTGCGCAATGCTTTCATCTTGGCGGTAATTTCATCCAGCGCTTGATCCCAAGAAATCTTTTGGTACTTGCCATCAACCAATTTCATTGGCGAGCGTAAACGGTAGTCTCCATGACCATGTTCACGTAAAGCAGCGCCCTTTGCGCAATAGGAACCTAAGTTAATTGGTGAATCAAACACCGAGTCTTGGCGCACCCAAACCCCATTTTCAACCGTCGCATCGACTGCGCAACCCACTGAGCAATGGGTACAAACAGTACGCTTCACTTCAATCTTTCCCGCTTTACCATCCAACATTGCTTTGGTTTCAACAGCATTCGCTTTTTGCAATAAATTCAATTGCGATACAGCAAGCCCTGCGCCTACGCCAATTCCTGAGCGGCGTAAAAAAGTCCGTCGATCCATGGTTGGCACAGCCGCTTTTAAACCCCGCGCCAAACTACCGATTAAATGGGTTGAAGTTTTGGGGTTACTGCCAGAAGAAGTTTTACGAACCAGGCTCATGTGCTACTCCAGAAAGAATTCTTATAGATTGATTATGTAAGGATTTAAATTCTTAAATTAAAGTTGTTTCATAGTACTTTTTAATATGGGCAGACAACTGGTAGCCATCGGCCTGAGGTGCAATCGCACTGCCGACCTCTTGAATCACTGCCTTCCCTAATGGTGTTTGTGATGCTACTGCCACAGCGCCTGCGGCAACACCAGCCGTGAGAAAAAAAGTTCTGCGGGATGGTTTAGTGGCTGGCTTCGCATCAGCAGCGAAAGTTGATTTGTTCGTCATAGATCGTCCAATCTAATGTAAATGCAAAAATGAACATTACAGAAATATTACAGATTGAGTGTAATACGAATTCACCTTTTATACATGGTCAACTTACTGTAACTGAATCTAGGGTTAACCCTAATTATTCGTTCATTGCACCATATCAAAGCCTTGGGCCTCGATGGCAAAAAATTCCCGGATCAGCTGCGCAACTGGTAAGTAGAAATGCGTATCAGGCGCATTTTCTATGGCATCGCAACAATCCTCATACCAGCTTCGCATGTAGTTATTAAAGAATAATTTTTGATTCGTTAGATTAGAAACTGCCACATCATCGCCGGCGATCAAATAGCGCATCACCTCGCACAAGGCCGCTAGATGGTCCTCAGTCTCTGAAACACTTTCAGAGGCTTCTAAGCCAAAGGTCTGCAGGGCTCTTCTTACCTCGACTAAGGGCTTTTCATTTAAATGTCCAGCCATAAAATAAGAGCCATTCAGAAATACGTTGGGACGGCCTACCCCCACGAAATTCGCATCGTATTCTTTACGCCAATCGGCTGCTTGGCTATTTTTAGTTAGTAATACTAAGTTACGCCACGCACCTGCCAAAACTGAAGAATCATCCGCCTCAGGTAGTGAAGAGGCCATGCGATCTAATAAATCTTGGCTGGGGGGCTGATGTAATAAGGCAGCTAATAAGCCGTAGAGGTCAGCCCGTGCCAGATCTTCAGCTAGGCCAATCTCTCCCACCGTCGCTGGTGTAGCCCCTAATTCATCTAATTCTGCTTTTTGTGGATCTTGGCTCATTAAACATCTTTCATCATATCGACCACCCTACAGTCACTGCACATTTTCAGGCGATTCTGGGCGGCTCCAGAAAACGCTTCATGCGTGCCTAACCGCCCCAACATGAGCTCAACCATTTTTAAGGTGCCAAAAGCCTTGCCACAACTAATGCAATGGTAGGGCAAGGTTTCATTTAAGGTGACCTTTTGTTTGCGTTGTTCCACACTCAATAAGCGGGGCACTAATTGCAACGCTTTTTCGGGACAAGTTTGGACACACAAACCGCATTGCACACATTGCTTTTCTAAAAAGGATAGCTTTGGTTCATCGGGGTTATCTAATAGTGCACCTTCAGGACAGCTGCCTACACAGGACATACACAAAGTGCAGGCCGCTTGATCAATAGCAAGGCCACCGAATAATGAAGGGGTGGGCAAAACTACGCCCTCGGTCGGTAGCGAGGTTTTAGCTTGCTTCTCGAAATAAGTCAGTACAGCCTCTAATGTTTCGCGCTTTTGATTGGCCAAGCCAAATGACGCTGGCGCACCTAAAGTAGGTAAAGCGCCGCGTTTGCGCATTAAACCAAATACTTTGCTGACCATTTCTAGATCATCGCCGGAATGCGCCTCAATCATGCTGATGCGGGTTGCAGGTGCATTTAGATTTAAGCCATAGGCCTGCAAAATAGTATTCCCTAAGGCAACTTGCTGTGCGAGCGCCTGACGATAAGCGGGGTCTTCGTTCCCAGTTAAGAGGAGCTTGACCTCAGCAAAGCCATAACTCAAAGCCCCTAACCACAAATCAATACCAGTTGAGGCAATATTTTCGATACTCAGGGGCAAGACAAAACTGGGCAAGCCTTCATAGGTCTTCGCTTGTAAATGGGCTGCACGACCCAAACTCTCGATGAGTTGTAAGCCTGCAGTGTGGCTATGCAAGAGTAAGGTAAGTGCGCTAGCTGCTATATTTGCGCGCGCGATTTCGTTAGCATAGGTTTTACTTAGTGCTTTAAGTTGTAAACCTTGGTGCGGAACACTCGGATAGTTGTAGCGCATTGCACCTGATGGGCACACAGTAGAGCAAGCACCGCAACCCATACATAAATTCGGATTAACCGCTACTTGACCTTGACCATTTTTGAAAACAGATTGAATTGCTGCAGTTGAGCAAACATCGATACAGGCAGAACAGCCAGTGACGCCATTACGACCATGTGCACAAATTTTTTCGTTGTAGACAAAATACTTTGGCTTTTCAAATTCGCCGATAAGGCCCAATAACTTCGTGGCTGCTAACGATTGCTCAAAAGGGTCAGCGCCCGGCGCTAAGTAACCTTGTGGAGCTTGGCTCATTGACATGCCAGTGACGACGCGTAAATCCATAATTAAATCAAACTCGCCGCTACGCAAGGTATCGCTGCGCTCAAACTGAATTGCCCCAATACCCGCACACGCAGCGACACAAGCACGGTGCGATTTACA
>CAIXDG010000048.1 GCA_903918115.1 uncultured beta proteobacterium
CATTAGGCCGACGCGCTCAAGATATTTCAAGCCATGCGCTTTGGCTTCGGTGGCAGAACGGCCTAAGACTTTCATTTGCGCCAAAGTTAGGTTTTCAGTCACATTTAAATGGGGAAATAATTCAAAATTCTGAAATACCATACCAACCTTGGAGCGAAGTTGCGGCAGGTTAGCTTTCGGATCATGCAAGGAAATACCATTCACCGTGATTTCACCTGCTTGAAATGGCTCAAGTGCATTAATAGTTTTAATTAAAGTCGACTTTCCCGAGCCTGATGGCCCACAGATCACCACTACCTCACCCTTTTGAATTGAAGTAGTGCAATCGGTTAAGACCTGAAAAGAGCCGTACCACTTTGATACATTTTTAAAATCGATCATTAAACGCTTCTCTATTTCTATTGGTTAATTTTACTGGCTTCACCTTTGCTAATTTATTTAATAATAGCGACCTTACTTTGAACCCAGCGTGCAAACTTAGACAGTGAAAAACAAATCAAGAAATACGTTACTGCAGCTAATAAATAAGCCTCAATTGGGCGACCAAAATTTTTGCCGACAATATCAAAGCCTTTTAATAAATCATATGCCCCAATGGCATATACCAGTGAGGTATCTTGAAAGAGCACAATCGTTTGAGTCATAAAAATTGGAATCATATTTCGAAACGCTTGTGGCAAAACGATGAGGCTCATGGTTTGTGAATAGTTCATCCCCAACGCCTCTGCAGCAAAGGTTTGACCTGTGCCAACCGATTTAATACCGGCCCTTACAATCTCGCAAAAGAATGCTGCCTCAAAAGCAATAAAGGTAATGGTCGCCGATAAATCGGCACCAATTGGGGTGCCAATTAAAATTGGAATCAAGAGATAAAACCATAAGATCACCATCACTAGTGGAATAGAGCGCATGGTGTTGACATAAATTGTTGCCACATAAACTAACACGGGCTTACCACTTAAACGCATCAAGGCTAATACCGTACCAAATAAAATTCCACCAATCGTTGCAACAATGGTGAGTTGCACGCTAAAAAGTAGGCCCTTCAAAATATAGCTAGTAAACAGGTCCCAATTGTAGATACTGAGGTCTAAATTAAGCATGGTGCACGCATATTTTTATTGAAATCTTTAATGGCTCGTGAGCAAATTACTACGAGTGCCCGGAATAGCAACGCGTTTTTCAATCAAGGTCATCACCCGATTGACACCAAAAGCTGAAAAGGCATATAGCAAAGTAACCGCTAAATAAATTTCAACGCCACGGGAAGTTTCTTCTTGCGCCTGCATCGCAAACAAGGTGAGCTCAGGTACCGATACCGCAAATGCCACTGAGGTATTTTTGATTAAATTCATACACTCTGAGGTGAGTGGTGGAATGATGATGCGAAACGCGGTCGGCAAAATCACATAACGATAACTTTGGTAAGTACTTAAACCTAAAGCCAAGGCAGCCATACGCTGACCTGAAGATAATGATTGAATACCTGCGCGCACTTGCTCTGCCATCCGTGCTGAACTATAAAATCCCAACGCAAAACAGACCAACCAATAGGCTGGCAAGCCCTTCATGACGGGGAAAATATTGGGTACGACGTGGTACCAAACAAAAACTTGAACTAAGACGGGGATATTGCGAAATACCTCAACCCATACGGTCGCAAAACCCACCATCCATCTACTGCCCTTCACATTGGTTGGAATCGTTCTGAGGGTGCCCATGATGGTGCCCAACACAAGCGCAATAAATAAGCTGAGCACCGCTACTAATAAGGTCCAGCCCCAGGCTTTAAGTAGCCAATCTAGATACGTTGGATCTGCTTGTGTACCAATTTGAAAAAGGGAAGAGAGGCAATTTGCAGATGCCTCTCCCGTGATTGTGTCTTTACAAAAGACGCCCCAATCCATTGCCACTTTTACACTACCAAATCTTCAAAGAGAAAAAGCTTATTTCTTTTGATAGGCTTCAGCAGGTTTGTCGTTAGGATTAGCCCAAGCCTGTTTGGTGCTTTCAGATAAAGCTAAGCCGACCATGGCGTTTTTAGGTGGAATGGGCTGCAAGAACCATTTATCCCAAAGTCTGGTTAACGACCCATCGGCCATCATCCGTTTGAGGCTATCGTCAACGGCTTTCTTAAAATCGGGATCATCTTTGCGCATCATGATTGCGATTGGCTCAACCGCAATCACTTCGCCCACAATTTTGAAGTCTTTCGGATTTTTTGCATTAGCAATATTTCCCGCGAGAATCGAACCATCCATTACAAATGCATCGGCACGACCCGACTCAAGCAATAAGAAACTATCGGCATGGTCCTTACCAAAGACTTCATCAAAATTAACGCCTGTCGCTTTTTCGTGTTTACGGAGTAACTGCACCGAAGTTGTTCCCGTGGTGGTAGCAACTTTCTTACCATTGAGTTGATTCAAAGACGTAATTCCTGAATTCGCTTTAACCGCAATCCGAATTTCCTCAACATACGTTGTTACCGCAAAAGCGACGTCTTTTTGACGGGCGGTATTGTTGGTGGTTGAGCCACACTCTATATCAACAGTGCCGTTTTGCACTAAGGGAATGCGATTTTGAGAAGTCACTGGTAAATATTTAATTTCTAAAACCTTAATACCTAGTTGATTTTTAATTTCAGTTAAAACCCGTTGACAAATTTCAACATGATAACCAGCAAATCTGCCGTCACCAATCGTATAGGACAGTGCACCAGACGATTCTCTTACGCCCATCGTGGCAGAGCTAGTCGATTTAATTTTGTCTAAAGTGCCTGCTGCCATCGCTCCCGAAGTGACCAACATGCCACTGACAGCGCAAGTGGAAATTAGCGCAGCGGAAAGCGCGTTTTGGATAAAGCGTGAAGGTTTTTTCATGACGGGTCTTATCTTGTAAGGTTAATAGGTAGTGGATTTCAATTGCAAATTTCACAACCTCTATTTTTAGCAGACTTTAGGGGTTTTATCTAGCCCTTAACGGCCAATTAGGCCTATCTTCGGGAATACCCTCACCCTCATATTGCCACTGCGGTTTAGGCTAAATCCCCGCTGCCATTGCAGTCAACTGGGCTACTTTTCATGAGTTGCTGCAATTGCACCCGTACTGCTTCAACTACAGGCTCCCATTGGCCTGGTTGTGCTTGCCTGAATAGGCGCATGGAGTCATACCAAGGGCTATCGTTACGGTCTAAAAGCCAACGCCAGCAGGTATCAAATCGATTCAAAAGCCAAACAGGTTTACCCAAAGCGCCTGCTAAATGGGCAACGGCAGTATCAACTGAAATCACTAAATCGAGCTGCTCGATGAGTGCTGCGGTAGCAGAAAAATCGTCTAAATCTGCACTGAAATCGATTAAATCGGGGCCATTCCAATTGGCGGATTTTAGGGCGGCTAATTCGGACTCTCCTGGTTGGCCTTTTTGCAAACTATAAAAATCGATTGCCGCATTTTTTAATGGTGCCAGTAAAGCCAGTGGAATATTACGCCTTTCATTCACTGCCCAAGCTTCTGGTTGATTCGGGCGTAAGCCCCCTGACCAAACCACACCAACGCGTAATTTTGTTTTCGGCCCTAGTTTTGTCTGCCATAAAATCTGTTTAGCGGGGTCAACACCTAAATATTTTTTAGTGGCGGGGATATTGCTTAAGGTAGTATGAAACGCCAGTGGCAGGCTGATTAAAGGGCAATGAAAATCAAATCTGGGAAGTGCTTGTCCTTTCTCAACGATTTGTGTGACGCCAGCCAAAGTCTGAAATAAAGTCAGCAGGGGTTTTTCAACTTCTAAAATCACTGTAGCACCCAAATTAGCCACCGCTGCGGCATAGCGACTAAATTGAATTGCATCCCCTAAGCCTTGTTCGCTATGTAACAAAATTGATTTGTCTTGTAACGATGCTTGGCCAAGCCAGAGCTCCCCATTTAGTTTTCGCTCGCCGGCTGCGCGACTTAATTCAGGGGATTGCCAACGTGACTCGTAACCTTGCCAACCCTGCTCATAATTACCTAAAACCAAATAGGCCAAGGCCCGGTTCCACTGCGCTTCGGCAAAATTCGGCATGATAGATAAGGCCTGGTTATAACCGGCAATTGCCGCTGATACTTGCTGCAACTCTTTTAACGTATTTGCGCGATTATTGTGAGCCTGCGCATATTGAGGGTCAATCGCAATGGCCGCATCATAACTTTGTAGCGCTTGCTCTAATTGCCGTAAATCATGGAGCGTTAGCGCACGATTAAAGTGGGCTAACGCGAATTGGGGATCGCAAGTAATTGCTTGTTCATAACAAGCCAAAGCCGCTAAAGGTTGCTTTAGCTCGATTAGCATACTGCCCTTATTGTTATGGGCGAGCGCATAATTTGGCTGACTAGCCAAAGCAACATCGATTGCTTGTAGGGCAGCTTGCGCATTACCCTCTTGAAAATAAATTAAACCGAGAAAATGTTGCGCTTCTGCGTGCTGCGGAAACGCTTGCAGAATAATTTCATAGCCCTGGCGCGCAGCGGCTAGTTGCCCTTGCTCCAATAATTGCCAAGCCTGCTGCAATGACGCTGATAGCGCTTTGTCGGCATTGCTTTGCGGCAGAGGTTTTAGTCCATTACCTGAGGTTGACATGCCTTCAATTCTAATCGCCCAAGAAAAAACCCACTGTGTTGCCACAGTGGGTTTGTTTTAATGCCGAACTAATGTATTACTAGTGTTTTAACAACTAACTAGCAATGATTAGAACGTTACACGAGTACCAAGTGCAAAGCCTGTGAGTCGGGTCGAAACCTGAACAGAACTAGCTGAGCCACTGTTTGCACCGTAGATTGCGTACAAGTTTGTACGCTTGCTGAGGTAATAGTTCAAACCAACTTGATAAGCTGTGAAACCTGCGCTTGGAGCACCTGCACCAAATGAAGTGTAACGACCGTTACCAACGAGCGCCCAACCTTCAATGGTTGGCGTCATAAAGCTACGTACACCAATCTGTTGCGAAGTACGCTTAGCGTAGTAGCCAGTGTTGATTACGTCAGTAACTTTACGATTACCGTATTGCAAGTAACCTTTCAAGATACCAAAGTCATACGTAGCAGCACCGTAGTATTGGTTGTCTTGGGTGTTTGTACCACCAGCGGCACCAGTCCAAGCTGCAGGAGTAGGAGTTAAAGCAGTAGAAGCTGAGTTAGCTGATGTAGTCGTAGCTGGACCCTGACCTTCGTTGTTTGATTTGTATGCTTGATAAGCTACACCAACATACAGTTTTTGCCATGTGTAATCAGCAGATAAACCCCAACCAGAGTAGTTGTTCGTAATAGGAACAATATTCTGTTTAGCGTTAGCAGTAGTACCTTGATAGTTAGTTGTAACTGTGTCGTTTCTTAA
>CAIXDG010000049.1 GCA_903918115.1 uncultured beta proteobacterium
CCCTCAATGGCTGATTCTGTTGCCGTACCTTATCAATAGGTTGGCGGGTATGGTTCTTTCTCCAATCCAACGGTTTTTATCTGCCGTACTAGTAACTGGTTTAATTTTCCTAGGCGCATGCTCCACTCCCCCGCCAGCACCCATCGTCTCTTCTTATAACCCTGCCGCTGGCTTTGATCCCTTGGCTGCTCCTATCGCTAATTCAATTGCCGTACCTTATCTGTCATTTTTAATTATTGAGCCCGATGCCCTTGCAAAAGATGGCATTCCCCCCCAAATAGAAAAATTGGTTAGAGCAAAACAATTTAAGGAAGCAGTTGATCAAATCGATTTAAACCTGGTCAAAAATCCACGTAATGTGCAATTGCGTTTTTTGAAGGCGCGCTTACAAATTGAATTGCATAATATTCCTGCAGCTAAAAAAACCTTTATTGAAATTACCCAACAATTTCCAGAATTACCAGAGCCCTACAATAATCTAGCGGCTATTGGGGCCAGCCAAGATCAATGGATTGATGCTCGCGATTATCTGGAGTTAGCCCTTAAGCTGCGTCCTGATTACGTTACCGCACTATCGAATTCTGGTGAGATTTATATTCGTTTAGCCGCTAAAAACTATGATGCAGCTGCCAAGTTACAACCCAATATTCGTGAGAATGCGCGTCGCAATAAAGCGTTGCAGGAAATTCTGAAGCCACCCGTAGTTAAAGTACCGCAACCTGCGGCAACCGCAAAGCCGACTTCCACCCCAGTAATTACTGCAGTACCTGCCACTTCAACCCCTAACCTTCTAGAAAGTACACCAAGCAATGGCCAAAGTTCTACTCAAAACAAATAAAGGCGATATCACCTTATCTCTTGATGCTGCGAAAGCGCCAAAAACTGTGGCGAATTTTTTACAATATGTAAAAAGCGGCCATTACGATGGCACAATTTTTCACCGTGTTATCGACAACTTTATGATTCAAGGCGGCGGCATGACAACTGGCCTAAAACAAAAATCAACCTTGCCTGAAATTGAAAACGAGGCAAACAATGGCTTAAAAAATCTGCGCGGTACCGTGGCAATGGCCCGCACCAACGAGCCTCACTCGGCATCATCGCAATTTTTTATTAATTTAAATGACAATGATTTTTTAAATCATACCGCGCCCAACGCGCAAGGCTGGGGTTATGCGGTCTTTGGCGAAGTTTGTGATGGCATGGATGTAGTTGATGTCATTCGTAAAGTAAAAACCGGTAATGCGGGTTTTCATCAAGATGTACCCACCGAAGATGTGACGATTGAGAAAGCGACAGTTCTGGAGGCCTAAATAAGCGCCCAGCAATCTCGTCTATCAATTTCAATATGATTCCAGCCTACTCTAGCGCCCTCTTCATTTCCGATATCCATCTCACGCCGTCAATGCCGATCACGGCGCAACGGTTGATTGATTTTTGTGAAAAAGAGGCGCGCTCGGTTGAGGCAGTTTTTATCTTAGGCGATCTCTTTGAATATTGGGTCGGTGATGATGCCAGCTTACGCTCACCTTTTCATTTAGAAATCAAAAATGCCTTGGCTAATCTAGCGCTCAATGTCAAAATTTACTATCTTCATGGTAATCGTGATTTTTTAATCGGTGCCGATTTTTTAAAGAAAACCGGCATGACCCTCCTGCCCGACCCTACTAAAGTGAACTTAGCGGGCTCTGACTATCTCTTAAGTCATGGCGATATTTTATGCACTGCCGATAGCGCATATCAACTTTTTCGTAAGTGGGTTCGTAAACCCTGGTTGCAACAGCTTTTTTTAAAAATGCCCCTCAATTGGCGGCGCAATATTGCACAGCAACTGCGCAGTAATAGCACCGCACAATATCAGCGGGCTGCTCGCTATGAGCCCGAAGCAATTCAAATGAAAGTCGACGTCACCCTGAGCGCCTGTGCAAACCTAGTCGATCAATTTAAAACCTATCAACTGATTCATGGACATACTCATTTGCCAACCCGACACCATGAAAACTTGAATGCAGTGGAATGGCAACGTTGGGTCTTGTCAGATTGGGATTTAGACCATCCCGAGAGTGTCTTGCCTAAAGCTAGCGCACTACGCATTGATGCAAACGGAGTGCGCTATCTTGACTTAGTCAAGGCGTAAAAAACTAACTCCGTTTTAAGCCGCTATTGCCTTCGGACGCTTTAGCGTAGGGTCGCAAAATTTGGGCCATTTGCGCAAATAAGCGCGGGTTAGCAGCCATCACCTCACCACTTTGCAAGAAACCTTCTTCGCCTGAGTATGTGCCTACAAGGCCGCCGGCTTCGGCCACAATTAACGCGCCCGCCGCCATATCCCAAGGCTTTAAATCACTTTCAAAAAATCCATCGTAGCGACCGGCAGCAACATAAACTAAATCTAAAGAAGCGGCTCCAGGGCGACGTAAGCCAGCACATTGTCGTGACATCTCAGCAAAAATGCGCAAATAGGTTTCAAGGTCTTGATCCTCTCGATAAGGGAATCCCGTACCTAACAATGCATTGGTTAAACGGGTTTCGGCTGCTACCCGTAAACGCCGGCGATCTAAATACGCCCCACTGCCGCGAGTTGCGGTAAATAATTCATCACGGGATGGGTCATACACCACCGCTTGCTGGGTCACGCCCGCAACTGCGAGCGCAATAGAAACCGCATATTGTGGAAAGCCGTGAATAAAATTGGTTGTGCCATCAAGGGGGTCAATGATCCAAATCGATTCCGCTTCTGGATTATGGCTACCGGTTTCTTCTGCTAAAAAACCATGGTCTGGGTAAGCTTCGCTCAGCGTTTCAATAATGGCCGCTTCAGCTTGTTGGTCTACTTCGGTCACAAAATCATTATGTTGTTTGCGATCAACCTGCAAACGTTCTAGGTTCAGCGAAGCACGATTAATAATAGTACCGGCACGGCGGGCAGCCTTAATGGCCACATTCAACATTGGATGCATAAGATTATTGTGAGCAAATTAAATAAGAACAAGCCAGTAAGCGTCCTCAAAAATGCAGGACAATCATAGGCGAAGCGCTCA
>CAIXDG010000050.1 GCA_903918115.1 uncultured beta proteobacterium
AAACGGTATCTTCAACTATTCCAGGCAATGAATGTACCTGCCTTGGACCAAACTCTTGAATACGCTGCACAATTGCCTGCGCCAAAGTTTCTGGCGCCGACGCTCCAGCAGTAAGGCCAACGCGCTTTTTACCGACAAACCACTCCGCTTGTAATTGCTCGGGGGCATCAACCATGTAGGCTGGTACACCAAGTTTTTCAGCCAATTCACGCAAGCGATTCGAGTTCGAACTCATCTTACTTCCCACCACAATAACAACATCGACTTGCGGGGCCATAAATTTAACTGCATCTTGGCGGTTTTGTGTGGCGTAACAAATATCTTGTTTACGGGGTTTTATGATTTGCGGAAATTTTTGCGTTAAGGCATCAACAATTTCTTTGGTTTCATCTACCGACAAAGTCGTTTGGGTTACATATGCCAATTTAGTATCGGTTGGAAAACTGAGCTTCTCTACATCGCGCAAATTTTCAATTAAAAAGATCCCGGCATTCACTTGGCCCATCGTGCCCTCGACTTCAGGATGACCTGCATGTCCAATCATCAAAACGGTGAAGCCATCTTTACACATCTTGACAACTTCAACGTGGACCTTCGACACCAAAGGACAAGTGGCATCATAAATTTTCAAACCCCGAGCTGCTGCATCTCGGCGTACTTCTTGCGAAACACCGTGTGCACTAAACACCACGATTGCACCCTTAGGTACTTCGGCCAGCTCCTCGACAAAAATGGCGCCTTTCGTGCGCAGCTCTTCGACCACATAAACGTTATGCACAATTTCATGGCGCACATAAATGGGGGCACCAAAGCGTTGCAAAGCTTCATTGACAATATTAATAGCGCGATCAACCCCGGCACAAAAACCGCGCGGTTGGGCCAAGATAATTTGATCAATATTGGAATTCATAACCTAAAGAATAGCAATAATTTGTGCTTCGAAGGTAATAGGCTTTCCTGCCAAGGGATGATTGAAATCAAACCAAGCTCCTTCTGCGTCAATCGACTGCAAGACACCGGCATATTGGGCGCCATTCGGCGCATTAAATTCAACCACATCTCCCGCGGTAAATTCAGGTGCGTCTGCTTTGGCATTTTTCTGCAATGCCGCCAAAGAAACCCATTGCACTAAATCTTCGTTCCGCATTCCAAAGCTTGCTTCAGGGGGAATAACCGTAGTTTTTTGTTCGCCCACTTGAAGTCCGATTAACGCATTTTCAAAACAAGGTGCAAATTGACCCGAACCCAAAAGCAAAGTCGCAGGCCGATCTCCAAAGGTGTTTATAAAACTGTCCCCATTGGGCAATCCCAAACGATAGTTCAAGGTCAAGTAGGAATTAGGCAATACCTGGGTCTTAGTCATCCTGCAATTGTAGCGAGGCCTACCCATTGCGTGCAGGGGGCAATTAAGCAGTGGCCCAAAGCACTACAACCCCGTGAAAAACTTCGCTTGGAAGGCGCTCGGTCCTTAAGTGATGCTGAACTACTGGCGATTTTTTTACGGGTCGGCGTACGCGGAAAAAGTGCTGTAGACCTAGCTCAGGACTTATTACAGGCGTTTGGTAGCCTCGCCGCACTGTTAACTGCCAGTCTCCAAGAAATTTCCCGTCATCATGGCATTGGCCTCTCAAAATGGTCGCAAATACAGGCGGCCTATGAATTGGTGAAACGGAGTCTTGAAGAAAATATTCAGACGAGCGCCGCTTTGACATCGCCACAGCAACTAAAGGCATTCTTACAAACCCAAATTGGGCGCCTGCCGCACGAAGTTTTTCTCTGCCTCTACCTAGACTCACAAAACTGCCTGATTGAGTGCCAAGAGCTCTTTCGAGGCTCAATAACGCAAACCGCAGTCTACCCTCGGGAAATTTTAAAAGAGGCTTTAAACCGCAATGCCAGTGCTCTCATCGTCGCCCATAACCATCCAAGCGGCAACCCGTTGCCAAGCGCAGCCGATATTGCCCTGACTGAATCGCTACATACTGCCTTGCAATTAGTAGATATTCCCCTTCTCGACCACTGCATAGTGAGTCATGGCGGATTTTTCTCCTTTTTTGATTCAGGTTTGATTAATAAGGCCAAAAATGAAAGTGATTACTAACTTATTACAGTTATGAGCGGCTGAGCAGCGGCTCGCCCGAGATTAAAGCAAGAAGGGACTAGCCCATATAGCCCTTAGCCTGATACAATTTATCCTTTTCGCAATTAAGGAGTCGTGTCATGGCAAAAGTTTGCCAAGTCACTGGGAAAAAGCCGATGGTTGGCAACAATGTTTCCCATGCAAACAATAAAACGAAGCGTCGCTTTTTGCCGAATTTGCAAAATCGTCGCTTTTGGATTGAATCAGAAAACCGCTGGATTAGCTTACGCTTGACCACTGCTGGTTTGCGCTTAATCGACAAGAACGGCATTGATGCTGTACTCGTTGATTTACGTGCACGTGGCCAAATTTAAGGGAGTTCAAGATGGCTAAAGGCGGTAGAGAGAAAATTAAGTTGGAGTCTTCAGCTGGTACTGGACACTTTTACACCACCACTAAAAATAAACGCACAAAACCTGAAAAATTGGAGATCTCGAAGTTTGATCCCACTATTCGTAAGCATGTGCCTTATAAAGAAACAAAACTCAAGTAATTTAGTTCAAACATAAAAAACCCGCTCAGTTCACTGCGCGGGTTTTTTTATGGGTACTACCTTAATCTATTTACTTAGGCATAGCGGCGAAGACGCAAGGAAAACTCACGCAAGCTGGTTAGACCACTAGCTTCTGCTTGATGACACCAAGCGCGCAATTGCATAACCAGTTGTTCGCCCGTCGAATTTGAGCGCTGCCAAATTGCTTGTAAGTCACGACGCATTTCAATCATGATACGTAATTGCGCATTGGTTGCCATGAGCTCTTCCAATTTACTTTTTTCTGCCGCACTAAGACGAGCCTCGTCTTTACCCACCCAGCTACGAGCATCTTTTAAATGTGCAGCAACAATATGCATTTGTTCCATCTCATGACTAAAGAACCGCCGCAAGGTCTTGCTATAACGGGCCATTACCTCGTACCGATTCGCAATAATGGCTTCTAAGGTATCTTGGTCGGCAGGTCGAACCGGCACCAGCAAAGGCTTTGGCGGTACTTTTTTTACTGTCGCCAGACCTACTGCACTGAGCATCTGAATATAAAGCCAGCCAATATCAAACTCGTACCATTTATTAGAAAGCTTCGCACTTGAAGCAAAGGTATGATGATTGTTATGCAATTCTTCTCCACCAATTAAAATTCCCCACGGGACAATATTGGTTGAAGCATCTTCACAATCAAAATTTCGGTAGCCCCAAAAATGGCCAATGCCATTAATTACGCCGGCGGCAGTAATGGGAATCCACAGCATTTGTACAGCCCAAACAGTCGCTCCAATGGCGCCAAATAAAAATATATCGATGATCAGCATGAGGCCAACACCCTGCCAAGAAAATTTCGAGTAAAGATTTTTTTCGAGCCAGTCATCGGGAGTGCCGTGCCCATACTTGCTTAAGGTTTCGGGCTTATTCGCTTCCACTTTGTAAAGCTCTACCCCGCGTAAGAGCACAGTTTGGATGCCTTCAATTTGAGGACTATGGGGATCTTCAGGAGATTCACATTTAGCGTGATGTTTGCGATGAACGGCAGCCCACTCTTTCGTAACCATACCCGTTGTTAACCACAACCAAAGGCGAAAGAAATGCGCTACCGCCGGATGCAAATCGAGCGCCCGATGCGCCTGACAACGATGCAAATAAATAGTGACACCAGCAATCGTGATATGGGTGACGATTAAGGTAAAGACCACAATTTGCCACCAAGCCCAGTCTAAATAGCCATGGGCAAGCCCAGCGAGTAAATTGTCAGAAAAATCGAGTAAAAAGCTAGAGTTCAAGCGTATATCCTTGGTTTATATAGTAGTTACCCTAATTTTACGCCTTGCGCCTAAAAACAGCAGCAAAGAATCCATCCGTACCGTGCAAATGAGGCCAAAGCTGCCACCAGGGGTTGTCTGGACTAGTTCCCAGGGGTCTTTCCCCATCCATAAAGTGGTCTTTGAGGGCTTCCGCAGCGGGAATAACCTCAAATTCTGGGTGTTTAGCCAAAAAATCTTCAGCAATGGCTTGATTTTCAGCAGGCAACAAACTGCAAGTGCCATAAACCAGGCGTCCCCCTGGTTTTAATAGTCGACTAGCCGAAGCCAAAATACTGGCTTGCTTAGCATTTAATTCGGCAACGCCAGTTAAGCTTTGGCGCCACTTTAAATCGGGATTGCGGCGCAGGGTGCCAATGCCGCTGCAGGGTGAATCAACCAAAACACGGTCAATTTTGCCGGCGAGGCGCTTAATCTTGGCATCGTTCTCACTATCAATCCACACTGGATGAACATTAGATAAACCGCTACGCGCTAAGCGCGGCTTTAAATTCGTGAGCCGTCGTTGTGAAGTATCAAATGCATAAAGGCGTCCGGTTGAACGCATGATCGCACCAAGCGCGAGCGTTTTACCTCCCGCGCCAGCACAAAAATCAACCACCATTTCACCGCGTTTGGGAGCAAGTAGATAGCACAGTAATTGGCTGCCCTCATCCTGTACTTCCAAGTGGCCAGCTTTAAACCAAGTTGAATTTTGCAAAGCGGGCTTACCTTTAATCCGCAAACCATCCGGTGCGAATGGAGTGGGCTCGGCTAAATACCGTCCGCCCAGCGCATTCATTTCAGCCAATAACTTGTCCCGCGTCGTTTTCATCGTATTCGCCCGCAAATCTAAAGGCGCGGGTTTCATGAGCGCTTGGGCCAAAGCTTCACGCTGTTCTATGCCAGGCGACGTAGCAAAAGCCTGCCACAACCAGTCGGGTAAATTATTACGCACCATCGGTGCCAGCGTGCCGTGATCAAGCTGTGCATAACGTAATAGCCATTCATATTCGCCAGGCTGGAGTACAAAAGCTAAATCGGCTAAGGCACTTTCAGCGCGGTTAGCGGAGCCTAAGCCGCCCTCAGAAAGCGCTGACATCATGCCTAATAAAGCTAAGCGTCGCGCTAATGATCCAGTGCCGCTAGCAGCAAATTGCGCCATTTCATTTTTACGCCGCAACACTGCAAAAGCACTTTCAGCAATTAAAGCGCGGTCGCGATTTCCTAAGCGAGGTTCAGCGCGAAAATAACGGCTCACTAAACGGTCGGCCGCCTCATCAAATTTTAGAAGCTCAGGTAATAGTCGCTCTAAATGCAAGGCGTGCTGTGGCAGCGCTTTAGCATGCGAAAAATTCTTTTGGCCAACGGGGGCTGCCGCAGTCTTGGCATCTTTACGTTTAGCTCGATTAGAGCGCGCATAAGATCCTGAATTATTCCAATCGGCCTTCACAAAGTGCCGCTGGCAAAAAATTGGGCTTCGGGGGGGGTTAGTTTCACTTTATTACCTTCTACGCGCAAACGGTCATCAATGAACCATTTTACGGCCCGCGGATAAATCTGATGCTCTAAGCGCAAAACCCGAGCCGCTAACTGTGCCTCATTCTCACCATCTAACACAGTTAACTCTGCTTGAGAAATGATTGGGCCTTCGTCAACGCCTGTGGTCACAAAATGGACTGTGGCTCCATGCTTGGAAGCCCCTGCGTCAAGCGCCCGTTGATGCGTATGCAGGCCAGCAAAGCTGGGTAGCAAAGAGGGATGGATATTGATTAAACGTCCCTCATACCGATGAATAAAACCGGCGGTAAGAATCCGCATAAAGCCAGCCAAAACGACTAAATTTGGCTTTAATTCATCAATTGTCGCGGTTAAAGCAGCATCAAAAGCCTCCCGACTGACAAAATCACGATGATCAATAATAAATGTGGGAATGCCGACCTCACGGGCAAAATCAAGGCCTTTGGCTTGTGGATGATTGGCAATCACCCCCGCAAAATGGGCTGGCCAAGCCTCTTTTTGAGCCATTTTGACAATGGCTTCAAAATTAGATCCCCGACCAGAAATTAAGCTAACAATTGATTTCATGAGCACCAATATAATTCAAGGTTACCTTGAAAGCGACTAGTGAACGTATTCCGTGGCTCAACCCAGTTTTCCGCAGGTCCCCCTTGCGCCCTTACCATTGGTAATTTTGATGGCGTGCATCGGGGTCATCATGCCTTATTGAGCGAACTAGTTCAAGGTGCCAAGGCCCGCAAGCTGACCTCCTGTGTAATGACCTTTGAACCGCATCCCAAAGAATTATTTGCACCGGCAAAAGCGCCGCCGCGCATTTTAAATTTACGCGATAAATTAGAGGCATTCGCGGCAATTGGCATCGAACGGGTTGTGGTCGAGCATTTCAACTCCGCTTTTGCAGCCTTGACGCCCGATCAATTTGTCAAACAGATTTTGGTCGAACGTTTACGAACGCGCTGGATTTTAATTGGCGATGATTTTTGTTATGGCGCCAAACGTGCAGGAAATTTTGCTAGTCTCAAAATTGCAGGAGAGCGTGATGGGTTTGAAGTGTCTGCAATGCCCACGATTGCCGACAAGCAGGTGCGCATTTCAAGTTCAGCCCTGCGTGCAGCAATTGCGCAGGGCGATTTACAACAGGCGAATAATTTACTCGGTCGGCCCTACTGTATTTCTGGGCATGTTTTGTATGGGCGCCAGCTAGGTCGAACCTTAGGTTTTCCGACTTTGAATATTGCAGTCGCCAATCATTTGCATCGGCGTCAGGCAGCCGCCAGTGGCATCTTCGTTGTGCAAGTGCATGGCTTAGGGCCACTACCATTGCCAGGCGTCGCCAGCTTGGGCATTCGCCCAACAGTAGAAGATGCTGGGCGCGTACTCTTAGAAACGCACGTCTTTGATTTCAAGGAAAATGTCTATGGCCGTATTGTTAAAGTAGAGCTCCTTGAAAAAATTCGTGATGAAGCTAAATACCCTGATTTATCCGCCTTGCAATTAGCGATTCAAGCTGATGCAGCGCATGCACGCCATTATTTTCTGAAAAAAGTCTATGTCTGAAAAATCTTCTGCCTACCCTGTTAATTTACTAGAAACTGCATTTCCGATGCGCGGTGATTTACCTAAACGAGAACCGCAATGGGTGGCGCAATGGCAAAAAAATAAACTCTACGAAGCCATTCGCCAAGCGCATGCTGGGCAGCCTTTATTTATTTTGCATGATGGTCCCCCATACGCTAATGGCGATATCCATATTGGCCACGCCGTCAATAAAATTTTAAAAGATATGATCGTTAAGTCGCGTTGGCTCATGGGCTTTGATGCTGCTTACGTGCCCGGCTGGGATTGTCATGGCATGCCAATTGAAATTCAAATTGAAAAAAAGTTTGGTAAAAATTTACCGGTAGCTGAAGTACAAGCGAAAGCGCGCGAATATGCCAGCGTGCAAATTGCCAAACAAAAAATTGATTTTGAACGCTTAGGGGTATTAGGTGATTGGAATAATCCATACCTCACCATGGACTACCAAAATGAGGCTGATGAAATACGGGCCTTGGCGGCAATCTGGCAAAAAGGCTATGTCTATCGTGGATTAAAACCGGTTAATTGGTGCTTTGACTGTGGCTCTGCTTTAGCTGAGGCCGAAGTAGAGTACCAAGATAAAACAGATCCGGCAGTTGATGTTGGCTTCCCCTTTGATGATGCGCAGCTACCCCAGTTAGCGAAAGTCTTTGGTTTATCAGCGCTTCCTAAAAAATTCGGTATGGCCGTCATCTGGACTACAACCCCTTGGACCATTCCCGCCAATCAAGCGCTCAACGTCAATCCTGAATTAACGTATGCCTTAGTTGATACCAGTAAAGCGCTACTTATTTTGGCTGCCGACCGGGTCGACGCTTGCTTAACTGAATATGGTCTTGAGGGCAAAATTTTGGGCACTTGCCAAGGCAGCGCCCTAGAAGGGATTTCTTTCTGGCATCCGCTCGCCACACTCGATGAGGGCTATCGGCGTCTGGCACCAGTTTATCCGGCAGATTACGTCACTTTAGAAACGGGTACCGGTCTAGTGCACTCTGCCCCAGCTTATGGTGAAGAAGATTTTAAATCGTGCAAAGCGCATCAATTAGCGGATGATGCAATTTTGAATCCCGTGATGGGTAACGGCGTCTATGCCTCTTGGTTGCCCCTATTCGCTGGCGAGTTTATTTGGAAAGCGAATCCAAAAATTGTGACTGCCTTAGAGCAAGCAGGCACTTTACTAAAACATAAAGCCTATACGCACTCCTATATGCATTGCTGGCGTCATAAAACCCCGATCATTTATCGTGCCACTTCCCAATGGTTTGCCAGTATGGATAAAAAACCGCATGGCGAGGCGAATGCTCTGCCACTGAGTTTGCGTGAAGCGGCCTTACTGGGAATTGAAAATACCGAATTTTTTCCAGCATGGGGCAAGCAACGCTTGCACAGCATGATTGCAAATCGACCCGATTGGACTTTATCCCGCCAACGCCAATGGGGCGTACCAATGGCCTTTTTAGTCCATAAAGAAACGGGCCAACCTCACCCCCGTACCCCCGAATTACTAGAGCTCGTGGCAGAACGCGTTGCCCAAGGGGGCATTGAAGCCTGGCAGACTATGGCGGTTACTGATCTATTGCGTGATGATGCTGATCAATACGAAAAGAATCGTGACACCCTCGATGTATGGTTTGACTCTGGCACCACCCACTGGCATGTCATTCGTGGCTCGCATCAAGCGCAGTTATTTAATGCTGTAGCTAAAGAACAATTTGGCGGCCCAGCGGGTCGCTTAGCCGATTTATATCTAGAAGGCTCTGATCAACACCGTGGCTGGTTTCATTCCTCACTACTGACCGGCGTCATGCTCGACGGTAAGCCGCCTTATAAGGCGCTCTTAACCCACGGCTTTACGGTCGATGGGCAAGGTCGCAAAATGAGCAAGTCGATTGGTAACGTGATTGCGCCTCAGGAAGTAGCCGATAAGTTAGGTGCCGAAATTATTCGCCTATGGGTGGCCTCTACTGATTACTCTGGGGAAATGACAATCTCTGATGAGATTCTCAAACGCGTGGTTGAGAGCTATCGACGCATGCGTAATACCTTGCGATTTTTATTGGCCAATCTAGCTGACTTTGACCCAGATAAAAATGCTTTGCCAGCATCAGAGTGGCTTGAAATTGATCGTTATGCAGTAGCCTTAGCGAGCGCTTTACAAGCCGATATTCAAGCGTCTTATCAAGTGTATGAATTTCAACCCGTAGTTGCACGCATGCTCAATTTCTGCTCCGAAGATTTGGGCGGCTTTTATCTGGATATTCTGAAAGACCGTCTTTACACGATGGCGCCCGATTCGCCTGATCGTCGTGCCGCACAAAATGCCCTCTTTCATATCACCCGGAGTTTATTAAAGTGGCTTGCCCCCTTTCTTTCCTTTACAACAGAAGAAGCATGGCAAGCCTTTCCGCATGGTAAAGCGGGTGCAAGCGCATCAATCTTCATGGAAGCGTTTACCCCTTTACCTGAAATTGCCAATGCCCCAGCATTAATCGATAAATGGACTCGCTTACGTGAAATTCGTGCGGAAGTAACCAAGGCGATTGAAATCGAACGGAGCGCCGGTTTAATTGGCTCTTCCTTACAAGCCGAAATTCAAATGCAGCTCTCTGAGCCAGACTTTAGTCTCTTGCAGTCACTTGGTGATGATTTGCGTTTTGTCATGATTACTTCTAGTGCCCACATTGAGCCAAGCAATGATCCCCTGAAGCCCTTAAGCATTCACGTCCAAGCTAGCCAAAATCCTAAATGCGGTCGGTGTTGGCATCATGTTAGTGATGTTGGTGCTGACAGCAACCATCCCGAATTATGTGGACGCTGTATTAGTAATCTTTTTGGGGCTGGTGAAGATCGTCAATTTGCCTAAGGCAAGATAAACTCCCTTATGCGCACATCCCTAACTCCACTACATCGCTATTTAATTATTGCGAGTACCGTCCTGGTTTTGGATCAAGTCACGAAGATAGCAGCGCAAATCTATCTTCCAATCGCTAGCCCAGTTGTTATTAATTCCTACCTCAATTGGTTTTTAATTTTTAACCCCGGCGCAGCTTTTTCTTTTCTTTCCCAAGCAGGTGGTTGGCAACGTTGGTTTTTTACGATTTTGGGAATTGCTGCATCTGTCGTCATTTTATGGTTTTTGCGGCGTAATACGGCTGACCAAAAATTGTCATGGGCCTTGAGCTTAATTTTAGGTGGAGCAATTGGCAACGTGCTCGATCGGATTTTTTACGGTGCTGTCGTCGATTTTATTGACGTCCATTATGAAACCTGGCACTGGCCCGCTTTTAATGTGGCTGACAGTGCTATTTCAGTCGGGGCGGTGTTGATTGTATGGAGCGAGCTCACTAGGCCTAAAATCTAATTTCTTATGCCATCACTTACTAATAAAAAAATCATCCTTGGTATTTCGGGGGGCATTGCTGCTTATAAGTCAGCGGAATTAGCACGCTTATTAATGCAAGAAGGCGCTACTGTGCAAGTGGTGATGAGCGCTGCAGCTCAACAATTTATTACTCCAGTAACTATGCAAGCCCTTACGGGATTACCAGTTTTTACCAGTCAATGGGATGCCCGCATCGATAACAATATGGCCCATATCGAGCTCTCGCGTACAGCTGACGCTATTCTCGTTGCGCCTGCAACTGCCGATTTGCTGGCTAAGCTTTCGCTTGGCCTAGCCGATGATTTACTCACTACCTTATGTTTAGCGCGTAACTGCCCTTTATTGTTAGTGCCGGCGATGAATTTACAAATGTGGGAGCATCAGGCTACCCAAAGAAGTGTGCAGCGCTTGGTCAAAGATGGCAGCACTATGCTGGGGCCTGCTAGCGGTATTCAAGCTTGCGGTGAATCTGGTGCGGGGCGAATGCTTGAGCCTGCAGAAATAGTTGAGCACGTCTGCGCCTTTTTTCAACCCAAATTATTACAAGGTAAACGGGTTCTCGTTACTGCTGGACCCACTTTTGAGGCCATCGATCCTGTGCGCGGTATGACCAATCGTAGCTCGGGGAAAATGGGCTTTGCTATCGCCCAAGCGGCCCTTGAAGCTGGGGCCCAAGTGCATCTCATTGCTGGTCCATGCGCACTACCAACACCCCTGGCGAGTGGCGGACAAATTTACCGCACCAATGTTACCTCCGGCCAAGAAATGTATACCGCCGTTATGCAATCCCTTGATTGTGACTTGTTCTTTTCAGTTGCAGCCGTCGCAGACTGGACCATCCCCAATCCTGCGAAAGAAAAAATCAAGCGCCACAGTGCAACCGTTGCAAGCAAAAAATCGTCCGCTCCACAGATTCACTTTGCTGCTAATCCCGATATTCTGCAAAGCGTTGCTCACTTCGCTAAGGCAAATAAAAGCGGCCCGAATAAATCCCCGCGCCCTTATTGCGTTGGCTTTGCTGCCGAAACCAGCAATCTTGAGCAACATGCAAGCGAAAAACGTCAGCGTAAGGGTATCCCGCTCATGGTTGGCAACATTGGGCCCGATACATTTGGGGACGACTTAAATCAACTGCTTATTATTGATGAGAATAGTAAGCAGCACTTACCACGCGCACCCAAACTAACATTAGCGCGCTTACTGATTAAAGCTGTGGCCAAAAAACTGGCATAAATCTCACGGGACTCACTCTATGCAATCGTTACAAGTCAAAATTCTCGATGCACGTATGCGCGCACAACTACCAAGTTATGGCACCCCTGGCAGTGCTGGTCTTGATTTACGTGCCTGCATCGATGAGCCGCTTGAAATTGCCAGCGGCCAAACAGTATTGGTTCCCACTGGACTGGCTATCTACATTGAAGACCCACGCTATGCTGCACTGATTTTGCCGCGCTCAGGGCTTGGCCATAAACACGGCATCGTCTTGGGTAATTTAGTCGGCCTCATCGATTCTGACTATCAAGGCCAATTAATGGTTAGCACTTGGAATCGCAGTCAAGTTGCCTTCAAACTTGAGCCGCTCGAACGTTTAGCGCAACTAGTAATCGTGCCAGTGCTGCAGGTTGCCATCAATATTGTTGACGAGTTTACTGAAAGCAGTCGCGGCGCCGGTGGCTTTGGTAGTACAGGTCGAAGCTAAAAGTAGCTTTTAGGTTTCTGCAACCGGTTCCGCATTTGATTTGCCAGCCTTACTAGTACCAGGGTTGGTGGCTACAATCGTTAACTGCACCTTACCCTCAGTATCAATATCTACTGCAACTTGGCCGCCTTGGGCTAAGCGCCCAAATAGTAACTCGTCAGCTAAAGCCTTACGCACAGTATCTTGAATGATGCGCTGCATTGGGCGCGCGCCCATCAAAGGATCAAAGCCATGTTTTGCTAAATGGGCCCGCAACGCATCGCTAAAAGTGGCATCGACCTTCTTCTCATGCAATTGCTCCTCAAGCTGCATTAAGAATTTATCGACGACCCGCATGATGATGGTTTCATCTAAAGCCTTAAACGAAACAATGGCATCTAAGCGATTACGAAACTCCGGGGTAAAGAATTTCTTAATGTCGGCCATTTCATCACCAGACTCACGCGCATTCGTAAAGCCAATCGTTGATTTCTGCATCGCTTCAGCGCCTGCATTAGTCGTCATAATGATGATGACATTACGAAAATCAGCCTTACGCCCATTGTTATCGGTTAGGGTGCCGTGATCCATCACCTGCAAAAGAATATTGAAAATATCGGGATGTGCCTTTTCAACTTCATCCAGCAATAAAACGCAATGGGGTTTCTTGCTTACTGCCTCGGTTAACAAACCACCTTGATCAAAACCAACATAACCGGGAGGAGCACCAATTAAGCGACTAACGGCATGCCGCTCCATATATTCCGACATATCAAAACGCAAAAGCTCAATACCCATAATGTAGGCCAACTGTTTAGCCACTTCAGTTTTACCAACCCCCGTAGGGCCAGAGAATAAAAATGAACCAATGGGACGATCGACTTTACCGAGACCAGCGCGCGTCATTTTGATAGCACTTGCCAAGGCTTCGATAGCAGGGTCTTGCCCAAAAACGACACTCTTGATATCGCGATCAAGCGTTTGTAATTTGCTGCGATCATCCACGGTCACTGATTGCGCAGGAATGCGGGCAATTTTCGCGACGATTTCTTCAATCTCGGGACGACCAATGGTTTTTTTCTGTTTAGATTTAGGCAAAATGCGCTGTGCTGCACCAGCCTCATCGATCACATCAATCGCCTTATCGGGCAAGTGACGATCGTTAATATACCGCGATGAAAGTTCCGCAGCAGCCACTAAAGCAGCCGAAGCATATTTAACGCCATGATGCTCTTCAAAACGCGATTTCAGACCGCGTAAGATTTGGACAGTTTGATCAACCGAAGGTTCAACCACGTCGACTTTTTGAAAACGCCTAGAAAGCGCAGCATCTTTTTCAAAAATACCGCGGTACTCAGTAAACGTCGTCGCACCAATACACTTCAGTTGCCCATTTGAAAGCGCTGGTTTCAGTAGATTGCTAGCGTCGAGGGTGCCCCCAGAAGCGGCACCAGCCCCGATTAAGGTATGGATCTCATCAATAAAGAGGATGCCGTGGGGGTTATCTTTTAGCGCCTTTAAAACGCCATTCAATCTTTGTTCAAAGTCGCCACGGTACTTGGTGCCCGCTAACAAGGCGCCCATATCTAAAGAATAGACGATCGAAT
>CAIXDG010000051.1 GCA_903918115.1 uncultured beta proteobacterium
AATGCAATTTTGCCTACAATATCACCATAATTTTCTAGGCGAGATGAGCGAAAAATGGAGCTTGCTTCTGCAGTTAAAAAATAAAAAATGATGGCCAAAAACGCCGCATATTGGTAAAAACTGTTTACCTGAATATGAAATAGCTTGAGAATGGCGTGTAAGCTGAGCCAGATAATAATGGCATCGCCCAGTCGAATGAGTAAAGAGAACTCAGAGCTATAGGGTCGCAACAAGCCTCGCTGGGGGGTATTCATGGAGTCAAAGGATAATGGATCATGGGTACAGTGTGTTAAGTAGCATAAATGTTCACTACTAAATTGTCCATTGAGCCCTCTGAGGCTATATGGGGCTTAAAACTTTGTATTTGGCGGTAAAATGCCGAACAAGTCTTCCCATTAGGAAATGAGCTTTGTTTCTTACAAATAAAACCCGCTTTTCAAAGTGCCAGCGTAGTTTGGCTTTTTCGATGTCCTGTTTCGCTCTTGTTTAAGCCCTACTATGAATTTCACCCCAACAAATCCCCAATCTACTGCAACTGCTCAAGAGGGAGAGATTTCTTTTTCTCAGATAGTCGAGTTCTTTTTGAGAGTATGGAAAAAGTTAATAGTCTCCCTTTTTATTGGCTCACTCTTAGGTTTATTTTTTGGTTTTTTGCTTGGGACCTATACGGCTGAGTACATTTTCTTTAATCAAACGTTAAATGTGTTGGACATCTCAGTAAGCGGCAAGTCCGATAGACAGATAGGTGAAGAGACCCGCTCTAACGCTTTGCTTGCTATCACTAAAAATAGTAGTAAAAATGAGGCAAACGTAAATAGTGGTGATGCGCCCAAGAATAACCCAGGTATAAAAATAAACTCTTATGCAATGGATTTGCCTGATTGGAAGGGTATTCAAAAAGCGTTGCCCAGTGTGGCAAACCAGGTAGTAGCTGCTGGCAAAGTGCCACCTGAACAGGCTGCGCTTTATCGAGACCTAACAGAAGAGTCTTGGTGGAAAAAAAATGCTATTCCTAGTTTTATAGCGGTATCTAAAGTGGATTCCAAAGATATTGCCGGTACCATAAAAGATTTAGATCCTGAAAGTTTTGTCCTGCTTAGTTTGACGATTACCGAATCAGGGCGAACGGCTGAATCTGCCCTTAACAATGTTCAAGCTGCTGCTGATTTTTTGCGCACTGCTGGCGCTTATATCCAAGTGCGAAATTTGCTCAATAGCTATGAAGCAGAAACTATAGGCACTCCTGCAGAGATTCAAAAACGGATTACTAGTATCAAAATAGAGATGGGTTATCAGCAGGAGCGTTTGAGCAAATTAGAGGATTTGCGTAAACGTTTTCCTGGTACCGCTAATTCCGGGCAGCAAATTCTTGATCCCAAGGATTCAGGCGCAAAATATTTGCCACTAACTACTCAAATGATTGCCACTCAAAATGATATTAATGCACTGCAAGAAAGCTTGCAGCGCAGTGAACGTAGGTTAGCTCAGTTGGTTTTAATTAAAGCTATAGTTGATGAGGCTAAACCCTTGGCAAGCCAAACATTTGACGGTATTGCCTTAAGTAACAGTCTTTTAGCTACTGAGGCCAAATTGCGCTCGCAATTATCGAGAAGCGATGTTGGCGGGCAAGAAATACTCGATCGCATTCGGGCGCAATTGTTACAAATTCAAAGTCGTTTTACTAAAGGCATAGAGCCTGCTGCCATTATCAAAACTTCTGGGATAGCCAGCGCAATGGCCGCAGGTTCAGTGATAACTTTTTTGTTGACTTTGCTATGGCTTCTGGGAAGGCAATCTTGGCTCAGCGCTAAGAAAAAGGCGGATTAAGATTTTTCAAACGCGTAATGAGTAACCTCCAGGCATTTGTTTCTTTATCACTTTGATCATGATATCTCCTTGAGCCTGCGCCGTCATACCTTATGGAACCTTGCCGGTAATGGAGTGCCGCTTTTAGCGGGGATTTTTTGCATTCCTTATTTATTGGATACCTTGGGTTACGAAGCATTTGGGGTCTTGACCCTGATTTGGTCTTTAATTGGTTACTTTAGTTTGTTTGACTTTGGTGTGGGGCGCGCACTCACTTATGAGATCTCGCGCTTGCTGCGCGCTCATGAGGAGCAACGTATCCCACAGGTCTTATTAGCCGGTCTCTTACTCACGGCGCTTACTGGTTTATTGGGCGGCTTATGCATTTTTTTATTGGCGCCCGCGCTCGTATATCGTTGGTTGGAGATAGCTCCACAGTGGCAAGTAGATGCACTCTTTGCTTTTGAAATTGCTGGAGCAGGTATTTTATTTACTACCTTAACGAGCGGCTTACGTGGTGCGCAAGAAGCTTTAGGCGAATTTAGCTTGGCCAATATCAATAAAATGATCTTGGGTGCATTTATGTTTGTTATGCCAGCCGTATCGATTTGGATTCATGGCCCCCAGTTGTGGGTTATTGCACTCTATTTGGTATTGGCAAGAGCAGGGATATTGTTGATCAGCTGTGTGCAATTGCGCGCCTATTTACTGGTAAGAGCCCATCTTGCGCAACTCATTCAGCTAATGCGTTCTTTACTTTCTTTTGGGGGTTGGGTTAGCGTCTCAAGCATTATTGGCCCCTTAATGATTTATGGCGACCGATTTTTTGTTGGCGCTTTAGTTGGGTCTGCTCTTTTACCAATTTATGCCATTCCGCAAGAAGCATTGCAGCGC
>CAIXDG010000052.1 GCA_903918115.1 uncultured beta proteobacterium
GTGTAAGAGCAGCTGAGACAGGGAAATTATCATGAGCGCGATTTATTATGCTAAACATGCTTTAGGCAATGTTGTTGAGGGTGAATGTTTATGTGCGAGCGATGGTTTCTCTGCGCGCTACGATCTAGACCGAATTAATGGCACTTTCTCTAGACCCAGTCATAAGCTATTTGGACAGTCGTATAAGGATAAAATTTTAGTACTCGATACTGCTAAAGGCGGTGTTGCCAGTGCTTGGATGTTGTATGAAATGAAGTCACGTAATATCGCGCCATTAGCCATTATTTTTAATTCTGTAAATCCAATCTTGGTGCAGGGCGCAGCGCAGGGCGATATCAGCATGCTGAGCGGCTTTACTGAAGACATTACTCAGGCCTTACAGAGCGGACAAATTTTACGGGTTGATCCCAGCAAAAAAATGGTTGAAGTAATTGGCGGGGTAGTTAATTAAGCAAAGTCAGGCTTAATAGTCTGACATTTTTTAACAATTAAAGAAGTGTAAAAATAATATGCGGATTAAATTCAAATTTTTATTACCACTTCTGTTTTTAGTTACAAGCTATGGAACTGTAGCTCTTGCTCAATCTCCTTATCCAGATAAGCCCGTTAAGATTATTGTCCCCTTTCCGCCTGGCGGCGCAACTGATGTTGTAGGTAGAGCCTTAGCGGTAAGGCTTAGCCAACTATGGAAGCAACAAGTCATTGTAGAAAACAAGCCTGGAGCAGGCGGGAATATTGGCGCAGATTTAGTCGCTAAAGCTCCCCCTGATGGCTATACCTTGCTCTTAGCATCGCCTGCTGAAATCACTATTAACCCCTATTTATATCCTCAGATGCCGTTTGATCCTAGTCGAGATTTTATTCCGGTAGCACGCGTTGCGTCATCCCCTTTAGTCTTGGTAGTTAATAGCAAGTCAGCAGTAAAAAGTATGCCTGAATTACTGCAAATGATTAAAACCCAAGGCAGTAAAGTCAATTACGCCTCTTCTGGAAGTGGCGGACCACAACATCTAGCGGGTGAACTTTTTCAATTAATGGCCAGCGTATCGATGACGCATATTCCCTATAAAGGTGGAGCTCCAGCAATTACCGATTTGTTAGGTGGTCAGGTTGATTTATTTTTTGCCGGTATTCCACCAGCATTGCCGCATATCATTGCTGGAAAATTGCGACCATTAGCGGTCACGACCCTTAAGCGATCACCTTTGTTGCCACAAGTGCCGACTATTTCAGAATCTGGTTTTCCCGGTTTTAATATTGAAAATTGGCAAGGCATTTTTGTGCCCAGAGGAACCAATAGTCAGATTGTCGATAAGATCGCTGCTGATATTGGCGTAATTGCGGCAGAGAAAAATTTTTATGAACTCTTATCAGCGCAAGGCGCAGTTCCTGCACCACTAATGCCCAAAGAGTTTGCAGTATTTGTGAATACTGAGGCGCAAAAATACAGCAAATTAATTAAGGATTCTGGGGCTAAGCCAGACTAATAAAACAACACATTCATGAGACACCATGAGTGGTTATGAACTTTAGAATGTGTAATTTACTTTGAGGCTTTCATGGAAATTAAAAAAATCGCCTTTATTGGCCTAGGAGTGATGGGGCGCCCAATGGCATTGCGACTTGCTCAGGCTGGCCATGAATTAGCAGTTTATGACATTAATCCCCAGGCAATGGCTGAATTTAAGTCCTATCCAAATTGCCGGCTTGCCAACTCGCCTGCCGACGCAGCGCAGAACGCGGGTTATGTATTTACGATGCTACCCGACTCTGATTTTATTGATGAGGCGTTATTCGGTACAAATGGAGCAGCGGCAAGCATGTCAAAGAATGCGCTTTTAATCGAAATGAGTACGGGCAATGCAACCCGTTTTATGAAAACTGTCGAACGCCTTAAAGCGCTGGGATTAAGAGCCATTGACGCGCCAATGGGACGTACTCCCGCAGATGCTGAAAAAGGCGACTTATTGGTTTTGGTTGGCGCAGATGAATCTATCCTAAATGAGGTGAAGCCCTTATTAGTAAA
>CAIXDG010000053.1 GCA_903918115.1 uncultured beta proteobacterium
CAAGTGCATGATCTAATAAAGTTAAAACATATGGTGCATTTTCTGGGTCGAGCTGACCCGCGCGGGCTGGAGTTTTTAATGTGATGGGCTCTAATGCCAATCGATCCGACCAAGCTAGTGCATTTTTTCGCTCGCTCACCTTAAATAAACTAGGGTCGCCCAATAAGGTAATACGTACCGCAGAATTTTCTACTAGAAATTGTGTGGCTGCTGCTAAAGCAATTTCAGGACCTATACCTGCAGGCTCTCCTGTAGTAATTACAAGCTCAAGGGGCGGTGACATTATCGGTATTGATTAATTTCACGGTGGCATTATCCCGAAGTTGACGTACCCAATCTTGATAGGCTTGCTCAATCTTCCGCTCCCGCAATGCAGCTTTGGCAAATTGCCGTTGCTTATCAACCGTCAGCTGCGCCTCGCGTCGCTCGACTACTTGAATTAAGTGCCAGCCAAATTGACTTTTAACTGGGCCACTTACCTCGCCGATTTGCAAGCGGTTCATCGCTTGTTCAAATTCAGGCACTAAATCACCCGGCCCCATCCAACCTAATAAGCCGCCATTAGGTGCCGAACCATCCTCAGAAAACTTTTTTGCTAACTCACCAAAGTCGCCAGCCTTCAATTTAATCTGCTCACGCAAACCATTCAATTTTCTTTCGGCATCGGTATCGCTAAACCCTACCCGAGGACGAACCAAAATATGGCGAGCTAGAGTTTGGGTCACCATAATATTTTGTGGGGTCGTGATCTCTGCATTATTTGCATCACCAGCTGGGGTAACCGGGGCGGCAGTTGGGGGGCGCGCCGATAAAGATCGGCGATCTAAAACTTTTAATACATGAAAGCCAGCGGGGCTTTTAAGTACAGCAGTCGCAACTTGTCCAGCACCTAAATTACGCACTGATTCATAAAAAATTTGCGGCAACCGCTCTGGGGTTCGATAGCCTAGCTCTTGAAATTTAATCTTGGGATCTTCTTTGGCAGCCTGGGCACCAAGCTGCATAAAATCAACATCACCGCGCGCAGCCTTCAAAAGGGTTTCGGCTTTTTTTCGGGCTTCGGTTTGCGTGCCAAGCCCAGCGTTTGCATCTACCGGAATAAAAATCTGTGCCACATCAATTTCTTCGGGTCCAGAACCTGGCTTGGAAGGCTCTTGATTTTGTGCTTGTGGTGAATTGGCTACCGCCATCATTTGCATGCGCTCGATAATATAATTATCAATCTCGGCATCAGAAACTTTTATTTGCCCCTCGACTTCGCGATCACGTAAGCGCGCCAACACTACGTCGCTACGCAAAATGTCTCGATGCTGCTTCAAGCTCATACCATTCTGAATAATCTTTTCCCGAAACTCAGCGACAGTAAGTTTATTTTGTGCAGCAATTTTGCCAATAATCGTATCAAGTTCTTTATCGGAAATAATGATTCCTGTATTTTCCGCTTCTTGAAGCATAATTTTCTCAACTATTAATCGCTCTAAAACCTCTTTGCGAAAAGTTGCTTGGTCAGGTAGTTTCTTGCCACTCTTGATCATTTGGGCTTCAATCTCAATGACCCGATCATCAATATCTTTACGGGTGATATAGCCGGTATTCACAATAGCTGCTACACCATCTAAATTACGCACTCTACTACTGGCAGTAGAGGTGGCCGGGGTAACCACGTTCACCCCGGAAGGTGGAGCTACTTTAGTGCTATTTTGTGCAAAAGCAAAACTACATCCAGCCATAAAAAAACTGAAAATAAGTCGATACAAGAGCGGCAATAAATAAATATTCAATATCACTTATAGTTTTCAAAAGAGGATGGGGGCAAAGCTTGGGGTGCTGGTTTGTATCCAGGAATATTTAGTTTCATGATGTCAACTGGGTTATTACCAATTCCGCCAAAGCCTTTAAATTCTAGTTGGAACAAAATTTGGGTATTCGTTGCCGCATTGGTTAATACTTGTGAATATGCCATGCGAATCACCCAACAATCTTGGTCGTATTCTACTGCTGCCATGGTATTGAGGGTTTTACTGGCAAGGGAATCATAGCCCCAGCGCCCCATTACTGAAACATGCTTGGTAATGGGCCACTGACCATACGCACTATATTGGTCAGTGGTTGTGGCTCCTGCAGAAACTCCAGGGACCGGAACGGTCCAGACATTGCGATAGCCAAAGTTAATTAAACGCCCTGGCGTTGGATTCCAGCCTGCGCCAACGCTCGATTGCACAAAGCGACTGAGCTGTGTGTTGAATTGACCGAACAAATCTAAATTAAAGTTTCCCGGTAAACGGACCGTCCCCGCACCCAAGGTATCGGAATAGGTAGAGGGGTTCTGCACGGTAGTTGAAGTTGACACTTTTTGCCCCTGAAATTGCTGTTGCTGCGCCACGATTACCGTGGCCCGTTCAGCGCCCGTTTGCGCGTCAAGCAAACGACTGGTTATACCCAAAGTGGCCTTATTGGCATCGGATACGCGGTCATTACCAATAAACGTATTGGGGGCAAAGATTTGCGAAATACCAAAACCTTGGTCGCCGGTATCGAAGTTAGGCACATTGCTTTGATTCACATAAGGCGTGTAAACATAGTAAGCGCGCGGCTCTACTGTTAATAACATGTCTCGACCAAAAAACCCCTTTAATTCTGTGGCTTCTCGCTCAAATGCCATTCCGCTATCTAAGGTAATGGTAGGGATAATAAAACCTTGTGCAGGGGCGGCCCCCGGGGTTGAAGAAACGGCACTGTAGTTATTTGCCTGAAAAAAGATCTTCGGCGTAAGGTAATACCCCGGCGTGGTTTGTGAAGCAGTAATGCCACCCTTAATTACACTGCGGGAGGCATCACTATAAGGTCCAGGTGATGTACCAGCTAAATTGCCGGCAATGTTGTATTGAAAACGGGTGAAATCGGCATTGAAATACGCGTCGGGTCCTTTAAACGCGCCAATAGTGGGTAAGTTTAAAAAGTTATTTTTCACATACGAGGCTTTTATTTCCGGCAAAATATTGTATGGCGCACCAACAATACTAGCGGGATCAGGCTGCAAAGTTTGAAAAGTTAAAGTACGTGCAGTGAAGCTCCAGCCACCTAAAACACTATTTGCTGGCATTGCATAGCTAGTGCCTAACTCTTGGCGAAATTGAGTGGTAACAGCAGCTGCAATCGAACGCGAAAAGTCAATTGGGTAAGTATTGTCTGAAACCTTAGCCACATTAGCATAAGCATTCCAACCAGGCAAAATTGCCTCCCGATGTTGCAGGTCATATTTCCAACGTAAGGAATTAGTTAGCTGATCATTCAGAATATCAGCTTGCAAATTGCCGAAATATTTTGGCTCTAGGTAACGTAAATTACCACCTAACTGTAGTCCACGATTACTCATGTAGCGTGGCAGAATTAATAAATCGCGATTCGGGGCAATATCAAGATAGTAAGGAGCCGTAACATCAATGCCATTGGTCGTGCTATAGCCAGCTACGGGTGCTAAAAATCCTGAGCGGCGCTGATTCGAGGTTGGCAAACTAGCGTAAGGCAAATACAGGATAGGAACATCAAAAAAACGCATCACACCGTCTTTAACGGTCATGGTACGTTGCTCTTGATCAAGATCAATCTGACTAGCACTAAAATACCAATCCAGATTATCTGGCGCGCAGGTGGTATAGATTGGCTTCTCTAATTTATAAGTATCTGCAGCTGCTACGGTTAATTTATTTGCTCGACCGCGAACTCGGCTGTCACGAAATTCATAAGTAATATCTTCCATCTCCCCTTCACGTGCATCAACTCGCAACCGGGCTTTGGGTCCAATGAAAATAGCTGAGTCTTTTATCAGCTCTACATTACCGGTTAAGTTGGCAGTATCCGAATCCGGGTCATACGTTATTTGATCCGCCTTCATTACTGTTCCGCTACGACGAATTTGTGCCCGTCCCTGCAATTTCATTTCCCGCTCAACTACCCCATCGATCGCATCACTTGCCGTAAATGTGAGCGCCTGATCATCAGGAATGGGTTTACCAATACGTAATTGATCATCGAATTTCAAGCCTTTTTGATAGCCCTTATCAGGAAATAAAGTAGTTACCGTTGGGGCTACTCCAGAGGGCGGAATGACCGCAGTTTGGGCAACTGTTTCAGCTGTCAAACATAACAAGGTCACGCCCAAAATCAATCGTGCGCTGGGGGAAAAATGAACGGGGGCGCAAAGGCCGGCGCGACGGCGATAATGACTCATAAATCTAGACTCGACTTATTATACGAACCGACCATGCTTGACTCTCGCTTATCTTCGCTACGCCAATGGCTAGGGGCTTTAGCTATCCCCTGGCAGCTCGATCTGGACTCTTTAGAACCGGCTTCGGCTGATGCCAGCTTTCGCCGCTACTTTCGTATTTGGTCAACCAAGCCTAATTATCCCACCCTGATTGTGATGGATGCGCCCCCCGATAAAGAGTCAATTGAGCCCTTTGTTCGAGTCGCCCGTTTGTTCACCCAGGCCCAATTAAATGTACCTCAAATTCTGGCTGAAAATCAACCGGCTGGATTTCTCTTGCTCAGCGATTTGGGCAGTACTACGTATTTAGATACGCTTACGCCAAGTAATGCTGACAAACTCTATCGAGAGGCTATCGTGGCCTTAGTGCAATTGCAATTAGCTAGCCAAGCAAATATCTTGCCCGACTACAATACCGAACTTTTGCAGCGCGAACTCGATTTATTCCCAGAGTGGTATTTACAGCGTCATCTGCAAATGCGTTTAAATTCTCAACAGCGTGACCAATTAAGTGCTTGCTTTAATCTCCTGATAAAAAATAATTTAGCGCAAAGCAAAGTCTTCGTACATCGCGACTATCATTCACGCAATTTAATGCTCTCGCCAAATATCAACCCCGGAATTTTAGATTTTCAAGACGCTGTCTTTGGGCCCATTACCTACGACTTAACTTCACTTTTACGCGATGCTTATATTCAATGGCCAGAAGAACAAGTAATTGATTGGGCTATTTTTTACTGGGAATCTGCTCGCGCTGTAGGCTTAGAAGTATCACCAGACTTCGGGGATTTTTTTCGTGATTTTGAATGGATGGGCCTGCAACGGCATTTAAAAATTTTAGGTATTTTTGCTCGCCTAAATTATCGCGATGGTAAAAATGGCTATCTAAAAGATATTCCTTTGGTATTGGATTACGTCCTTAAAGTTACCAATCGATATGCCGAATTTAAACCTATTACTCGGCTGCTTGAGGCGCTACATTAATGCCCTATTCTGCACCTATTGATGCTTCAATTCCGTGCTTATTGCTAGCTGCTGGTCGGGGTGAGCGCATGCGTCCATTAACCGACTTCTTACCGAAACCACTTTTAGAGGTGCAAGGTAAGTCATTATTAAATTGGCATCTGGAAACTTTGCAGAGCGCCGGCATCAAACAGGTTGTTGTCAATCTTGCCTGGTTGGGTGAAAAAATTAGCGCTGCACTAGGGACAGGTGAAGCCTTTGGTTTAAAAATTGATTATTCGCCAGAAAATGAAGCCCTTGAAACGGCTGGTGGCATTTGCCAG
>CAIXDG010000054.1 GCA_903918115.1 uncultured beta proteobacterium
TCAAAATTGCGCCCCCAATCCAAGTAAAGCTCTTTACCTGTTTTCATATCGCCAATAGAGGGTAGGATCCAAGACCAGCCTTTTGCATCAAAAAAACCTAAAAGATTAGCGCTACCTATCCCATAATTACCGCCACTGACAGCTGAGCCCATGACAAAATATCCTGCCTGCCAACAGACTAGGAAAACACAGATCCCAATGAGGCCAATTTGTAGCAAGGTGGTTTTAAAAAAGATCCTATAGCCATCATTTTTATTGCCTTGTAGATGATTGACATTGCAAGAATTGGCCAGCCATAAAAAAGCGACCATCGTTAGTAAATAAAAATGCACTAAAGCAGCAACGAGTAAAAGGCAAAGCCAATTGCCAAAAAACCGCAAACTGGAAATCGGCTCCTGACGAAAATTAAAATAAAGCGCAGCAAGAATTAAAAATTGACCTGCTAGCGAAGAATTTATGCCCATGCGCCATAACAAAATAGGCGAGAAGACAAAAAATCCCAGCCCCATAAATAAAAGCCAGTAGGAAGTCGTTACCAGTCGCAATAACTTCCAGGCAAAATACGCTTGTAAAATAAAGCACGCCAATGTCCACAAGCCAAAATACTGAAATGGCTGTGGTAATACCGCTGAAAATAACTTAAAAAAGATCGCTAAAAGCGGAAGGGAATCGGTAAATACAATTGAGGAATGACTGGTCATCCCGTAATTGGGATTTAGGCCAAGCGGAAAAGTCCAGGGGCCTTCCCGGTAAAAAACCCACCCCGCGTAATGCTGTAAAGGGTCGCCAAGCGAGAGCCATTCGACTCTGGCTGGATTTAAAGCAATCGGGCCAACAGTGAGGATAAATGCCAGTAGGCCCCATGCCAATGCGGCAAGAACCCCAAAGCGACGTTTAATCAAGGGCGCAAAAAAATGGGACATTGAATCGGGGCGCTCACGTGTAGTTAGGTCACTACCCTAAGAAATAAAGAGATCCTAGTTTAGCCTTTAAAATAGAGCCATGACCGTACCAGCCGATAATCCCAATAGCAAAGAACTGCAACCCCAAGGTATTTTTCAGCTATTAGGGCGACTCTGGCATCACCTCAGTAAGCGGCGCCAACATCAAATTGAACTCTTGATTGTGCTGATGATTTTGGCTTCCTTTGCGGAGATTTTGAGTATTGGCTCAGTCTTGCCTTTTTTGGCGGTACTCACCGACCCGAATCGCGTTTTTGGCCTACCCATTTTGCAGCCCTTGATTCAAATCCTGGGCATCACAAATAGCGCTCAACTTATTTTGCCTCTGACCATTCTCTTTGGCTTAGCGGCTATTTTTGCTGGCGGTATGCGCCTACTTCTGTTGTGGACTAGTACTCGCGTTTCTTTTGCTGCCGGGGCAGATCTGAGTTACGGGATTTACGAGCGCACCCTTTACCAAGATTACGCTGTCCATATTTCTAGAAATAGTAGTGTTGTCATTGATGGTATCTTGATTAAAACCAATAGCATTATTTTTGATGGCTTGATGTCAGCTATCACCTTAGCAAGTTCACTAGTGATGCTGGTTCTTATCTTGGGTGCCCTCATTTGGGTTGACCCACAAACTTCGATTCTCGCCTTTGTGGGTTTTGGCTTAATCTATGTCGTCGTTCTATTGGCGACAAAAAAACAATTAAAAGAAAATAGTGCACATATTTCAAGTGAATCACAGCGCGTCATTAAAACATTGCAAGAAGGCTTAGGTGGTATTCGCGATATTTTGATTGATGGTTCACAAGAAGAGTACTGCAAAGCTTACCAAAGGGCTGATCGAATCCTGCGCCGCTCCCAAGGTAGCAACTCATTCATGATTATGGCGCCGCGTTTTGCAGTGGAGGCAATCGGCATGCTCTTTATAGCAGCGCTTGCCTACTTTATTACCAATGAAGGCACAAGTGTAGCTCGAGCCATTCCCATTTTGGGAGCCTTAGCTTTAGGAGCGCAGCGCTTGGTTCCCATACTGCAACAAGCTTATGCTTCATGGGCCTCAATTAAAGGTAGTCAAGGCGCACTAGTAGGTTCCTTAGAGCTCATGGATCAACCGCTCCCAATGCACCTCCAACTTGCTACACCTAAACCTATCGGCTTTCAGCATAGCATCGTCTTATCCAATCTTGGATTTGCCTATAGCCCTACCCTAGCGCCAATTTTTCAAGGGCTAAATCTAAGTATTGCCAAGGGATCTCGTCTAGGTGTTATGGGCGCCACGGGTTGTGGAAAAAGCACTTTGCTCGATATCATCATGGGGCTTTTGCCACCGACCACAGGGCAACTCATCATCGATGGAAAAAATATTGACGACTCAAATCGCCGCGCTTGGCAGCTCCATATCGCCCATGTGCCCCAAGCTATTTATCTTTCAGATTCGTCGATTGCCGAGAACATCGCTTTTGGCGTGCCCTTGCAAAGCATCAATTTAGCAAGGGTGCGAGAAGCAGCGGCGCAAGCCCAAATTTTAAATTTAATTGATTCCTGGCCAAACGGACTAGATACCGAAGTTGGGGAGCGCGGGGTGCGTCTTTCAGGCGGCCAGCGCCAACGTATAGGAATTGCTAGGGCGCTTTACAAAAAGGCAGATGTGATTATTTTTGATGAAGCGACTTCCGCCCTTGATAATGACACTGAAGAAACCTTAATCCAAACGATTGCCAATTTAGATGCAGAGCTTACCATCATCACCATTGCCCATCGGCTCACGACTCTGCGTAATTGCACACAAATTATCGAGCTCGAAAAAGGCGTAATTGTGCGCACCTGTCAGTATGCTGATTTGACGATCGACTAATCGCGCGAACGCTTTTTTAGCAATGAGCCTGTCTTTTTTTCTGACTTACCTTCAACAATTAAATTAAAGTACCCATCAGGCGCGTGCAGCGCCACAACTTGCGTTAAGAAGTTTAAAAATGGCCTATTTTTTGTCGATTTTCGTCCTGCTTTTTGCTAAAAAAATAAAGCCTTTCAAGCACTTAGGTCAATTTGTTTTTTCATTTTCCTTAGTGCTTACCTCAGTGCTTACCTTAGCGCTTACCTCAGTGCTTACCTCAGTGCTTTCCTTAGCATCTTAATGCTGAACTACCGGTATTACGGTCTGCGTGCTTGCTTGTAGATTGGCTAAACTGGCTTGCATTGGCGCTAGACTGACCTTTACTTTTGCATTCAGTGGCTTTACTGCCGTGCCCTTAGCTTTTCTGCTGGCTTTACCGCTGTCTTTGCTATTGGCCATGCTGTTAGCGCCTATACCGTTACCTTTAGCATTACCATGGGCTTGCTGCGTTTGATTCTCACTCACTATGCTGTGCAAGATTCCGCTATAAAGTACCGCGTTTTTCTTGAGTCTTTCATAGGCTTGTAATTGCTTACGTAAATCCATGCGCGCTTTCAGTCCTAAGCTTTGGTGATGCTCAAGACGAGAATGCTGCGCGGCTTGCAAATAAAACCAACTTTGTACATAAGGATGGGCTAACTTACGAATGCTATCCCAGTGGGCATAAAAATAAGCTAGCTGATAGGCTTTTTCTAGCGCCAGCCAAAGGGCTTTGGAACTTTGTTGCCAAGCAGGATCCAGTGTATTAGTAGCAGTATTTATAATTGGGCGCTGAGCGCTTTCTTCAGCTTGGGCGCTGGCGCATAAAAAGAGCTGCGGATACTGTTTATAAACAGCCACTAAATTGGGAATGCCCACATAGTTTTTTAAACAATCGTCATATTGCGTACACACGAGCCGATAAAACTTTTTCTCAAACTGAGTTACTTTACTAGACAGATCAGTAAGCCAAGGGGGAGCGCTAGCATGCAACTTTTCTGGAAGATCAGCAAATTGCGCGACCATTTGTGGGCTTAATCGCTCATAAATACTTTGTCTTTGCGCTTGAATGGTTTTATCGATGCGTTTAATTTTCCAAGCGTCTTCGGCAATTTCGCGGGCAAAGTGCCCTTGAATTTCATTTTCAGGATTGAGGCTTGCGATAATCTCGCGACAAAATCGCAAAAATTGGCGCCGATCTTCAAACGGCAGTAAGACCTCTTTGGCAAATAAGCCATGCTGAAATGCGTTATATTGTTGTCCCATTTTCATCTCCAAATTCAATTAATATTGTGTATAAATCTACCCTGCGTCTAACTACAACGCAGCTACTTCTGCTGCTTGGGCGTATAGGTCACTTGCACATGCACCCCAAAACCGTCAAACTTGCGCACCGCATTTAAAATTAAAAAAAGTGACGTTGAGCTTGGGTTACCTTTTGAGGAGAGCATGCGGTGAATACTCTTACTTGGAATACCGGTATTCGTGGCAAGTACTTCATAGCCCATGGCGCCATTAATTACCATACGTAATAATTTTTTGCCAAGCGCAAAATCCCCTGTAAAAAAAGCCTCCAAAGCTTGGTTATAAGTAGACAGACGCATCTCAGGCGAAATTTTGACTAGGCGCCTAGATTCGCGAATGATGGTTTTTATTTCCTGCAACTGCATACCTTGCGCCCTTTTCGTATCTGCTCCAAAAACTTGCTTGGGTCTAATGCTCTGCCCAGA
>CAIXDG010000055.1 GCA_903918115.1 uncultured beta proteobacterium
ACCACTAAGCTCTTGAAATCATTGAGGTCTTTGTTACAAGACCCCTAGGGCTTCTTTCTTATGAGTCGTCTGCCCTAGCCAACTGAGCTATCGGCCCAATTAAACCGCTGATTAATCTTCCTCGAGGAAGGTCTTTAACTTATCACTCCTACTTGGATGCCGCATCTTACGTAAAGCCTTCGCTTCAATTTGCCGAATACGCTCACGTGTTACATCAAATTGCTTTCCTACTTCTTCAAGCGTGTGATCAGTACTCATTTCAACACCAAAGCGCATACGTAACACTTTTGCTTCGCGCGGGGTTAAAGAATCGAGCACATCTTTCACGACATCACGCATTGAATCATGTAAAGCTGCTTCAGCTGGCGCAAGGGTATTACCATCTTCAATGAAATCACCTAAATGAGAATCTTCATCGTCACCAATTGGGGTTTCCATGGAGATTGGCTCTTTCGCAATTTTCATAATCTTACGAATCTTGTCCTCAGGAATTTCCATCTTCAGCGCTAAAGTTGCGGCATCAGGCTCATGGCCAGTTTCCTGCAAGATTTGGCGACTAATACGATTCATTTTGTTGATGGTTTCAATCATGTGCACTGGAATACGAATTGTGCGTGCTTGATCTGCAATAGAGCGGGTAATTGCCTGACGGATCCACCAAGTTGCATAGGTTGAAAACTTATAGCCACGACGATACTCAAACTTATCTACCGCCTTCATTAAACCACTGTTGCCTTCTTGAATTAAATCTAAGAACTGTAAGCCCCGATTGGTATATTTTTTAGCGATAGAAATAACTAAACGTAAATTAGCTACTGTCATTTCGCGCTTTGCTTCACGCGCACGTTTTTCGCCAGCAGTCATTTTTTTATTGACTTCTTTTAACTCAGGCAGCGGCAAGACCACGCGCGTTTGAATATCAATTAACTTTTGCTGTAACTCTTGTACTGCGGGAACATTACGTTCAAGCAATGCACTATATGGCTTAGATTCTTTTAACAGATTCGCAGTCCACTTGAGGTTCATTGCCATTTTTGGAAATGCATTAATCACTTCACCGCGATTAACGCCGACTTTATCAACTAATAGGCTAACGATACCGCGCTCTAGCTTCCATACTTGATCGACTTGTGAGCGCATGGTGTCACATAATTTTTCAACGCTCTTGGCTGTTAAACGGAAACCCAGCATTTCATTACGAATACTTTCTTGCGCCTTAATATAGGCTGGGCTGTTATAGCCATCACGGTCAAATGCGCGCCGCATTTTATCGGTTTGCGTACGAATAATGGCAAATTTCTTCAACGAAATTTCTTTGAGCTCTTCCAACTGCTTGGTGTTCACTGTGCTTGCGCCGCCTCCGCCGCCTTCTTCTTCGCCCTCTTCTTCGCCTTCGATTGCATCGAGGTCAACTTCGGGCTCTTCTGGCCCTAGCTTAATATCTTCAGCATTGGGATCAACTAAACCATCCACAAATTGATCAATTTCCATTTCGCCAGTGGCAATTTTTTCAGCATTTGCCAAAATTTCACCAATGGTTACTGGGCAGGCAGATAAAGCCATGACCATGTCTTTTAAACCGGCTTCAATTTTTTTCGCAATGACAATTTCGCCTTCGCGAGTCAGCAAATCTACGGTGCCCATTTCGCGCATATACATCCGCACGGGGTCAGTTGTACGACCAAATTCAGAATCCACAGTAGACAAAGCGGCTTCAGCTTCTTCTTCAGCCTCTTCTTCAGAAGCGCCGGCAATGCCATTTTCATTTAAGAGCAGTGTTTCTGCATCTGGCGCCTGCTCGTATACCGTAATGCCAATATCATTTAACAAGCCAATTAAGGTTTCTAGTGCATCAGCATCAGACAATTCATCTGACATCACGTCATTCATTTCGCCATGCGTGAGGTAGCCTTTTGACTTACCCATCTTAATAAGCATTTTTAAGCGTGCACGCCGCAGTTCCTGCTGCTCTTCACTACCCAATTGCTGGGCGGCAAATTCTTTTAGCAGGGCCTTTTCTTTTGCCTTACGATCGCGCGCTTTTTGGCGATCTGTACGGACATCAGTACCAGGCTCAACCACTTCTTCAATTTTTGGCTTGCGGCCACGAACTTTTTTCTCAACCTCAACTTCTGGCAAAGGCGCTGCCGCATCCGCAGCAACTGCTTTACCTTTTTTAATGGGTTCGACTACTTTTGTTGTCGTCTTACTAGTGGGCTTTGCGCTTACTTTGCTAACTGTCTTCGGCGCTGTCTTAGCAGCGGCCTTAACAACGCCCTTGGGATTGACTGCCTTACTTACTGGTTTTTTTGTGCTCGCTAGTTGTTTCTTAGCTAGGGGCTTAGTGCTTAACTTGTTGCTTCCCTTAATCGGGGTCTTAACAACAGCTTTTGCTGGTGTCTTGGCCTTAGGTTTGGCGCTTGGCTTAGCGACAGCTTTCCCTATTGGCTTTTTTGCACTGGATACAATTTTCTTCTGCGCCGCTTTTGCCACCGGCTTCATGGATTTAGTGGCAGGTTTTGCCGGCTGCTTAGCTACCGCTTTTTTTACAACTGCAGCTTTAATGGGTTTTTTGGATTTGGTGGTTGGCATAGGTTGGCGCTTACTTACAATACTGTTAGGGGATGCCAGCACAACACTGGCACTTACGGTGGGCAAATACCCAAATTTCGTCAAACTTCACTGCAAGTCTTTGAATTACAACAATTATTTTTTCGGGAGCCTTACATTATAGTCGATTGACAGGGTTTTGCCTATCTTCCTACGCAAATCTCAGCTTTTCCCCTAGCTCGCGGTAGCGTTTACGGTCATCCTCACTCGCTGCATTCTGCGCAATTTTTTGGGCAATTTCCGTCATTTCTTCTTTTAGATGCAATAGCTCCAATTTTTTCATCGCACCATTTAAATCTGCTGTAGCACCATCAAAATCCAGGTCGGAGCCCATCACTCGCTGCCGCAGAATTTCATATAAAGGGGCTAACTCACTGTTAGCCAACTGCTCCTGAAATAATGCAAAAGCTCCAGCCCCTGCGGCGGGAGTGGCATCGCCCTGCGCTAAGAATTCGACCAAATCACATTGCTGTAGCAGATCTTCCATTAAGCCTAAAGTTTTCGCTGAGCGTTGCTGTGCAGATTTGAGAATTAACTGTCGCTGATTAGAGTCAAGCCCTTTACCCAAATGCGGAAACTGGATTAAGACTCGCAAAATTTGCTCGGCTAAATCGGTTGGCGCTTGGGGTGGTACTACTACTTGACCAACATTTCTGCGCTGCGCGCCTTTACCTGATTGCCAAGGCGCTAATGAGTCCCGTCCTTGCCGGGAACCCGGTGCATTGGCCTGCCAATAAGGGGGGCGCCCTGCAAAATTACCTTGCGCTTGACTTGAATTTTGTTGGACTGGTTTAGCGACTTGCGCTAAACCACAAAATGCTTCTAGTTCAGGCGGGGTTGTCGCCGTGCGCAACGCAACTTCGCGCAAAATTTGTGTACGTAAAGCTATCGGCGGCATCGATAACAATAATGGTTTGCTGGCATGATGTATTTTTGCCCGTCCTTCAGGCGTTCCAAGATCTTGCTCTTCGCTCACTGTTTTAAAAAAGAAACTTGATAAAGGCATCGCTTCTTTAATCGCCTTATCAAATGCTGCAGCACCAAAAGTTCTGACATAGCTATCGGGATCATGCTCGGCTGGTAGAAATAAAAAACGAATTTCTTTATCGTCTGACATCAATGGTAAAGAAGCTTCGAGTGCGCGTTGCGCAGCACGCTGACCAGCGGCATCGCCATCAAATGAAAAAACAATGCGGTCGGTTTGACGCAATAAAGCCCGCACGTGATTGGCAGTGCAAGCCGTTCCTAAGGTAGCAACGGCATTTCCAAAACCTAATTGCGCTAGCGCCACTACATCCATATAGCCTTCGCAAACTAATACAAATTCTTGGGCACGGATCGCTTGGCGCGCCTCAAAGAGCCCATATAAAGTATTGCCTTTGGAGAACAAAGGCGTTTCAGGTGAATTCAGGTATTTGGGTTCGCCCTGATCTAAGATGCGTCCACCAAATGCGATGGTTTGCCCCTTCGGATTACGAATGGGAAACATAATGCGATCTCGAAAGCGGTCGTAATGTTTACTATCGTCGCCTTCACTTTGAATGATGAGGCCGCCCTCCGCTAATATTTTGGCAATCTCTTGATTCGCGTACACACCAAAAACAGCTTCGAGACCCTGCCAGCCGTCAGGCGCGTAACCCATCGCATACCGTTTAGCAATTTCACCAGTTAAGCCTCGACCCTTGAGGTAATCGATGGCCCGCGGAGCGCTTTTTAATTGCTGCTGATACCAATCGGCAGCTAGAGTCATGACTTCACCTAAAGCTAGCGCTTGTTTCTGTCTCGCTACATCCTGCAATGTGCGCTCTTCACGTGGCACAGTTAGGCCAACGGAGCGCGCCAAATCTTCAATCGCTTCGATATAGCCAAGGCCCGAAAACTCCATGAGAAAACCAATCGCTGACCCATGTGCGCTACAACCAAAGCAGTGATAAAACTGCTTCGTTGGTGAGACAGAAAACGATGGCGATTTTTCTTGATGAAACGGACACAGGCCTTGATAGTTTGCGCCCGCTTTTTTTAATTGCACATGTTGACCAACGACATCAACGATATCAATGCGATTGAGTAAATCAGCAATAAACGATTGGGGAATCAAGCCCACGGATTAGTCCAAGGTCATGATGGATTTAAGGCGGCCTTCACCATAGCTGAAACAGCACCCATATCAGCTTTACCAGCTAATTGCGGTTTAAGCGCGCCAATGACTTTACCCATTTCTTGCGGAGAACTGGCATTCAGTTGTGCGATCGTTGCTTTAACTATTGCCGTCACTTCCTCAGTAGAGAGTTGCGCTGGCATATAACCCTGCAAAATAGTTTGCTCGAGCACCTCTATTGCGACCAAATCAGTACGACCGGCTTTTTGAAATTGCTCAATCGAATCTTTTCTTTGCTTGATTAATTTTTCTACTATCGCTACCACTCCAGCATCATCAACCACGACGCGCTCATCAACTTCGCGCTGTTTGATCGCCGCCAATAAAAGACGAATCGTATTTAAACGCGCCGTTTCTTTGGCTCGCATAGCGTTTTTCATATCTTCAGTAATTTGTTCTTTGAGGCTCATGCTGTCATTCTCCTAAAAACCTACGAATATAGTAATACCTGTGCCCTTAAAAGCAAAAACCCGCTGCGTATTACCGTCAGCGGGTATAAAACATTGACCTAAAGAATTAATTCAGCAAATGAATCGATAAAAAGCGTGTTAGAACAGCTTCTTAGGCAACATTTGACTGCGCAAACGCTTGTAATGGCGTTTAGCGGCTGCGGCTTTTTTGCGTTTACGCTCAGCCGTAGGCTTTTCATAAAATTCACGCGCGCGTAAATCGGTTAAGAGGCCATTTTTCTCAATGGTGCGCTTAAAACGGCGCAATGCCACTTCAAATGGCTCGTTTTCCCGGAGGCGGACTGTTGTCATACTGTTTAACTCGTTTATGCTCGAAAATGATTGAAAATTTACAGAATCACGGATTCTAGCACGACTAGGCAAAAAAATGATTGTTTTGGGTATTGAAACCTCTTGTGATGAAACGGGTCTAGCCCTCTATGACACCGCTCCCTTGGCAGCGGGACGCCCCGCGGAACTAGGTATTATGGGCCAAGCGCTGCATTCCCAAATTGCCATGCACCGAGATTATGGCGGGGTAGTGCCTGAACTAGCGTCGCGCGACCATATTCGGCGTATTTTGCCCCTTTTGGAGCTAGCCTTAGCGCAAGCTAAGCTAGATTTAAAGGCCATAGACGCTGTGGCATATACCCAAGGGCCTGGTTTAGCGGGGGCGCTTTTAGTGGGTAGTGCCTTTGGTCAATCGCTAGCACAGGCATTACAAAAACCGGCATTAGGTATCCATCATTTAGAGGGTCACTTACTTTCCCCCCTGTTGGGCGCGGCTAGCGATGGCGTACCAAACTTTCCCTTCGTAGCCCTCTTAGTTTCAGGTGGGCACACTCAGTTAATGCTGGTTAAAGCGGTGGGTCAATACGAACTACTTGGCGAAACCCTCGACGATGCTGTTGGTGAAGCGTTTGATAAAACAGCCACGCTCTTGGGATTAGAGTATCCCGGTGGTGCTGCCGTATCTAAACTAGCCACCCTTGGTAAAGCAGGTCGCTTTAATTTGCCACGCCCGATGCTCCATTCAGGCGATTTAGATTTTTCATTTTCAGGACTTAAAACTGCAGTACTAAATCAAATCAAACAACATTCACAAGTTGCAAGTGCAAATGCTGGCGATAACTTTCGAGCTGACTTAGCGTATGCTTTTGTTGAGGCGGCAGTTACCGTCTTAGTAAGTAAAACGACTAAAGCAATGCAGTTAACAAACTGTCGCGATTTAGTCTTAGCTGGTGGAGTGGCTGCAAACACTCAGCTGCGCTTGGCTCTTCAGTCTGCAGCAAAGAACCTGCAATTTAACGTCTTCTATCCGCCCCTTGAGCTTTGCACTGATAACGGTGTGATGATTGCATTTGCTGGAGCGCTGCGCTTACTCTCAAAGGTCAGCTCAGAAACGCAAGCTGAACGATCCGGCGCCTTTAGTGTTAAGCCCCGCTGGGATTTGGCGCCACACTAGTAATGCGGGCAAAAGCGCTGTGATTATGAATCGATTCAAAATTTTCTGCGTCGACGGTGAAACCACGAATGCGCGCATCTTGCTGCAAACGACCAGCAACATCGCGCACCAAGTCTTCAACAAATTTGGGATTGTCGTAAGCGTGCTCGGTTACCCACTTTTCATCAGGCCGTTTTAATAAACCCCACAACTCACTTGAGGCCTCGGTCTCGGCGATGGTAATTAAATCTTCTACTGTCATGATGGCTTGCGGATCTAGCGCCACTGTCATGGTGACATGCGAGCGTTGATTATGAGCGCCGTAATCGGAAATTTCTTTTGAGCAAGGACATAAGCTCATCACTGGCACGATGACATGCAATATTAAGGTCGTCGTTACGGCGCCCGCTTGCGTACCCAACTTGTTTTTCTGGATTTGTGCAGTCCAGGTCACCTCGTAATCCATCAAACTTTCAACGGCAGAAACTGGTGCCTGCTTTTGGACAAAGTGAGTATAGGTAAATTGAATCATGCCTTGTTCGGCCTGTAATAACGGCAACATTTCCTGCGTCATGGTGACGAGAGCACTGCTATCCATCGCCGTATTTTGTTGTTGTAAGAGCGCAATAAAACGTGACATATGCGTGCCCTTACTAGCAGCGGGCAAGGCAACACTCATCGTAAAGTTTCCAACCGTGGGAAAGGTGCCGCTAGCAGTACGAATCGTTAAGGGATGACGTATACCCCGAATACCCACTTGCTCGATCGGCATCGCCCGCTCATCAGCAGTCGACTGCACATCAGGCATAGTGCGGTTTTTAAGAAAGGAGAGGTTTAAATCATTCATTACGCTATTTTCAAGGAAAATTGGGTTCTTTGCCAACTCTGGCGCCAGATTACTTACTCAGCGACTGTGCTAATGGCTCAATTTGTGAGTTATTAGTGCTCGGAAAGCGCTTGGCAATAGCGGCGCTTATGCCCGCTACATCAAGGCCACACTTCGCCATTAACAAGTTATAGTCGCCATGCTCGATAAATTCATCAGGCAGACCTAGTTGCAATAAGGGTTTATTGATCCCCATGGCTGTTAAGGCCTCTAAGCAAGCGCTACCAGCGCCTCCCTGAATCGCACCATCTTCGAGCGTCACTAGAAAATCGTGCTCAAGTGCGACTTTTTTTAATAATTCAGTATCTAGTGGCTTAACAAAACGCATATTCACTACAGTTGCATCACAGGCTTCTGCGGCTGTAAGTGCTGAATACAGCAAAGTGCCGAAACTCAAAATTGCGAGCCGACTACCACTTGCTGCGCCAGCTTGACGACGTACCTCACCCTTACCTAGTGGTAAGCTGCGCAACTCTTTCGGTGGAGTACGCCCTACACCAGCACCCCTTGGATAGCGCACGGCTGTTGGATGCGACTGATGAAAAGCAGTTGTGAGTAAATCGCGGCACTCGGCCTCGTCTGCAGGTGTCATGATGAGCATGTTAGGAATGCAGCGCAAAAAGGGAATGTCGTACGCCCCCGCATGAGTTGCACCGTCTGCACCTACTAAGCCAGCCCGGTCTAAAGCAAACACCACTGGTAAATCTTGAATGGCCACATCATGAATCAACTGGTCATAGGCCCGTTGTAAAAAGGTCGAATAAATTGCCACCACCGGTTTCATTCCTTCGCACGCCATACCCGCAGCGAAAGTAACCGAATGTTGTTCAGCAATACCCACGTCGTAATAGCGCAGTGGAAAGCGTTTCTCAAATTCAACTAAGCCCGAGCCCTCGCGCATTGCTGGCGTAATGCCAACTAAGCGCGGATCGGCTTCGGCCATATCGCATAGCCACTCACCAAATACTTGGGTAAAGGTTTGTTTTCCTGCGCCCGTCGGTTTAATTCCCTCTTCAGGATTAAATTTACCCGGGCCGTGATACATCACAGGGTCGGCCTCAGCTAATTCGTAACCTTGACCTTTGCGCGTAATCACGTGCAAAAACTGTGGGCCGCCGCCCTCTAGGGCTAAGCGCCGCAAATTTTGTAACATCGGTAATAAGGTATCTAAATCATGTCCATCAATTGGGCCAAAATAGGTAAAACCAAACTCTTCAAAAATCGTTGAGGGAGAAACCATTCCCTTAGCGTGATCTTCTAGTCGTTTGGCAAATTGCCGTAATGGTGGGGCCATTGATGACAGCGCGCGATCAATGCCCTTTTTCGTCGCCGAATAAAATTGACCGCTGAGAAGGCGCGCTAGATATCGATTTAAAGCGCCGACTGCTGGTGAAATCGACATATCGTTATCGTTCAAAATCACGATCAACGGTAAATCTTCATAAATGCCAGCATTGTTCATTGCTTCATAGGCCATGCCCGCACTCATTGCACCATCGCCGATCACCGCGACTACCACACGCTTTTCACCTTTTGTTTGCGCTGCCCGCGCCATGCCAATAGCAGCAGAAATACTGGTGGAAGAGTGGCCAGTGCCAAACGTATCATAGTGACTCTCAGCGCGCCGTGGAAAACCTGATAAGCCACTAAACTGCCGCAATGAATGCATGCGCTCACGGCGCCCCGTTAAAATTTTGTGGGGATAACTTTGATGACCAACATCCCATACCAAGCGATCTTCGGGTGTATTAAAAACATAATGCAAAGCTACCGTTAATTCCACAGCACCTAAATTAGATGAAAAATGGCCGCCTGTTTTAGAGACTGAATCAACGATAAACTGCCGTAACTCTTCTGCTACCTGCGGCAGCTCTTCGCGCGATAACTTTCTCAAGTCGCTGGGGTCATTAATGGTGGGCAAAATCATCTTCATAAGTCTATTTTCTTCGATTTACAACGAACGCTGCCAGGCCACGTAAAGCATCTGCACGCAAACCAAAACTATCAATACTAGCTAGGGCTTGTTGGTGCATCTCTTGGGCCTGCCTTTGAGCGTAGTCTAAACCCATCAGGGTCACATAGGTCGGCTTATCGTTGGCGGCATCTTTGCCGGCCGTTTTACCGAGGGTTTGACTATCTGCTGTGGCATCCAGCACGTCATCGACTATTTGAAAAGCTAAGCCCAGGGCACTTGCAAATGAAGTCAAGGCGCGCATCTCTGCTGGCGATAAGTTCGCCACAATGCCACCCATTTGTACTGCGCAAGTAAGTAATGCCCCCGTTTTCATTTGATGCATATTTTGTAAGCCGGCTAAATCGAGCTTTGCACCTACGCTATCTAAATCAATTGCTTGCCCACCAGCCATACCACGCGAACCAGCAGCACTGGCCAACCCCGCAATTAATGCCAGACGCATCTCGCCATCGCCTGGTGCCTTAGCCAAAATTTCAAACGCACGGGTTTGCAATGCATCACCTACCAGTAGTGCGGTGGCCTCGTCAAAAGCTTTATGCACTGTGGGTCGGCCGCGGCGTAAATCATCGTCATCCATGCAGGGCAAATCATCATGCACTAAAGAATAGGCATGCATCATTTCAATCGCGGCAGCTGCGGTATCGAGCATGTTTTCATGATCAGCATCAGCTAGTGTGCCAGTTGCACTCGCGCGAGGATTGCCAAGTTCACCGGCGGCATAGACCAGAAGTGGCCGCATGCGCTTGCCACCCCCCAAGCTAGCGTATAGAATCGCTTCGTGTAAACGCTGGGGCACTGTTTGGGCAACATCTAAATTTTTGATGAGCGCTGCCTCAGCACGGGCAGAATGCGTTTGCACCCACGCCTCGAAATTAAATGGGTTCATGCGACTATTTTCTAACCCTCAAAAACCCGCACCTGCTGCTCTACCTGAGTCAGAACAGCTTGACAATGCTTAAGAAGAGCTGCGCCGCGTTGATAAGCCAATAAGGTTTCTTCTAAAGAAAGCTTGCCAGACTCCATATCGGCGATCAGTTTTTCTAAATCTTTCAAGGCCTGTTCGTAGCGCAAATTGGGATCAATTGGACTCAGCGCTGCTGCAGTTGCATGAGCCGGTTTTTTGGCTGGCATAACTTGGTCCCCTCGGAGAAATAAGGCAAATATTGGTAAATAAACCCCCATCTTAATGGCAAACTAATCCGTAGGTATAATCCATGCCTTCCTTTCCAATATCGATTCGTCGATGGTTGGATTGGTTGTTCCGCTTAGCTTCGGCTGACTTTTTCGGGGGTGGGGAGAATGACTAATCTGGCTACCGCGCAGCAACTTGCGCCGTCCAAACTTCAATTGCCAGTAACGGCCTATTTTGACCTTGATTTATATCAACGTGAAATCGACTTGCTATTTAAGCAGGGGCCTGCTTATGTAGGTCACGAGTTAATGGTACCTGAGCTAGGCTCTTATCAAACCTTGCGGGCCGAAAATGAAGGGCGGATACTCGTACGCAATGCCCATGGCGTTGAGCTACTGTCAAATGTTTGTCGCCATCGCCAAGCGCTGATGCTCAATGGTGCCGGTAAAGTGGAAACGATTGTATGTCCCTTGCACCGTTGGACCTACGATTTAGAGGGCGGTCTATTGGGCGCGCCCCATTTTGCAAATAAGCCTTGTCTAAACTTAGGAAAATCGCCCTTACAAAATTGGCAGGGCTTGTTGTTTGAAGGACCACGTGATGTGTGCGCTGATTTAGGCCGTCTTGGCGTCACTGCCGATTTAGATTTCACCGGCTACCTACTCGATCATGTCGAAGTGCATGAATGCAATTACAACTGGAAAACATTTATCGAGGTCTATCTTGAGGACTACCATGTCGAATCCTTTCATCCAGGACTTGGCAAATTTGTTTCCTGTGAAAATTTGCAATGGGAATTTGGCGACTGGCATAGCGTACAAACGGTGGGCATCCATAAGGATCTCAGCACGCCGGGTACCCATACTTACCGTGACTGGCATGCAGCTGTCCTGCGCTATCACCAGGGCAAATTACCTCAACATGGGGCCATTTGGCTTACTTACTATCCGAATGTCATGGTTGAATGGTATCCAGGGGTCTTATGCATTTCTACACTACATCCGCTTGGTCCCAATAAAACGCGCAATATTGTCGAGTTTTATTATCCTGAAGAAATTGCTTTATTTGAGCGCGAATTTATCGCTGCAGAACGCGCGGCCTATATGGAAACTTGCCTAGAAGATGATGAGATTGCTGAACGTATGGATGCAGGGCGTGCGGTTTTAATGGCGCGTGGCATCAATGAGGTTGGGCCTTATCAAAGCCCAATGGAAGATGGCATGCAACACTTTCACGAATGGTACCGCCGCACGATGAACTTGGAGAATCCAACATGAGCCAACCCTTAATTACTGCCAATCAATTAGAAGAGTTACTCAATACTGGTGCTGATGTTTTACTCTGCGACTGTCGCTTTGATCTCGCTAAGCCCTCTGCGGGACGTGAAGCGTATCAAATGAGTCACCTACCTGGTGCTATTTATGTCGATCTTGATCAGGATTTATCTGGCCCGCAAACGGGCACCAATGGACGGCACCCACTGCCTAGTCCCGAGGTCTGGGCAAAAACCCGCCAACGCCTTGGCATTAATTTAAATACTCCGGTTGTAGCCTATGACAATCAGGGCTCAGTTTTCGCCAGTCGTCTCTGGTGGATGCTAAGGGCAATTGGTCATACCCAAGTACAAGTGCTCGATGGCGGTCTCGATGCTTGGAATGGTGCTATCGGCAGCAAGCCGCGCGAACCCATTGCGTTAGATGCTATGCCTACTGCCGTACCCTATCGTGATTTAGTGCTTGTTGATGAGGTTGTAGCAAATTTAGGTATTTCAGAAGCAGCAGCGCGCCTGGTTCTAGATGCCCGAACACCCGATCGTTTCCGCGGGGAAAATGAAACCCTTGATCCCGTGGGTGGGCATATTCCAGGGGCCGCTAATCGCTGCTTTAAAGAAAACTTACGGTCCAAACAATTTAAAACAGCGGATGAACTTTACCGCGAATTTAGTATTCTTTTAGCGGGTAGATCTGCTAATAAAATTATTCATCAATGTGGTTCTGGCGTCACTGCTTGTCATAATCTCTTAGCCATGGAAGTAGCTGGCATAAGGGGCTCCCAACTCTATGCTGGCAGTTGGAGTGAATGGTGTGCAGATTCGCAGCGACCTATCGCGACAGCAGAATAACCACGCCAATACCGCAGCCGATTAACATAATTTGCCGTAAGGATTCTTGCCAATGCGGGCGGCGGTGCATTTGCGGAATTAAATCGCTGACTGCGATATAAATAAAACTACTCGAAGCAATTACTAACAAGTAGGGCATGATGTGGTGCGCACGCTCTAAAAAAAAGTACGCTAATACGCCGCCCAACACCGCGAGTGAGCCGCTAATTAAGTTATAAAGTAAAGCACGGGCTTTAGAAAAACCAGCATTGAGTAAGACAATAAAATCGCCTACTTCTTGCGGAATTTCATGGGCAATAATGGCAAGTGCGGTAAAAATACCGACTTGCATATTTGCCATAAACGCAGCTGCAATCAGCACGCCATCGACAAAATTATGCAAGCCATCACCAACTAAAATAGTCCAACCACTATTCCCGGCCATTTCCGCATCATGCCCTTGATGATGATGATGCCCATCGCCTTCATGGTGATGACTGTGGCGTAATAAGGCAATTTTTTCTAACAAAAAAAATCCAAGTAAACCCATAAGTAAAGCAGCAAATAAAATGGACGGGTTCGTGTTTGGCATGGCAAATGCTTCTGGCAAAGAATGTAAAAATGCCGTGGCCAATAAAATGCCGACCGAAAAACTGACCATGGTGTTGATCATCTTGCTTAAAAAACCTAAGGACAAACTAGCGGCAATTAAAACGCTGGCTAAGCCCGCTAAAGCAGTAACTGCAACGATAAGTTGCAGGGTACTCAATCCCATCATGCGACGCCGTATTGCTTAAACCAAGCGAGGCATTTATCCCAGCCGTCTTTAGCAGGTCCAGCGCGATACGATTCACGATAGTCGGCATGAAAGGCATGCGGTGTATCGGGATAGACTTCAATTCGCGAGGCCTTAGCAGCGGCATTGGTAGCTGCTGCTGCAGATAAAGCGGCGCGCATTTTTTCTACGGTGTCTAAGGGAATGCCAGTATCTGCACCACCATATAAGCCAAGTACCGGTGCTTTTAATTCAGCAGCAATATCTACTGGATTATGCGGACTATTAGGCGTGGGTACACCGACTAAGCGACCATACCAAGCAACGCCAGCGCGCACCTCTGGCAAAGTAGCAGCGAGCCAAGTAATGCGACCGCCCCAACAAAAGCCGGTAACGCCAACTCGCTTCACATCTCCGCCATGGGTTCCTGCCCAAGCTAGAGTCGCTTTAAGATCAGCCATTACTTCTGCATCCGGTGTCTTGGCAACAATATTGCTCATAATTTCAGCGATGGTGCCAAAGGTATTGGGATCGCCAGCGCGGGTAAAAAATTCTGGCGCAATCGCGAGGTATCCAAGTTTGGCAAAACGTCGCACAACATCAGCAATATGCTCATGGACGCCAAAAATTTCACTAACCACAATCACAATCGGCAAAGGCCCAGTACTTTTGTTTGGGCGTGCGGTGTAGAGTGGCACTTTAGTATTACCTACGGCAATGGTTTGCTCGCTGGCTTCAATCCCGACGAAGTCCGTTTGAATTGCCGCCGCTATCACGGGCTGTGCTGCGGCCACGAAACCGACACCCAAGCCGCCGATGGATACAGTCGAGACTGCCGAAGCAGCAGACGCAGCAGAAGCTACTGAAGTTTGCATAAATTTCCGCCGTTGATTTTGCATTGCCTCTCCTTAATTTTAGTTGCCAACTATCTTGGCCTATCTACTTAATGCGCTTCTTCCCAGTTATTACCTACACCAATACTTACCACAAGGGGTACGCGCAATTGTGCCACTGAGCCCATTAAACCAGGTAAAGCATCACGCAAACGATCTACCTCGGCAAATGGCGCATCAAATATTAATTCATCATGCACCTGCAAAAGCAAGCGGGTTTGCAATTGCTCTGCTTCAATCCACTGCTGCACGGCAATCATGGCTAATTTAATTAAATCGGCAGCTGTACCCTGCATGGGCGCGTTAATGGCTGCGCGTTCTGCGCCCTGTCGCCGCGGACCGGAACTTTTAATTTCGGGCAACCATAAACGTCGCCCGAAAACGGTTTCTACGTAGCCACTTTCTCGCGCCTCAAGTCTTGTTCGTTCCATGTATTGGGCTACCCCAGGATAGCGCTCAAAATAAGTATCAATGTATTTTTGCGCTGCCGCCCGCTCAATGCCTAGGTTACCTGCTAAGCCAAAGGCACTCATGCCATAAATTAAACCGAAGTTAATCACCTTGGCATAACGGCGTTGCTCAGCAGTTACTGTCGCTAAGGCAATACCAAATATTTCTGCCGCAGTCGCTTGATGCACATCTAAGCCGGCAGCAAAAGCAGCCAGTAAATTTTCATCTTGCGCAATGTGCGCCATGATGCGCAATTCAATTTGGGAATAATCAGCAGAAACCAACTTACAACCATCAGCAGCAACAAATGCCTCTCGAATACGCCGACCCTCTTCAGTGCGCACGGGAATATTTTGTAAGTTGGGATCACTCGAAGCCAAGCGACCAGTGACGGCAACCGCTTGAGAAAAATTGGTGTGTACGCGACCTGTTTTCGGATTTACCATGCGAGGTAATTTTTCAATATAGGTCGACATCAACTTCGCTAAACTGCGGTAATCTAATATACGTGCAGGCAACGGATAGTCTTCAGCTAATTTTTGTAAAACTTCTTCATCAGTTGATGGTGCGCCTGCCGGCGTTTTTTTAATCACGGGTAATTGCAACTGACCAAATAAAATCTCGCCAATTTGTTTAGGCGACTGAATATTGAATGGCTGCCCCGCAAGTTGATGAATTTCTGTCTCGAGGGATAAAAGGCGCTTCCCCACGGTTTGGCCTTGCTTAGCCAATAACGCAGTATCTACCTTAATGCCATTACTTTCCATAATGCCTAGCACGCGCATTGCCGGCAATTCTATTTGCTGATACACATAACAAAGTCCAGGATTTGGCGCAATTTGGGGCCATAAAAATTGGTGCAAGCGCAAGGTGATATCAGCGTCTTCAGCAGCATAATTACAGGCCGTGGCTAAATCGACTTGATCAAACCCAATTTGATGAACGCCTTTGCCGCAAACTTCTTCATAGCGAATCGTCTTGATACCTAAATGTCGCTCTGCCATGCTATCCATATTGTGCGGTAAGTGCGATTCCAATACATAGGATTCAAGCAAAGTATCGAATGCAATTCCCTGCAGGGTTATGCCATAGTTAGCAAAGATGTGGGCATCATATTTCAGGTTCTGTCCCACCTTAGCTTTGCTGGCATCTTCTAGCCAAGGCGCTAAACGCGCTAATACCCAGGTGCGATCGAGATGGGCTTCGCCAGTGCGATGCGCTACGGGTATATAGCAAGCCTTGCCGGCCTCTACCGAAAAAGAAATTCCAACGAGCTCAGCTACAAGCGCATCTAAGCCAGTAGTTTCTGTATCGACTGCGACAAGTTCAGCTTGTTGAAGCTTTGCGAACCAGCGCTCGAATCCCGCCTCATCAACTATGCATTCATAATGTCGCCCTACGGTGTCTGTCAGCACTTCGGCCGTGGTACTGACAATGCCAGCAGCAATGGTTAAAGCTTCGTCAGCTGGCTTTTCTGCTACTGCAGCTATATCCCTTAACCAAGTTTTAAAGGCGTAGCGCTCGAATAACTCGCGTAATTTTGGCGCATCCTCTGCAACTGCATGCAGGTCATCCAAGCTGGGCAAGTGCGGTGATAAATCACAGTCCGTTTTAATCGTGAGCAATTCGCGGGCGCGTAATAACCAAGGCAAGCTTGCGCGTAAATTTTCCCCCACCACGCCTTTGACCAATTCAGCTGAGGCCATTAAATTATCTAAATCACCAAACTCAGCCAACCACTTATTAGCTGTTTTAGGGCCAGCTTTAGGCACCCCCGGTACGTTATCTACACTGTCGCCAATAATGGTGAGGTAATCGACGATGCGCTCGGGGGGTACGCCGAATTTATTAATCACCCCGGCAATGTCCAAGCGCTCATTGGTCATCGTGTTAATTAATGAGACTGAAGAATTGACTAATTGGGCTAAATCTTTATCGCCAGTAGAGATAATCGTTTCCCAGCCAGCTGCACTTGCTTGGGTCGCTAAGGTGCCAATCACATCGTCGGCCTCAACACCTGACACCATCAAGATCGGCCAACCCATGGCTCGTACCATCGCATGAATTGGCTCAATTTGCTTAACCAAGTCTTCGGGCATCGGTGAGCGATTTGCCTTGTACTGGTCATACATCTCATCGCGAAAAGTTTTACCCTTGGCATCGAAGACGCAGGCGATATGATCTGCAGCAATATCAGTTCGCGCCCGGCGGAGCATATTGACCATGCCATAAATAGCGCCAGTTGGCTCGCCTGCCCCATTACGTAAATCGGGCATCGCATGAAATGCCCGATAAAGGTAGCTAGAACCGTCAATTAATAGGAGTCTGTGTTTAGTCATACCGCAATCGTACAATCTAGTTGCCTAACTCCCATAAATAGAGGATTTTAAAGATGCGCCAACTTCGCTTGACCCGCCTTCCAGCAAGCTTGGCATGTCTTTTATGCTTTTTTTGGGGCAGCCTGGTTTTGGGACCCCTCCCGGTTCTAGCTCAAGCCGGTAATTTGCAAGCACTGAGCCCAGAAGATCTGCAACAAATTAATGGTCCCGCCCAATCGCCAAGCAGTACAGCCTCGACCAAGGTGGGCAGCAAGTTAACTCACCAGCCCTCCTTTACGCATACCAGCTCAAATGGGACGCAAATTACGGAATATCGAGATGCTCATAGCCCTACTAGCGTTCAGGTTAAAGGTCCATTAGGCGTCTACGATATGTCTCATCCTTCCTCTTTGATGCCGGGTGCACGCGAGCCCGCCACCACTATTCTCAGCGTACCTAGCTTCAACCTACCGCTGAGATGAATTGGTTTTAGATAATGGCCGTTTATACCCCGCTCACCCTCTCTGAAATTACACCCTGGTTGGAGCACGAATTTTCGCTTGGCAAGGTAATGGATTTAAGAGGCATTCATGGCGGCATCGAGAATTCCAATTTTTTTCTAGACGTAGCTCAAGCCGGCGAGACTCATGAGTATGTTCTAACGATTTTTGAGCGCTTAACTGCTGCGCAGTTGCCCTACTATCTAGAGCTGATGTTGCACCTCGCCAATAAAGGTATTCCGGTACCTAAGCCAATTGCTAATCGTGCTGGAGAGATCCTTTTTACCCTCCATGACAAACCCGCTGCTATCGTGACTAAATTACCAGGGCAATCGCACCTGCAGCCCACTGCCGAAAACTGTGCGATGGTTGGTGCGATGCTGGCCAAAATGCATTTAGCTGGAGCAGATTTTCCGACTGTGCAGGCCAATTTACGCAGTCTCGCTTGGTGGCAACAAACTGCTCCCGCCATACTGCCTCATCTTTCCAGTGCCCAACAAAGCCTCTTAAATAGCGAGTTGCAATTTCAAGCAGCATTTTTTGCGAGCGCCGATTATGAACAGTTGCCCTCTGGCGCAAGTCACTGTGATTTATTTCGCGATAACGTGCTGTTTGTCGAACACCAACAGCAAACGCAGTTGGGGGGCCTATTTGACTTTTACTTTGCCGGAACCGATAAATGGTTATTTGATCTCGCGGTGACCGCCAACGACTGGTGTCTTAATACCAACCAAGCCGATTTAGATGAGCAGCGTCTGGCTGCCTTGCTGAATGCTTATCAAACTATTCGCCCCTTGAGTGCAGGCGAAAAGCGCAGTTGGTCTGCTATGCTTCGTGCAGGCGCATTACGTTTTTGGATTTCGCGCTTATGGGATTTTTATTTACCCCGCAACGCGCATATGCTCACTGCACATAACCCTAATCACTTTGAGGCGATCTTAGATAGTCGTCGTAAGCAAAAAAATAATCTCTTATGAAACTGAATAGTGTTAATGCCCAACAAGGCTACGTCTGGATTCGCCAAGGTATATGGCTCTTTAAACAAAATCCGTTGGGCTTTTTAATGCTCGTATTTTTGTATATTTTTTTAGTCCAACTGGCTATCTTAATACCCATTGTTGGTGTCTTTGCAATTTTGCTCATCACCCCCTCATTGCAGTTCGGTTTCATGACGGGTTGTCGCCAAACGATTCAAAAAATTCGTCTTTCGCCCCTAGTCTATTTGGTTGGCCTACGCTCTTCAGGAGCCTTAGTACGGAAAAGACTTTTGCAACTTGGCCTCATTCACACTAGCTTAATTTTGGTGTTGAGTTTTATCGCCAGCTTCTTTGTTGATGTGCAAGTACTCTTGCCTGCGCTAACTGGTGATAAACCTCTGGGCATCGAGATTATTAAGCAGATGTATATCGTCTTAGGGATTGTGGTGGCACTCTATATTCCCATTGGGATGCTGATGTGGTTCTCACCAATTCTGGTAGGTTGGGAAGACATGCCGGTTACCCAAGCACTTTTTTCCAGTTGGATTGCTTGCTGGCGCAATCGCAGCGCCTTTATCATTTATTTATGCATATGGGGCGCATTGTTAGTGGCGGTGCCGTTGTTGCTCAGCACTGTGTTTGAGGCGCTCAATTTGAGTGAAGTGGGTTCGTTTGTCATTGCCCCAATTTCAATGGCTTGTATGACAGTGCTGTATTGCTCTGCGTTCGCTACCTGGAAAAATTGCTTTTCCGATAATGTGGCTACCACTAACCCCGATGAGATTGGCGCTTAACTATCGATTAGGTAGTGCTGAGCCATTCCGCATTAATCAATGGCTGCTAACTTCGCGATACTCAATTGCAACCATTTCACGCCGTGCCGTTTGAAATTAATTTGTGCACGCGCATCAGCCTCAAGGCCCTCGAGGGCAGTAATACGCCCCTCACCAAACTTGGTATGAAAAACCTGCTGACCTACCCGAAAGGGATAAATATCTCGCGCTGGTGCAGCCATGCGGGGAATATTGCTACTTAAAGCACTGTGCGCTAGCCGCGGCTTACGTGCAGCAGGGCTATCTTCGTAATCAAATACCTGACTGTCATCACTATCATGCGAGTAACCACTTTGCCAAGTGCCCCCGCCACTTCGTCCCCCGCCCCAACGCGCATCTTTCATTTTGGGGGTAAGCCATTTCAAACACGCCGTCGGTAATTCTTCCAAGAAGCGTGACGGCATGTTGTAACGCACTTGACCATGCAACATGCGTGATTGCGTATGCGACAAATACAAACGTTCTTTGGCACGCGTAATCGCCACATACATTAGGCGTCGCTCTTCTTCTAAACCGTTACTTTCATTAATACTGTTTTCATGAGGAAATAAACCCTCTTCAAGCCCAGTGATAAAAACTGCGGTGAATTCCAGGCCTTTGGCAGAGTGGACGGTCATGAGTTGAATGGCATCTTGCCCGGCTTGCGCTTGGTTGTCTCCAGCCTCTAAAGAAGCGTGCGCTAAAAAAGCGGCTAAAGGCGACATCTCTAAAGTACCGGCATCGTTCTCACTTGGTATTGAAGCGGCTTTAGCATTCTGCCCAAAACCCTCTTCGGCAATAAAAGCCGTGGCAGCATTAATTAATTCTTGTAAGTTTTCAACCCGGTCTTGACCTTCGCGCTCACTTAAGTAGTGTTGAATTAAACCGCTATGTTGAATTACAAACTCGACTGTTTCTGGCAACGTGTTGTGCCGGGTTGCTTCGCGCATGTGATCGACAAGGCGCACAAAGCCCCCCAAGGCTGCGCCAGCCTTGCCTTCAAGTGTGCTGGCCGCCGAGTACAAGGAACATTGTTGCAATTGCGCCGCATCTTGAAGCGCCTCAATACTTCTCGCTCCAATTCCCCGTGTGGGGAAATTAACCACGCGAGAAAATGACGTATCGTCATTGGGGTTTTCAAGTAAGCGTAAATAAGCCAGCGCATGTTTCACTTCGGCGCGCTCAAAAAACCGTAAACCGCCATAAACTCGGTAAGGCAAACCAGCAGAAAATAAATTATGTTCAATAATTCGCGATTGCGCGTTGCTACGGTAAAGCAAAGCAATCTCACTACGACTGATGCCGCTATTAATCAGCCCTTTGATTTCGTCAATGAGCCAAGCGGCTTCCATCCCATCGCTCGCCGCTTCGTAAATCCGCACTGGCTCGCCATGACCCGCATCCGTGCGTAAATTTTTACCTAAGCGCGCAGTGTTGTTAGCGATTAAGTGATTCGCGACATCTAAAATATTGCCATGGGAGCGATAATTTTGTTCTAACTTCACCATGAATGGGTGAAATTGATTTTCATATAAACGCATATTTTCTACATCAGCACCGCGAAACGCGTAGATACTTTGGTCATCATCGCCAACCGCAAAAACCGAACTTGCACTGGCGCTAGCGCGACCCCCGTCATGGCCTGAAAGAAGCTTTAACCACGCATATTGTAACGCATTGGTATCTTGAAACTCATCAATCAAAATATGGCGAAAGCGCTCTTGATAATGCGTGCGAATCGGCGCGTGGTGCTGCAATAATTCATAGCTGCGTAATAGTAATTCGGCAAAATCCACTACCCCTTCGCGTTGACATTGCTCATCATAGGCAGCGTAAAGTTCAGCCATCCGATCTTGGAAGGCGTCACCTGAATGTAAATCTTTGGCCCGCATACCGCGCTCTTTTGCATGGGCAATAAAATATTGCAATTGCTTAGGGGGATATTTTTCATCATCGACTTTAAGCCCTTTTAAAAGTCGCTTTATCGCTGACAATTGATCTTGGGTATCGAGGATTTGAAAGGTTGATGGCAAACCCGCATCGCGATGATGAGCGCGTAATAAACGGTTACACAGTCCATGAAAAGTACCGATCCACATGCCCCGGGTGTTAATTGGCAAGATCGCCGCAAGGCGAATCATCATTTCTTTAGCTGCTTTATTGGTAAAAGTTACTGCTAGCACGCTAATCGGTGAAGCTTGACCCGTTTGAATCAGCCAGGCAATGCGCGTGGTGAGCACACGGGTCTTGCCGCTACCGGCGCCCGCCAGAATTAAAGCAGAGCGCGAACGGCCCTTTTCATCGCTTGGCGGCAGTGTGACTGCTTCGCATTGTTCGGGATTCAGGTTGGCGAGCAAGTCAGAGTACATTAGGCCAATTATAATTTGCCTCTTATGCCAAACCCTTTAAATCCCTCTGCTTCAAGCCCCATCAACCCCACCGCTGATTTAGAGTTGGCTAAATCCTATGAACCAGGCCCCATTGAAGCCTATTGGGGCCCTGAATGGGAACGCCGTGGCATTTCAGAAACTACTTTAGACGACCAGAAACCCAACTTCAGCATCCAACTACCGCCCCCCAATGTCACGGGTACTTTGCATATGGGACATGCGTTTAATCAAACGATGATGGATAGCCTCATTCGCCATGCCCGCATGCAAGGATGTAATACCCTCTGGCTACCGGGCACTGATCATGCTGGCATTGCCACGCAAATTGTGGTTGAGCGACAACTAGATGCGCAAAAGGTCTCACGCCATGATCTGGGTCGCGAGGCTTTTCTAAAAAAAGTTTGGGAATGGAAAGATACTTCTGGTTCAACCATTACGCGTCAAATTAGTCGTCTTGGTGCATCCATTGACTGGTCACGTGAATATTTCACCATGGACGACAAAATGTCGGCTGCCGTAGTTGAAGTCTTTGTACGCTTACATGAGCAAGGTTTAATTTATCGGGGCAAACGCTTAGTCAATTGGGATCCTGTCCTCGGTACCGCTGTTTCCGATTTAGAAGTTGTGAGTGAAGAAGAGTCTGGCAGTCTCTGGCATATTCGCTACCCATTAAGCGATGGATCCGGCGAATTAATCGTCGCGACAACAAGGCCAGAAACTTTACTGGGCGACGTTGCGGTGATGGTGAACCCAGAAGATGAACGTTATCGTCATCTGATTGGACAAATGGTGAATTTACCCTTGTGCAATAAAACCATTCCCATCATTGCTGATAGCTATGTTGATCCTGCCTTTGGTACTGGCGTTGTCAAAGTAACTCCTGCACACGACTTTAATGACTACGCCGTTGCCCAACGCCACCAATTACCGCTCATTACGATTCTGACGCTCGATGCCAAGATTAATGAAAACGCCCCCAAAATCTACCAAGGCCTGGATCGCTTCGCCGCTCGCAAGCAAATCATTGCCGACTTAGAAGCCGCAGGTTTAATGGCGGAAGTAAAACCACATACCTTAATGGTGCCCCGTGGCGACCGCACTCAAACCATTATTGAGCCGATGCTGACCGACCAATGGTTTGTCGCCGTATCTAAACCAAGCGCTGACAACCTCTATCAACCTGGTGCGTCGATGGCCAGTGCTGCATTACATGCCGTTACGAGCGGGGCAATTCAGTTGGTGCCCGAAAATTGGGTCAGTACTTATACGCAATGGCTGGAAAATATTCAAGATTGGTGTATTTCAAGGCAGTTGTGGTGGGGCCACCAAATTCCCGCCTGGTATGGCACTGACGGGCAAATATTTGTAGCCCGTAATGCAGCTGATGCGCAAGCCAAAGCCAGTGCAGCCGGATACTCCGGACCACTACAGCGCGACCCTGATGTGCTTGATACCTGGTTTAGTTCGGCACTCGTACCCTTCAGTTCATTGGGTTGGCCGCAAGCAACTCCGGAGCTGAAGCACTTTTTACCTTCCTCGGTCTTAGTTACTGGCTTTGACATTATTTTCTTTTGGGTGGCGCGTATGGTGATGATGACGTGCCACTTTACGGGGCAAGTACCCTTTCATACGGTCTATGTGCATGGCTTGGTACGCGATGCTGAAGGCCAAAAAATGAGTAAGTCAAAAGGGAATACCTTAGATCCAATCGACCTCATCGATGGCATTGAATTAGCGCAGCTCGTAGACAAGCGTACTGCTGGTCTCATGAATCCGAAGCAAGCAGCAAGTATCACCAAAAAAACCAATAAAGAATTTCCCGATGGCATTCCCGCTTTTGGTACGGATGCCTTACGTTTTACCTTTGCCTCTCTAGCATCGCTAGGCCGTAATATTAATTTTGATCAAAAACGCTGCGAAGGTTATCGTAATTTTTGTAACAAACTCTGGAATGCCAGCCGCTTCGTTTTAATGAATTGCCCCGGTGATGATGCAGCCAATGGCTTTGCGCCCTGTGACAATGAATGCGGTCCCGATGGTTATCTTGATTTTTCACCGGCTGATCGTTGGATTGTGTCCCAACTGCAAATCACTGAGGCAGAAGTTGCCAAAGGTTTCGCGATGTATCGCTTTGATAATGTGGCCAGCGCGATTTATCAATTTGTCTGGGATGAATACTGTGATTGGTATCTAGAGCTCGCAAAAGTTCAGTTACAAACTGGCACGCTTGCCCAACAGCGCGCTACACGGCGTACGCTCTTACGAGTCCTTGAAACTATCTTGCGTTTAGCCCACCCGCTTATTCCTTTTATTACCGAAACCCTTTGGCAAACCGTTGCCCCTAAATCTGGCAAAGAACTGAGTCAACAAGCAAGTCAATCAATTGCTTTGCAGCCTTATCCCATTAGCCAGCCTGAAAAAATCGATACGGGTAGTGAAGCGTGGATGACGCAAATCAAGGCTATTACAGACGCCTGCCGCAATCTCCGTGGTGAAATGCAAATTTCACCCGCACAAAAGGTGCCCTTGTGGATTTGTGGATCGTCAGCTTTTTTAACCCAAGCGAGTCCCTATTTAATGGCGCTCGCAAAATTATCTGAAGTGCGCATCTTTGCCGATGAAGCTAGCCTCGAGCGCGAAGGTGCAGGCGCCCCCATTGCCTTAGTTGGCGAGATTAAATTACTACTTAAAATTGAAGTCGATTTAGCCGCTGAGCAAATACGCATTAGCAAAGAATTGGTGCGAATTGCCAATGAAATTGATAAATGTCGCCAAAAATTGAATAATGAAAGCTTTGTTGCCCGCGCCCCAGACGAGGTAGTCGCACAAGAAAAACAGCGTCTTGCAGGCTTTGAGCTCAACCACGAAAAATTAGCTGCCCAACTGGAGCGCTTAAAATCATCTTAAATCCTTTTTAGAATCGAACTTTATGAGCAATGCCAAGTTAAAACCCGTTAGCAAAGCAGTATTTCCAGTTGCCGGCTTAGGCACGCGGTTTTTGCCTGCTACTAAGGCCAGTCCTAAAGAAATGCTCAATATTGTTGATAAGCCGCTGATTCAATACGCGGTTGAAGAGGCGATAGCTGCCGGTATTACTGAAATGATTTTTGTCACCGGCCGCAGTAAACGCGCTATTGAGGACCACTTCGATAAGGCCTATGAACTTGAAGCCGAGCTGGAGGCTAAAAATAAAACGGCTTTACTCGAAATTGTGCGTAATGTGAAACCGAGTCATGTCGATTGTGTATATGTGCGTCAACCTGAAGCTTTGGGCTTAGGTCACGCGGTACTTTGCGCCGAAAAATTAGTGCGCGATGAGCCCTTTGCCGTCATCTTGGCAGATGATTTATTGGTTGGCGATCCAGCAGTACTGACGCAAATGTTAGCAGTCCATGATCAATATCAAGGCTCAGTTTTGGCGGTAGAAAAAATTAATCCCGCCCAAAGTAGTTCTTATGGCATTGTGGCTGGCACTCTTACTAGCCCAGGTGTGCATCGCTTAACGGGCATTGTTGAAAAACCGTTACCGAAAGATGCGCCATCAAATTTAGCCGTGGTGGGTCGCTACGTACTCTCTTCTAATATATTTAATTACATTCGTAATCTTCAGCCTGGGGCTGGGGGCGAATTACAACTTACCGATGCGATTGCTGCCTTATTAAAAGCAGAACCTGTATTTGCCTACGAATATCAAGGTGTACGCTACGACTGCGGAAGTAAATTAGGCTATCTCAAAGCCACTGTAGATTTTGCTCTCCGCCATCCCGAAGTCAGTAGTGATTTTGCCGCGTTCTTAAAACAACGCTAAGTTTCTCACTAAGCTTGCGGCTTAGCCTCGACCGCTAAAAAATTTAGCGGCGCTTGAGGTAAAAAACAAAGGTATCGTTCACTACCTCAGTAGCGATCAGTTGGTTGCCAGTTTGTTTGGCAAACGCTGGGAAATCATGTTTTGCCCCTGCGTCGGTGGCGATAATTTTGAGAATTTCTCCGGACTGCATATCGGCTAAGGCTTTTTTGGTGCGCAAGATTGGCAATGGGCAATTCATCCCGACGGCATCAACCTCACGATTGGCATGGGGCAATTCGGTGACGGTGCTCTCATTAAAAGTGACTTGATTCTCGTTCATGCTATTTAACCTGCAGTTTTTTCTGCAGTTTTCTCCCTAATCCATTGTTGTACGCTTGCTAAAGCCGCCGGCAAAGCACTTGGCATTGTACCGCCCGCCATCGCCATTTCGGCTTTTCCGCCGCCTTTTCCGCCCACCTGCTGGGCCACAAAATTCACTAAATCCCCTGCTTTTATATGGCTTATTTTATCGGCTGTCACGCCTGCGATCAAGCTGACCTTATCCCCTTGCACAGAGGCTAAAACGATCGCGGCAGTTTTCAGCTTGGCTTTTAAAGCATCTAGGGTTTCACGCAATATCTGCGCATCTGCACCATCAAGGCGGAGCGCTAATACCATTAGGCCATTTACCTCAATTGCCTGCGCCGCAAGTTCATCGCCCTGACTAGCGGCCAATTTTGAGTTCACTCGCTCAAGCTCGCGCTCGGTTTGACGCAAAGTATCTTGCAGCTGGGTAACACGAGTTGCTAGCTCTTGCGGATTACTTTTTAATACCTGCGCCACCGCATTTAGCTTATCTTCCAAATCTTGTAAAAAATGTAAGGCGTTATTTCCAGTGACCGCCTCTACCCTACGAATACCAGCAGCTACTCCAGACTCTGAGGTTACCTTGAGGCTTCCAATATCACCAGTGCGACCGACATGAGTGCCCCCGCACAGTTCTTTGGAGGTGCCAATTTCTAAAACCCGTACTTCGGCGCCATATTTTTCGCCAAAAAGCATCATCGCTCCGGTTTTTTGCGCATCTTCGAGTGACATCACTTGGGCAGAGGTTGCGGTATTAGCAAGAATTTCGCGATTCACGAGCGCTTCAATTTGTCTTAACTGGGCTGGGCTAATAGGCGCATGGTGAGTAAAGTCAAAACGGGTTTTACTGGCATCTACTAAAGATCCTTTTTGCATTACATGCTCACCCAAGACTTCACGCAATGCTTTATGCAGTAAATGGGTAGCGCTGTGATTGCGCATAGTGTCTTGGCGATGCGCAATATCGACCAGCGCTTTTAGCGAATCGCCAACGCACAGTTGCCCCTCTAAGACCTCACCTTGATGGCCAAATACATTGGCTTGAATCTTAAATGTATCGGCAACTTCAAAGCGGGAGCGCTCATTACGTAACTCGCCACGATCGCCAACTTGACCGCCCGACTCGGCATAAAAAGGGGTGTGATCCAGAACCACTACGGCGTTATCGCCGGCGGCGACAGACTGAACTGGCACGCCATCAAGATACAACGCAGTAATGGTGTTGCTATCACGTTGCAGTTGCTCGTACCCATGAAATTCAGTTGGCTTGCCAGCGTAAGTCAAGCCTTGCGTCATTTTAAATTGCCCTGCCGCACGCGCTTGGTTACGTTGCGCCTGCATGGCCAACTCGAAGCCAGCGACATCGACAGTCACGCCTCGCTCGCGACAAATGTCGGCAGTTAAATCTAAGGGGAAGCCAAAGGTATCGTGCAGGCGAAAAGCAGTTTCACCGTCAATATTGGTAGCATTTTTTACTAAAGCGGCTTCTAAAATTTCCATGCCATTGGCAATCGTTTGAAAAAAGCGCTCTTCTTCTTGCTTGAGAACATCACTGACTTTATCTTGCGCCTGACGCAACTCGGGGTAAGCATCACCCATTTCAGCAACTAATGCAGGTACCAACTGATATAAAAACGGCTGCCGCGCACCCAGTTTAAAACCATGGCGAATGGCCCGACGCGCAATACGACGTAAGACATACCCGCGCCCTGCATTACCGGGAATCACGCCATCGACAATGACAAAACTACAAGCGCGAATATGGTCAGCAATGACCTTCAGTGAGGGGCTATTGGAATCGCAATTTTGGCCGCCAGCGCCATCGACTGCGGCTTTAGCAGCTTGCAGTAAATTGACAAATAAATCTATTTCATAATTGGAATGGACTTTCTGCAAGACCGCTGCAATTCTTTCCAGACCCATACCCGTATCAACACTTGGCTTAGGCAAAGGATGCATATTACCCGCTTCATCGCGATTAAATTGCATAAAAACATTATTCCAAATTTCAATAAAGCGATCACCATCTTCATCGGGACTTCCCGGAGGGCCGCCAGGAATGTGGGCACCGTGATCATAAAAAATTTCCGTACAGGGGCCACAAGGGCCGGTATCGCCCATCATCCAAAAATTATCGGATGCATACCGCGCGCCCTTGTTATCGCCAATGCGGATAATGCGCTCAGCAGGAACACCAATTTGTTGATGCCAAATATCGTAGGCCTCTTGATCTTCTGCGTAAACCGTAATTAATAGTTTCTCTTTCGGCAATTTAAATACGACAGTTAATAATTCCCAGGCAAATTGAATTGCATCTTGCTTAAAGTAATCGCCAAAAGAAAAATTACCGAGCATCTCGAAAAAAGTATGGTGTCGAGCGGTGTAGCCGACGTTATCTAAATCGTTGTGCTTACCCCCCGCCCTAATACACTTTTGCGCCGTGGTTGCCCGACTATAAGGGCGCTGATCAAAGCCCAAGAAAACATCCTTAAACTGATTCATCCCAGCATTGGTAAATAGTAGGGTGGGGTCATCGCCCGGAACCACCGGACTAGATGGCACGATTTGATGCCCTTTGCTGGCAAAGAAATCAAGGTAAGCTTGGCGGATTTGGGAGACTTTCATAGCAATAATTATCGCATTGGCACTAAATTAGGGCAAACCCTAGATTTTTCGACTAGCAAGGGCTATCAGCGTGGCTTACAATCGCTCATCAATATTAAAAAATGGTCCGTCAGTAATTAGACCAACTTGGAGCGCACTTTGAAAATACGCAATCAACAAGACTTTGCCGCTGGCTTTATGTATATCGTCGTTGGCTTATTTTTTGCCAGCCTAGCTACCGGTTATCAAATGGGTACTGCCGCCAAAATGGGTCCTGGCTACTTCCCTTTTTGCCTTGGAATGCTTTTAGCTGTAATCGGCTTAGTTGTTTTGCTAAGCGCAATTACTAAAAAAGCTGCTGACGTCAAACTAAAAAGATGGGATCTGAAAAGCGTCATTTGGATTACTGGCGCGGTAGTGCTCTATGGCGTACTGTTAACCACCATGGGATTTTTTGTAGCGCTTATCACTTTGGTCTTTGTTTCAGCCTCCGCTAGCCATGAATTTAAGTGGAAAGGCACGATCGTCAATGCCCTTATTTTGCTGATCTTCACGTATCTCGCTTTCGTAGTTGGGCTCAAGCTACAGTTTCCGCTGTGGCCCTTCTTCCTTAATAATTAATCGCTAAAGCCTAGGACACTGACATGGATCTGCTGAATAATTTAGCGCTGGGTTTTTCAACCGCCCTGACCTTTCAAAATTTAATTTACTGCTTTCTGGGTTGTTTATTGGGTACCTTAATTGGTATTCTGCCCGGACTTGGCCCCATTGCTACTATTGCCATGTTATTGCCAGCAACGTATGCTTTGCCACCCATTGCCGCCCTCATTATGTTGGCCGGTATTTACTATGGTGCGCAATATGGTGGCTCAACAACAGCCATCTTATTAAATATTCCTGGAGAAACATCTTCTGTCGTCACCGCAATTGATGGCTATCAAATGGCCCGACGAGGGCGAGCTGGAGTAGCGCTCTTTACCGCTGGTATGGGTTCATTTTTTGCTGGGTGCGTAGCGACTTTTATTTTGGCTGCTTTTGCCGCGCCCCTTTCACAACTAGCCTTTAAGTTCGGTCCGGCTGAATACTTCTCATTAATGGTGTTGGGTTTAATCGGCGCAGTGGTTTTAGCGTCGGGCTCACTCATTAAGGCCATTGGCATGATTATTTTGGGTTTGCTCATGGGCCTAGTTGGCACTGACGTGAACTCAGGCGTTTCACGCTATGCTTTTGATGTGCCCGAACTTAGTGACGGTATTGGCTTTGTCAGTATTGCCATGGGTGTATTCGGCTTTGCTGAGATCATGATGAACTTAGAGCAAAAAGAAAAGCGGGAAAGTTTTTTAAATAAAGTGACTACCTTGATTCCCTCATGGAATGACGTGAAGCGAATGGTGCCTTCAATTTTGCGTGGTACAGCCATCGGTTCAGTTTTGGGAATTTTGCCAGGCGGCGGCGCTGCCTTAGCGGCTTTCGGGGCTTATTCAGTAGAAAAGAAAACCTCAAAACACTCTGCTGAATTTGGGCAAGGTGCTATTGAAGGTGTTGCTGGCCCAGAAAGCGCGAATAATGCTGCGGCCCAAACTTCCTTTATTCCTTTGCTAACTTTAGGTATTCCACCAAATGCGGTTATGGCGTTAATGGTGGGCGCAATGACTATTCACAATATTCAACCAGGCCCGCAAGTGATGACCAGCAACCCTGCTTTATTTTGGGGCTTGATTGCGTCGATGTGGATTGGAAACTTGATGTTAATTCTGCTCAATCTACCGCTCATTGGTATGTGGGTACAGATTTTGAAAATTCCCTATCGTTTTCTTTATCCCGCTATTTTAGTTTTCTGCTGTATCGGGGTTTATACGGTTAACAATACGGTATTTGACGTCTACATCACCGCCACCTTTGGCATTATTGGCTACCTATTTTTTAAACTGGGTTGCGAACCCGCACCGCTTTTATTAGGCTTTGTATTGGGTCCGATGATGGAAGAAAACTTCCGCCGCGCTTTATTACTATCGCGAGGTGATTTTTCTACCTTTATTACCCGCCCTCTGTCGCTTGGCCTCTTGGTGGCGGCTGCTTTAATGGTGGTGATTGTGGCCTTGCCAGCAATTAAACAAGGGCGTGAAAAAGTCTTCGTCGAAGATCAATAAATCCCCTAATACTCTTTTGCTTCATGAGGAAGCCCGCATCGTCTGCGGGCTTTTTTCTTTCTCGTGCAGCGATCTTCTCTACAATTAGCGAATGTCAAAAGAAAGCCCTAAAAATCCAGCCTCCAATAAGACTAAAGCGCTAGCCGCTGAACCTTCTAATTTTCTCCGCCAAATTATCGAGCACGATTTAGCCCAACCTTTATACCAACAGCGTCCACTGCACAACGATGCTGACGGCAATGCCTTACCCCCACTGATTACCCGCTTTCCACCTGAACCAAATGGCTATTTACATATTGGGCATGCTAAAAGTATTTGTCTCAATTTTGGTCTAGCTGCTGAATATCAAGCACGCGCTGGTGGTGCCCGTTGCAATATGCGCTTAGACGATACCAATCCTGTAAAAGAAGAGGTTGAATACGTTGATAGTATTTTAGATGCAGTACGCTGGCTTGGTTTCGATTGGGAGGCAAATGGTCAAACCCATTTGCATTACGCCAGTGATTATTTCGCACAGCTCTATCAATTTGCGGAAATCTTAATCGAACATGGCAAAGCGTATGTCGATAGCCAAACTGCCGATGAAATACACACCAAACGGGGCAACTTTAATCAAGCAGGACAAAATAGTCCTTATCGTGAGCGTAGTGTGGCGGAAAATTTACAACTCTTTCGCGCGATGCGGGCGGGTGAGTTTAGCGATGGCCAGCATGTACTCCGTCTAAAAATCGATATGCAACACCCTAATATCGTCATGCGCGATCCAGTGATTTACCGTATTCGTCATGCGCATCATCATCGGACTGGTGACCAGTGGTGCATTTATCCTTTGTATGATTTCACCCACTGCATTTCTGATGCCCTCGAATTCGTGTCTCATTCGATTTGCACCTTAGAGTTTGAAAATAATCGACCGCTCTACGATTGGATTCTGAACACCCTAAAAGAAGCCGGCGTCTTTAGCGATCCACTGCCGCATCAGCACGAATTTGCGCGCCTCAATTTAACCTATACCCTCACTAGTAAACGTAAATTACTGCAATTAGTCGAAGAAAAATGTGTTGATGGCTGGGATGATCCACGCATGCCAACCATTGTTGGTATTCGTCGCCGCGGCTACACCCCTGAAAGCCTCCGCTTATTTTGTGAACGTATTGGCGTCTCGAAGGCTGACAGCTGGATCGATATGAGTACGCTAGAACAGGCTTTGCGAGACGACTTGGATGCCAAGGCGCCGCGGGCTACTGCGGTACTAAAACCGCTAAAACTGGTGATTGAAAACTTTCCTGAAAATGGTTCTGAAGCTTGCTCGGCTCCACGACATCCGCATCATCCCGAATGGGGTAAGCGAGAATTTAACTTTACGCGTGAAGTTTGGATCGAGGCCGATGACTTTATGTTGGAGCCAGTAAAAGGCTTCTTTCGACTTTATCCTCCCAACAATGACCAAGCAGGAGGACGCGTGCGTCTACGCCATGGTTTTGTGATTGAATGTACTGGAGTTGAGTTAGATAGCAATGGTCAGGTAAAGCAAGTGAACGCGCGTTATTTTCCCGATAGCAAGAGTGGCACCCCAGGCTCAGACAACTATAAAGTGAAGGGGAATATCCATTGGCTAAGCGTTGCTGAGGCTCTCGCTGTTGAGGTACGTCTTTATGATCACCTGTTTACTGAACCTCATCCCGATAGCGGAGAAAATAATTTTCTCGCTCACCTTAATCCAAATTCAAAACAGATTATTACTGCATACCTCGAACCCAGCATGAAATCAGTCCAAGCCGGCGAGCGTTTTCAGTTTGAACGTCATGGATACTTTATTGCGGATGCCAGCGACTCACAAGCTGGAAAGCCAGTCTTTAATCGGACGGTGGCACTAAAGGATGCTTGGAAATAAAACTGGCGACATTGGGATAGCGTAAAGCAATCTTTAACTCTTTCAGACGGGTATTACTCACCCGCCGTGACTCACGCATAAATGACCAGAGCATTGGGCTCACTTTTTCTTTTACGGCAGCAGCGGTTAAACGAGGCGGTCGCTCAAGCTCATAAGCATCAGCAACTTGATCAAAATAATCGCCCATTTTGAGCTCTTCACCATCACAAGCATTGACGATGCGCTGGGGACGCCCACGAAATACTGCCGCGCAAATCAGGCGGGATAAATCATCGCTCTGAATATGGTTGGAATAGGCATCTTCAGCGGCTAATAAAGCCGGGGTTCCCGCCTTCAGGCGTTCAATCGGCAAACGGTTGAGGTCATAAATGCCGGGCACCCGCAAAATTGTCAAACTTGCTTGCTGCGTTAAAGCAAAGGTCCGTAATACCTGCTCAGCATCGACGCGGCGCTGCGCGCGCTCGCTTTGTGGGTCTATAGGCGTTGTTTCATGGACCCAAGAGCCATTAGCGTCACCGTATACCCCTGTGGTACTGACATAAATCAGGCGCCTGACGACACCGCCACCTTGGGCTAAAATTCGCAGTAGATTGCGGGTTCGGCGATCTTGATTACCTGAGTTAGGTGGTGGCGCTAAATGAATGACGGTTGCTGCTAATCCACTCAGACGCCATAAGCTATCAGGCTGATCAAGATTACCCAGAATAGGTAGTGCTCCAGCCTCTCGCAATGCTGGAAAACGCGTTAATTGAGAAGTCAGTGCAAAAATATGAAAAGCCGGTGCTAACTGTTCAACAACTCTTAGCCCTATATCTCCACATCCCACAATCAGGAGTCTAGGCTTAGCAAATAGGTGGGTGGTGTTACGCATTAGTTATATCGTACCGATTTATTGAAAGGAATGGGTTTTGGGGCATCGAGTCACACTGAAGGCTAGCGGTAAGGAGTTTACCGTCAACACCGATGAAACTATTTTAGAGGCCGCCCTGCGCCAAGGAATTAACTTGCCTTACGGCTGCAAGAATGGTGCTTGTGGATCTTGTAAAGGGAAAGTGATTTCAGGCCAAGTTCAGCATGGCGAACATAGTGAGAGCGCCTTGAATCGTGCTGAAGAATTAGCCGGTATGAGTCTATTTTGCTGCGCACACGCTACCGCCGATCTCATCATTGAAGTGCGTGAAGTACAAGGGGGCAGCGATTTGCCGGTGCGTAAGGTGCCCTGTCGCGTGAACTCAATTACCCGCCCCACTACTGATGTAGCAATTTTGCAATTACAACTGCCTGCAGCTGAACGTTTTCAGTATTTAGCTGGGCAATATATTGAATTTTTACTCAAAGATGGTCAGCGCCGCGCTTACTCTTTGGCTACAGCACCCGAACACGATGGGCCCCTTGAAGTCCAAATTCGGCATTTGCCAGGCGGCCTTTTTACTGATTTTGTTTTTGGGCATCAGCAAGACAGTAGTAATGAGAACTCCAGCGGCATGCCAACGCAATTTTTACAAGAGAAAGCAATCCTCCGTTTTGAAGGACCGCTGGGTAGTTTCTTTTTGCGTGAAGAGTCGACTAAGCCCATCCTCTTTTTGGCTGCAGGCACCGGGATTGCGCCGATTAAAGCGATCATTGAACACATGCTTGCCAAAAAAATTCAGCGGCCCATCAGCCTCTATTGGGGTGGCCGTCGACCCACCGATCTTTACCTGGATGCACTATGCAAAAGCTGGGCTAGCACCATCCCCGACTTTCACTATATTCCGGTAGTGTCAGATGCAATACCTGCCGACCAGTGGCACGGTCGAACGGGTTTTGTTCACCAAGCAGTGATGCAAGACTTTCCCAGTCTAAAGGCTATGCAGGTTTATGCTTGTGGGTCGCCACTGATGGTTAATGCTGCACGGCGTGACTTTATAGGCCAATGCCAATTACCGGAAGCTGAATTTTTTGCTGACTCGTTTACCAGTGCCGCAGATTTATCTCGCAGCTTAGATGAAACCGTTTCATAATTCAGTTTTATTTAATTTAATTATCCTTCTTGCCTCATGACCAATAAAACGCTGAATACCGACGCCATCATGTTTATTACCCCACGCCCTGAATTGGTGATGGTGCAGGGTGAGGGTTCTTGGCTAACTGATCAAAATGGCAAGCGCTATCTCGACTTCATGCAAGGGTGGGCTGTAAATTGCTTAGGGCATGCTAACGCTGGCATGATTGCGGCGCTAAATACCCAAGCTAAATTATTAATTAGTCCTAGCCCTGCGTTTTACAACGAACCCATGCTGCGTTTAGCAAATCTACTGACTGCGAATAGCTGTTTTGATAAAGTTTTTTTTGCTAACAGTGGCGCCGAAGCCAATGAGGGAGCGATAAAGCTAGCACGTAAATGGGGACAACTCAATAAGGCGGGTGCCTTTGAAACTATTACTTTTGATCATGGCTTTCATGGGCGTACTCTAGCTACTATGAGTGCTTCTGGCAAACCAGGCTGGGATAGCATGTTTGCACCACAGGTTGCCGGCTTTCCGAAAGCCAATCTTAACGACCTAAGCTCGGTCATTGCCTGCATTACCGATAACACCGTGGCGGTAATGGTTGAGCCAGTTCAAGGTGAAGGTGGGGTTATTCCCTGTACGCCAGAATTTATGCAAAATTTACGCCAACTCACACAAGAGCGAAATATTTTATTGATAGTTGACGAAGTGCAATCGGGAAGCGGGCGTACAGGTAGCTTATTTGCTTATGAACAATTTGGCATTAAGCCCGACATCATGACCTTGGGTAAAGGTATTGGTGGTGGCGTTCCCTTGGCAGCCCTATTAGCTACTGATGCAGTAGCGTGCTTTGTAGCTGGTAATCAAGGCGGTACTTACAACGGCAATCCCCTCATGACAGCAGTAGGTATTAGTGTTGTTGAGCAACTCTTAGCTCCCCAATTTTTAGCCCAAGTGCAAGCTAAGGGCGAATTATTGCGTAATGAATTACGCCAACTGGTTGCAGAATTTCAGTTAGAAGGAGAGCGGGGAATGGGCATGTTGCGGGCCTTAATGTTAGGTCGCGAAATTGGCCCTAAACTCGTAGAAATGGCTCGTGATCAAAATCCAGTAGGACTATTGATTAACTCCCCACAACCCGATTTATTGCGTTTTATGCCCGCCCTAAATACCAGTGACGATGATATTCGCTTGATGGCTTCAATGCTACGCGGACTTCTCAAGCAATTGGTTTGACCTGCGCTCGCTTGGCATTAGTTGCAACTAGACTTGCATCGGTCTCATCTCTATTCACCTAAGTAGGCCTTGCGAACCCTGGTGTCAGCCATGAGTTCAGCGCCTGAACCAGCCAAGGTAATCAGTCCGCTTTCCATGACATAAGCGCGCTGTGCAAGCTGCAAGGCTAAACGCGCATTTTGCTCAACTAATAAAATAGTCATACCCGCTTTAGTTAAGGAATGAATTACATTAAAAATGGTTTCAACCATGAGTGGTGCCAGCCCCATTGAGGGCTCATCTAACAATAATAATTTCGGTTGCGCCATCAGCGCCCTACCCATTGCCACCATCTGCTGCTCTCCCCCCGAAAGTGTGCCCGCCATTTGCGTGCTGCGCTCTTCTAAGCGTGGGACAAAAGTGTAGGTCTGATCTCAAAGACGTTTAAATTCAGCTGGGTTTTGCTGCAGAAAAGCGCCCATTTGTAAATTCTCAAAAACCGTCATGCGCTTAAATACACCACGGCCTTCGGGCACTAAACTTAGACCGCGCTTGACCAATTCATAAGCAGGTAAATGGCTAACAGGCTCGCGATTAAATTGAATCTCACCAGCACTTGCGGAAATGATTCCAGCTAAGGCATTTAATGTCGAGCTTTTGCCAGCCCCATTGGCGCCAATTAAAGCGACTAACTCGCCAGACTTAATCTCAAAATCAATTCCCTTAACGGCTGTTATACCGCCGTAAGATACTTTTAGGTCCCTGACTTGTAAAATATGCATTAGCCATTACCTAAATACGCACGGATTACTTCAGGATTATTGCGAACCTCACGTGGGCTTCCAACTGCAATAGTCTTGCCATAATCTAATACCGTGAGGCTATCGCATATTCCCATTACCAAACTCACGTCATGCTCAATCAATAAAATTGTTTTGCCGTCACCGCGAATTTTTAAAAGTAATTCGCGTAAGTCTAATTTTTCAGTCGCATTCATTCCCGCGGCAGGTTCATCAAGCGCCAATAACAAAGGATCGGTAGCCAAAGCACGGGCAATCTCTAAACGGCGTTGATGCCCATAAGATAGATTGATCGCAGTATGATCAGCAAATTCGCCCAAGCCAACATAGTGCAAGAGCGCAAACGATTTTTCTCTGATGTCACGTTCTTCGCGCTGCACCCGATTAGTCCGCATAACTGCACCAAAGACACCGGTATGCGAGCGGCAATGACAGCCCACCATCACATTTTCTAAGGCAGTCATCGCCCCAAACAAGCGAATATTCTGAAACGTACGGGCAATACCCGCTTGGGTTACCTGGGCAATTGAATGGGGTAAATAGTTTTTGCCATTAAATTGAAATTGGCCGCTTTCAGCAGGATACAAGCCTGTAATCACATTAAAAAAAGTGGTTTTGCCTGCTCCATTCGGGCCGATTAAGCCAACAATACTTCCCGTTGGCACGTTTAAACCGACATTATCTAAGGCATGTACGCCGCCAAAAAATTTCGATACATTAGCAACGTCAAGTAATGTATTCATGAAGTTGATGCTCCCCGCTTTTGCCAAATTCCTTTGGGACGATAGAGCATGATCAAAATTAAAGCTAAACCATAAATTAACTGGCGCAAAATTTCAGCATCAACAATGACCTGACCAAAAAGCGCATGTTGGATTGGTTGCACCACTCCACGCAGTACTTCGGGAAAAATGGCGAGTAATATGGCGCCCAAAATCACTCCAGGAATATGGCCAATACCACCCAAGACCACCATCGCTAGTACCACAATCGATTCCCAGAGGGTAAAAGACTCTGGCGAAACAAAACCTTGAAAACCGGCAAATAAAACCCCGGCTACACCTGCAAATGAAGCGCCAATCGCAAACGCCAGTAATTTCATATTGCGTGTGTTAATGCCCATTGCTTGGGCAGCAACTTCATCCTCACGAATTGCGACCCAAGCGCGGCCAATACGCGAATTTTGTAAGCGCATGCAGATCACCGTAGCAAGACATGCTAAAAAAAGAAACAGATAAAAAATTAAATATAAAGCGGGCACTTGGATAAATCCAAGGTCTAAGGATTTGGCAAAAGAAATTCCAAAGAGCTCGATTGAGTCAATTGCGCGGATGCCTTTAGGTCCATTTGTGAGATTAATGGGTCGATCTAAATTGTTTAAAAAAATGCGAATGATTTCACCAAAACCGAGAGTCACAATCGCTAAATAATCTCCCCGAAGTTTCAGCGTCGGCACACCCAAAATAATGCCAAATGTCGCCGCTAGAAGAGCGCCAATCAAACAGGCAAGCCAAATTGGGCTATGCAAACCCGCTGGAAAGAGCGCGGCGATGGCCGCAAAAGATTGTGTCAGGTGGGGCGATGCTAGCAAGGCAAACGTATATGCGCCCAAGGCATAAAAGGCGATAAAACCCAAATCGAGTAAACCGGCAAAACCAACGACGACATTTAAGCCTAGTGCTAAAACAACATAAAGCAAAGCAAAATCCAGAACGCGCACCCAGTAATTTCCGCCCACCGCGCCAATACACCAAGGCAAAATGAGCAGGCTTAATATTGCCAACAACAAAACCATACGGCGCTGGGAAATAAAATTAGGCACGATCTGAAACCCGTTCGCCAAGTAAACCGCTCGGACGTAATACTAAGACCATAATCAGCACAATGAAAGCAAAGATATCTTGGTAATTAGAGCCCAATACACCACCCGTCAAATCACCAATATAGCCAGCTCCTAACGATTCAATTAGGCCCAGCAACAATCCCCCTAACATTGCCCCGCGAATATTACCAATACCGCCTAAAACCGCCGCTGTAAAGGCCTTGAGGCCAGGGATGAAGCCCATATAAAAATTCGCATTGCCATAGTTAGTCGCAATCATCACCCCCGCTAAGCCTGCCAAAGCACCACCTAACATAAAGGTAATCGAAATGACCCGATTAGGATTAACCCCCATGAGCGCAGCAATTTGGGTTTGCTCAGCAGTAGCGCGCATAGCACGACCCAACCGAGTGCGCTCAACTAAAAGTAACAAAGCGCACATCACCAAAAAAGCGACCGCAATAATAATTAATTCTTTTCCAGTAATTGTTACAGCACTGTTAAATAATTGAATCGGCAGTGAAGGCAGCAACTGCGGATACATCAACGGGTCTCGCGACCACACCATCATGGCAATCGTTTGCAACAACACCGACATGCCGATAGCTGAAATCAGTGGTGCAAGCCGTGGGGCATTTCGCAAGGGCCGATACGCGACCCGCTCGATCGTATAACTAAGCGCGGCACACACGGCCATCGTGATTGGTAAGACCAGCACCAATATCAGCCAGCCTGGCAAAAAAGGGGTGAGCATCATCATGCCCTGAATGAGGGTGAGAGAAACCAAAGCGCCAATCATCAGCACTTCCCCATGCGCAAAGTTAATAATGCCTAGTACGCCATAAACCATGGTGTAACCCAAGGCAATTAAGGCATAAATACTACCTAAAACTAGACCATTAACTAGCTGCTGGAGGAAAGTTTCCATCCGCCCATTTACATCTTGACGACGTCAAGCACGGATTTCTTTTTGTCTTTGTATTCGTATAGAGAAATAACACCATGCTGCAAATCGCCCTGTTTATCAAAGGCAATATTCCCTGTTAGGCCATTCATTTGGGTCTCTGGCATGACCAACAAAATTTTGGCTGGATCAGTCGATTTGGCCCGCTTCATGGCATCTACTAAAACGTAAACTGCATCATAGGTAAAGGGAGAATAAATTTGTACTTCAGTATTGAAACGCTCTTTGTACCGCTTCTGAAAATCATTACCATTGGCCATTTTGCTTAACGCCATACCCGCCTCTGAGCAAGTAACGTTGGTAACCGCATCGCCCGCCAAATCGGCCAGCTTTTCAGTACACATCCCATCGCCACCCACAATCTTGGCAGTGATACCTAACTCCTTAGCCTGCTTAGCCAACGGCCCACCAGTAGCGTCCATGCCGCCATACATTATCACGTCAGGTTTTGTGCCTTTAATTTTAGTCAAAATAGCTTTGAAATCGGTAGCCTTATTATTGCTAGCTTCACGCGCCACAATTTTGAGGCCGGCAGCTTTTACGGTTTTCTCAAACTCATCAGCTAACCCTTTGCCATATTGAGTTGCATCGTCAATAATTGCGACCGACTTAGCCTGCAGTTTTTGGGTTACATAATTAGCCAATGCGGGCCCTTGCTGTGCATCTGTCGCGACTAAACGGTAAGTCGTTTTAAACCCTTGCTTGGTATATTCAGGATTGGTTGCCGAAGGCGAGATTTGGGTAATACCAGCGTCACTATAAATTTTTGACGCCGGAATGCTGGTGCCAGAATTAAGATGGCCTACTACCGCAGCTACTTTAGCGTCGACTAATTTTTGTGCTACTTGGGTGGCAGTCTTTGGATCTTCCGCATCATCCTCTGGCACCAAAGTGAGGAATATTTTTTTACCATCAATCATTAAGCCGGTTTTATTAATTTCTTCAATCGCTAAACGTGCGCCATTTTCATTATCCTTACCCAAGTGTGCAATCGGGCCGGTTAATGGCGCAACGTGGCCAATCTTCACTTCAGTGGCATCGGCTGGCACTGCCGTAGCCGTTTTTTTATCACTTTTGCCGCAGGCGCCAAGAAGCGATACCAAGATAATCGCACTCATTGCGATACTGATTTGGCGCAAAGTAAAGCGCTGAATTAAAGCTTGCATATTATTCACCTCTAAAATGAAATTAATCGACTAAACTTTTTGGCAAAGAAAAAACGGTATCTTCAACTATTCCAGGCAATGAATGTACCTGCCTTGGACCAAAATATTGAATACGCTGCACATTTGCCTGCGCCAAAGTTTCTGGCGCCGACGCTCCAGC
>CAIXDG010000056.1 GCA_903918115.1 uncultured beta proteobacterium
GACCATGTTGTTACGCAATAAAGCAGTCGCAACCGCGTTTACGTACATGGTGTTTGCCGCTTCGACATGGAACATGTAGCGGTTGCAGGTCTTGCCCCTGATTTCGTCGGAATTTCCGCCAGTATTGACAAAAACCTTTTTGTTTCTAGCTGCCACTTGAGCGATTGCAGTGCAAGAAGCTGATGATATTTCTCCAAGAAGAAGAACAGCTCCATCACGCTCTAATTGCCGCTGCGCTTTAGTAGATGCTGTGGCGGGATTTACAGAGTCCTCTGATAGAAGTTCTATCTCTCTTCCAAGTAAGCCGCCAGATTTGTTAATCTCCTCGGCGGCCATCTTGACCCCCATCGCGGCATACTCACCGATGGTCCCCAAGAAGCCCGTTAATGGCGTTAGATGGCCAATACGAATTTTGTCTGACTGCGCTTTGACGATGGCGGGGAATCCCATCGCAGAAACTGCTCCAGCTGCTGAGCCAGCGATGATTAATCGGCGGCGGGTTTCAGATACGTCTTTCATTCGAACTCCTTAAGGAAATGAATTACTAAAAAACATCATATGATGTTTGATCAAATATATTTCATGGCAGAATAAAGTCAACGGATAAATGACTAGGACATTCCCTGTGCCCAAAGAAATTGTCGCCCTACCCATTGGGCGTATCGCGCATGAGACGATGTCGCAACGTGTTTATAGTGATTTGCGTGAGCTGATCATGAGTGGGCGGGTGCAACCAGGCCAAAGGCTAACTTTAAAAAGCTTGTCGGAGGCGGTTGGAACAAGTCAGATGCCTGTTCGTGAGGCCTTGCGCCAACTGGCGGCAGAGGGTGCCCTGGAGTTTTTGCCCAATAAATCTGTGCGCGTTCCTTTAATGACCAAGGAAAAATTTCTAGAGCTTCTGGCTATTCGTCTTCAGGTTGAGTGCCTAGCCTTAGAACATGCCACCCAACGCATTACAAAAGACCAGTTGCAAGAATTAGCCCGGCACCATGAAACATTTTCAAAAGAGGTTAAGCGCAAGTCACCAGACCCTACGATAGCGATTGAAGCCAATATGCGATTTCATTTCACGGCATACCGCGCTGCAGAAATGCCGACATTGATGAATATGATTGAAGGGCTGTGGTTACAAGTAGGCCCAGTCTTAAATCTTGACATGCGCTCGGGCTCGAAAAGACTTACGGACGCAGAATCAGCGAGAAATCACCATCAAAAAATTCTCGAAGCCATGATGAAAAAAAATATAAAAGCGGCTAAAAATGCCTTGATCGCTGATCTAACTTCTGCTGCAAACTTCATTGTGAGCTTGGGTAAGCTCAAATAGGCTTGCGTCAAGGGGCTTGGTTAAAACTTCTTCAAAAAGTACATGATGCAAAAGCCACCGTACATACCGCAAATACGCCTGTATCAAAACTGGCTCAAAGAAAACTGTGGCATCAGTTTTGACAGCTATGACGCTTTGTGGCAATGGTCGGTTACAGACCTCAATGCTTTTTGGCAAAGCATTTGGGACTACTTCGATATGCAATCGCCGACGCCACATCGAGCAGCGTTGGCGCGCAACACAATGCCTAATGCGCAGTGGTTTGCAGGCGCACAAACCAATTACGTGCAACAGGTTTTTCGACATTGCGATGCTGCGCATGCAGCAGGACTTCCCGCCATCATTAGCACCAATGAAAAAGGACAAACGCGAGAGCTAAGTTGGCCTGAACTCAGGCGACAAACTGCTGCATTAGCCATCAATTTACATAATCTAGGTTTACAACGAGGTGACAGGGTAGCTGCTTTCTTGCCCAATATCACTGAAGCAGCC
>CAIXDG010000057.1 GCA_903918115.1 uncultured beta proteobacterium
ACACCTTAGATGTGATCCGCTCACATCCTGAGCGCTATCAGGTTGTCGCCTTAACTGCACATCAACAAGTTGACCGTCTGCTTGCTCAGTGCCGTGAGTTTAAGCCGCGAATTGCGGTTGTTGGTGACGCACAGAGCGCCAAGCAATTATCTGCAGCTGTGCTCCAGGAAAAAATTCCTACTACCGTTTTATATGGTGCTGAAGCCTTAGTAAGCGCTGTAAACGATTCTGATTGCGATACCGTGATGGCTGCAATCGTTGGAGCCGCAGGCTTGTTACCAACTTTGGCAGCTGCACACGCAGGCAAACGCGTTTTATTAGCCAATAAAGAAGCTTTGGTCATGTCGGGCGACTTATTGATGCAAGCAGTACGCGATAGTGGCGCTGAATTAATACCTATCGACAGTGAACATAATGCAATCTTTCAGTGTTTACCAGTAGGCTTTAACGCGTTGCAGAGCGATGCTGCTAGGGCAGAGTGTGGCGTTGAAGAACTGTGGCTTACTGCTTCGGGTGGGCCGTTCCGCACGACACCGTTAGTGGATTTAGCGGATATTACGCCTGATCAAGCTTGTGCTCATCCGAATTGGGTGATGGGCCGTAAAATTTCAGTCGACTCGGCTACCATGATGAACAAAGGCTTGGAAGTCATTGAAGCGCAATGGTTGTTTGGCGTGCCGCTAGACAATATTCGCGTCCTCATTCATCCGCAAAGCGTGGTGCATTCGATGGTACGCTATCGAGATGGCTCTGTGATTGCACAGCTTGGTCAGCCTGATATGCGCACCCCAATTGCCTTCGGTTTGGCATGGCCACAACGGATTGCTGCAGGAGTTATGCCGCTGGATTTGACCCAGCTAGCAGCCTTAAATTTTGCCGTACCCGACTTCAAGCAGTTTCCCTGTTTATCGTTAGCCTTTGCAGCAGCGCGAATTGGCGGAACTGCCCCAGCAATTTTGAACGCTGCTAATGAAATTGCAGTGGGCGCTTTTTTAGCTAGTGAAATGTCCTATTTACAGATTGCCAGCTTAGTTGAACAGGTGCTCGAACAAGTAACAGCTACTCAAGCGCAGACCCTCGACGAAGTATTGGATGCTGATCAAACTGCCAGGCGGGTTGCTAGGCAATGTTTAACGCGTATGCGTCTCCATTAGCGATACCCCTAATAATGCAAGCACTAAGCACTTTATTGGCTTTTTTAATTGCACTAGGAATACTAGTCAGTTTTCACGAGTTTGGTCATTATTTTGCAGCCCGTTGTTGTGGGGTAAAAGTGCTGCGCTTCGCGATTGGCTTTGGTAAGCCGCTCTTCACATTTCGTGATCGCCAGCAAACGGAATGGGTTATTGCAATACTCCCCTTAGGCGGCTATGTGAAGTTAATGAACGGACGCGATCCAGAGCAAACGATCTCGATAGCGGACCAAGCCAGCGATTTTGATCGCAAGCCATTATGGCAACGCTCACTGATTGTGGCTGCAGGCCCCATCGCAAATTTTGTCTTGGCTTTAATATTATTAAGCGTTATTTATTTTAGTGGGGTGCCACAATTGCCAGCCCAATTGCAAACGCCACCAGCAACATCCTTAGCGGCTAAAGTGGGTTTAAGCGCGGGTGATCGGGTGGTTGGCTGGCGGAGTTTAGCGCATGAAGAAAATGTTGGCCTTGGAGCTGATGCGTTTACTCCAGTAGTAAGCTGGAATGCGTTACGGTGGTATTTATTAGATGGCATTACAGCGCATACCGGTTTTGAGTTGCAAGTTGAAAATAGACGGGGTGGAAAATCGGTCGTGCGCTTTTTAAGCGAGCAATTGCCTGAGGTAAGACCTAAGGCCGATGTGTTTTTGGAGTTGGGGCTTTTTCCTCTGGTAACGAATCCGCCGCAATGGTTTGAATTGCAATTAGCGCCGGTGCAAGCGGTAAGCTATGCCGCAGAGCGAGTATGGCTCATTACAAAAGTATCAACCCGCATGATGCTCGGTTTAGTGACTGGTAGTACTTCTTTAGCGCAAATTGGCGGCCCCCTCAGTATTGCCGATATGGCGGGCAAGTCCGCCCAAGTCGGTTGGCAACCCTATTTAGCATTTTTGGCACTTATGAGCATCAGTATTGGCCTGCTCAATTTGATTCCCTTACCCATGCTCGATGGTGGTCAGCTCCTGTATGATGCATGGGAACTGGTGTCGGGTCGACGCCTGCCAGAAGCCTTGCAAGCGGTTTTACAAAAAAGTAGTTTTATCTTGTTAACGTTTCTAATGCTATTGGCTTTGTTTAATGATTTTCAACGCTATCTTTCGCCTTGAGTCCATCAGAATATGAGTTTTAAACTTCGTCTAAGCTCATGCCTTTATGGCGTTTCTGTCGCATTGGCTTTTTTGGGCAGCATTGCATCAGCGGCCGAGACTAATAGCAATTTAGTCACCGAGCCTTTGCCCGATAATGCGCCAGGACCTGCTGCTCCAGCGCCAAGTACCCCAGCAAAAAATTCCGCCAGTAAAACTAGCGCTCCAGGCACTATTACAACCACCGCAGATGCTGGCGGGTTTGTGATTAAAGATATTCGCTTAGAGGGTTTACAGCGCGTTGAGCCTGGCACGGTTTTTAGTTACCTGCCTTTGCAGGTTGGCGATAAATTTACGCCAGAAAAGGGCGCAGAAGCGATTCGTGCACTTTATGGCACCGGTTTTTTTCGTGACGTACAAATTCAAGAGCAGGGCGATGTCTTAATTGTGAGCGTTGAAGAGCGCCCCACGATTAATCGGATTGAATTTACTGGCATGAAAGAGTTTGATCAAGATGTTGTGCGCAAATCACTAAAGGCCGTAGGCCTGGCTGAAGCGCGTTTTTATGATAAAGCCTTGATTGATAAAGCCGAGCAAGAATTAAAACGCCAATATGTGAGTAAGGGTTTATTTGCGGCTGAGGTCGTCGCAACGGTTACCCCAATGGAGCGTAATCAAGTTTCAGTTTATTTTAATATTGATGAAGGACCGGTTGCAAAAATTCAGGAAATTAATTTTATTGGTAATAAAGTTTTTAGCGAAGGTACTTTGCGAGATGAAATGCAACTCAAAGCAAAGGGATGGCTATCTTTTTATACCAACGACGATTTATATTCAAAGCAGAAGCTCACTGCAGACCTAGAATCGATCCGTTCATATTATTTAAATCGGGGTTACTTAGAATTTTTAATTGAGTCAACCCAGGTTTCAATTACCCCGGATAAAAAAGGGATTTACCTCACGATTGGGGTAAAAGAGGGTCAGCGCTTTACCGTTAAAGATATTAAGCTCGCTGGCGAGCTTCTTGGAAAGGAAGTCGAGCTGAGTAAGCTACTTCAACTGAAAGCAGGTGATGTATTTTCTTCGGCGAAGTTAGCTGAGAGTACTAAGTTGATTGCCGGCCTATTGGGATCTTATGGTTACGCATTTGCGACCGTAAATCCTCAGCCTGATGTACGGCAAGATTTAAGTGAGGTCGATTTAACGCTGGTGATTGATCCGGGTCGCCGAGTGTATGTGCGCCAAGTAAATATTACTGGCAACGCGCGTACTCGTGATACTGTGATCCGTCGAGAACTACGCCAGTTTGAGAGCGCCTGGTTTGATAGCGATAAAATTCAATTATCCAAAGAGCGGATCAATCGTTTGGGCTACTTTACTGAAGCCGATGTGATGACTAAAGATGTGCCGAATGCACCCGATCAGGTTGACGTTGATGTGAAGGTAGTAGAAAAGCCTACAGGTTCCATCAGTCTTGGTGCAGGCTATTCGTCGACAGAAAAAATTATTTTAACAGCGGGTATTAATCAAGAAAACGCCTTTGGTACAGGAACGGCAATTGGTTTAAATGTCTCGTTAGGAAAAATTAATCAAAACTTTGTTTTATCCCAATATGACCCCTTCTTTACTGATGATGGCATTAGTCGCTATACCGATGTCTTTTATCGCTCCTCAAAACCGTTGTATTACACGGGTGATCCAGCCTACCAAGTTAAAAGTGCGGGTGGTACTTTACGCTTTGGAGTGCCTTACTCTGAAGTGGATCGGGTGTTTTATGGTACTGCGGTCGAAGCTTACCAACTGAATGCGACCTCGAATACGCCAGTTCCTTACCAAACCTATGTGCAGGATTATGGCGTCTCTATTCCAGGAACCTTGACCACCTTTAACGTACCTATTACTGCTTCATGGTCACGCGACGGAAGAGATAGTGCCTTAGTGCCCTCTACAGGTTCTTTAATTAGCCTGCTGACTGAAGCGGGTACCCCGGTGGCCAATATGCAGTACTACCGAATTTATGGCAAATATCAGCAATATCACTCGTTCTCGAAGGCCCATATTTTGTCCTTTAATTTTGAAACTGGCTACAGTGAGGCTTATGGGAAATACCCCTTCCCAATTACCAAAAACTACTTTGTGGGCGGTATTGGTTCAGTTAGGGGCTACTCCCCAGGATCAATTGGCCCGCAGTACTACAACACTGCAACTGGCACCTATCAGCCAACCGGCGGGCAGTCTAAAATTGTGGCTAACCTTGAATATACGGTGCCATTTCCTGGCTCTGGCAACGATAAAACCCTACGGGGCTTTGTCTTTACCGACGGCGGAAATGCCTTTGGCACCAATATCAACCTAGTTCTAAGGTATTCTTATGGCTTGGGTTTAGAATGGATATCGCCGCTGGGGCCCTTAAAATTTAGCTATGGTATTCCAATAAGGTCTCAGCCAAATGATAATATTCAGCGTTTACAGTTCCAAATTGGTACCGCGTTTTAACTATCTTTAATTGTTTTAAGGAAGACTTATGAAACAGCCTTATCTACCGAGAGGTTTTTCTGTTGGCTTAATCGCAATCCCAGCATTGTTTGGGTTTGTGCTTGGATCTTCAGCATTTGCCCAGGAGATGCCTCCAACCCGAGTGGCGGTAGTGAGCGTAGAAAAAGTATTTGGCGAATCGAATATGGCCAAGGCCACGCAAAAGAAATTAGAACTTGAGTTTGCCAAGCGTCAAAATGAATTGCGCGATTCAATGCAAAAAATTAAAACTGCGGCCGAAAAATTAGATCGCGATGCCGCTGTGATGTCGGAAGCGGATCGAATTCGCAAACAGCGTGAATTGGCCGATCAAGATCGTGAGTTGCAGCGCAAGCAACGTGAATACACCGAAGATTTAAATCAACGTAATTTTGAAGAGCGTGCGAAGATTGCCGAAAAAGCTAATGTGATTTTGCGTCAAATTGCAGAGCAACGGAAAATTGATGTCATTATTCAAGATGCTGCTTACGTAAGCCCGAAGATTGATATCACTGATGATGTCATCAAGGCTTTAAATAATCTAAAGTAAGTTTCATGCCCACCGCCATCGAGCTGGCTAAACAGTTTCAAGCGGAGTTGGTGGGCGACGGCTCTGCGCCGTTAAGGGGGTTAGCCCCACTAGAATTGGCTCAAGCCGATCAAATTGCGTTTCTATCCAATCCACTCTATCGCCAACAAGCGCTAGATAGTGCAGCTGGTGTATTGATTGTTAATAGGGCAGATCTAGACTTTATTCAAGCTGCCAGCGCTAAACCACGCTCATTTATAGTGGCGAAAAATCCCTACGTTACTTTTGCCCGCATTGCGCAATTATTTGCGGGTAACTTGAACAAGCTGTATGCGCCCGGAATTCATGCGCAAGCTGCTGTGGATGCATCCGCTACGGTGCCGCCTTCCTGTCACATTGGACCTTTTGTACAAATTGCTGCAGGTGTGGTTCTGGGTGAGCGGGTGACTATAGTGGGGAACACCTCGATTGGTAGGGATGTTCGTATTGGTAGCGATAGCGTGTTGTACCCGATGTCAACGATTTATCATGACTGTGAAATTGGCGCGCGTTGCATTATTCATAGCAGCACCGTGATTGGTGCAGATGGCTTTGGTTTTGCACCCGATTTTTCTGCGACCGGTGGCGAGTGGGTCAAAATTCCGCAAACTGGTCGGGTGGTATTGGAAGATGATGTGGAAATTGGTTCCTCGACTACCATCGATCGTGGCGCCATGAATGAAACCCACATTGGCGCTGGCTGCAAAATTGATAATCAAGTGCAAATTGGCCATAACGTGCAAATCGGCGCACATACGGTTATAGCCGGCTGTGTTGGAATTTCCGGTAGCACGACGATTGGTAGCCACTGCATGATCGGGGGCTATGCGAATTTTGCAGGGCATTTAAAAATTGCCGATCGGACTACGGTTTCGGGAGGCACGTCAATTATTCGCTCCATTATTGAACCAGGGCAGCACTTTACCGGGGTCTATCCCTCGATGCTGCATGCAGCCTGGGAGAAAAATGCCGCGATCTTGCGTGGACTAGATAAAATACGCCAACGCTTGCGTTTTTTGGAACGCGGTAAATCTCCGACTAATACTTAATTATTCCCCTACTTGTCTTTCTACGAATAAAGAATCTCTATGACCCAGCCCATCACGATTGATATTAATCAGATTCTGCAATTACTGCCGCATCGTTATCCTTTTTTATTAGTCGATCGGGTATTAGATTTGGTGCCCCGCGTCAGTATTCGGGCGTTAAAAAATGTCACCATGAACGAGCCTTTTTTTCAAGGACATTTTCCTGGCTTGCCAGTGATGCCGGGTGTGCTCATCATTGAAGCGCTAGCACAAACCGCAGCTCTCCTAACTTTTTCTGAGTCTCAGCAAGAAGATTCCTTATATTATTTTGCCGGTATTGATGGGG
>CAIXDG010000058.1 GCA_903918115.1 uncultured beta proteobacterium
AGCTGCTAGCACCGCCGCGTGCTCTTCAGCCACAGCGGCCACGCTACTCATAAACTCCTGGTGCTCTCGCTGCGCATTATTAATGATGGCAATTGTGGCTTGCGCAAGCACTGCTAATTGTGCTGTTTCTCCCGGATGATTCATGCCCAACTCAATAACGGCTAAAACGTGTTGAGGACGTAAACGTAGAAGGGTTAACGGTAAACCAATGTCATTATTCAAATTACCTTGGGTTACTAACACTTTGGCATCACCGGCTGCTGCCTTAAAAATGGCTGCAATCATTTCTTTAACAGTCGTTTTGCCATTACTTCCAGTCACTATGGCTAGCGGTAAATCATATTGGTCGCGCCATGCTTGCGCTAGCTCACCTAAACTAGAGCGGGTATTACTAACGCAAACAGCGGGAAAATCATCTGGACATTTTTCGCTCTCACTAATTAATGCTGCGCTTGCACCAGCTTGATGTACTTCGCCAAGAAATTGATGCGCATTAAATCGCTCGCCACTCAAAGCCACAAATAATTCACCACGCGTAATGTGACGACTATCGCTGCCAATGGACTGAATTGCGAGCTGCTCAGCAGCCTCCGGAGAAATATTTAACAAGCGACTACTTGGTAGCATGGCATGAATTGCTGCTAAATTCGTCATTACTGCGCTCAAGTTCGATCTCCTAAAGCCAATTGAATATGAGCTTGGTCAGAAAACTCTACGCGCTTGCCACGGATTTCTTGGCTTGATTCATGGCCTTTGCCAGCCACTAGAATGACATCATTCATTTGCGCATTGCGCACAGTAGCCAAAATTGCTGCTGCACGATCAGCAATACTGAGTATGGTTGATCCCGACTTACTGGTGGTTGAGGGTATCCCGGCCAAAATCATGGCCATAATTTTTTCTGGATCTTCTGAGCGCGGGTTATCGCTCGTTATAACAATGTGATCAGCCGCTGCAAACGCTGCGTGTCCCATTTTTGGCCGCTTACCCTGATCTCGGTCTCCGCCACAGCCAAATACACACCACAATTGACCCCCTCGCTTTGCCGCGAGGGGATGTAAGGCTTGCAATGCTTTGCTCAGTGCATCCGGTGTGTGGGCATAGTCCACAATGACTAAAGGCCCCTTTGCTTGACGCGATTTGGATAAGGACATTAACTCCATGCGACCCAGTACTGGCTGCACTCGACTTAAACGTAAGTTAGCTTCAGCCGCAGGAAAACCCAAAGCCCTTAGGGTTGTCCAAACTGCCAAGTAGTTACTGAGATTAAATTCTCCAATGACAGCCGCTGAAATGACTTCTGGTGGGTCAATTTCGCTGACAAACTCCGTGCTATACGCTGCTTGCTGAAGTTGAGTATTTTGCGCATAGACGCGTTTTAAGCGACTAGCCCATTTTTCAAAGCCAACAAAAGCCTTGGCACTTAATCCATATCCCCACACTTCAAGATTTTCTTTACTGGGATCCTTTGCTAACAGTTGCATCGCTAGCTCACGACCAAATGTATCGTCTAAATTAATGATTGCGTACTGCAAACCGGCCTGCTGAAATAAAGTGGCTTTTGCTGCGCCATATTCAGCCATGCTACCGTGATAGTCCAAATGATCTTGACTTAAATTAGTAAAAATAGCGGCCGTCAATTCCACTCCAGCAATGCGCTGCTGCTCAAGGGCATGCGATGAAACCTCCATGGCGACAAACTGCGCGCCCCGTTCACGTAAACGCGCTAATTCGGTTTGCAAACGCGGTGCATCTGGGGTGGTGTAACCGGTTTTATCTAACGCCCCAGGAAAGCCAACGCCCAAGGTGCCGATGAGTGCTGCACGTTCACCAGCAAGATTCTTTGATGAATCGAGGGCCTGTGCTAACCATTGCGTAACTGTGGTTTTGCCATTGGTACCGGTTACACCAATTACATTCATATGGCGACTTGGAAATCCATACCATTCCGAACAGAGGGGGCCAGCACGGCTACTGAGCTGCGGCACCTCAATACAGTCTAAGCGTTCGCGAAAAGCAAATGGTTTAAGACCTTTGTTTTGCTCGCTTACTTGCTGATCAAACAGAACTGCACCTGCGCCTAGGGCAATGGCTTGATCAATATATTGGCGGTTATCGTTTAAGTCTTTCCCATGACCAACGGCATAAGCCAAAAAAATATCGCCTTGACGCAATTGACGCGTATCTAAGGTAATTTTTGCATCGGCATTCACTAAACTGTGCAATGTTTGGATGAGGTCTTTTGGTTTAATCAATTCAGTCACCCTCATCGCTTCATCACCACTTTTTGTGCAGTGATATTTGGGGTGGCTTGATCAACAGGATCAAACTCTTTCAAGGCCATTTGTTTAACGGTGGAATCGGGGACAACGTGTAACGTTCTTAGTGTTTCCCCGACGATCGCAGAAAATACGGGTGCAGCAACATCACCACCATAATGACTGCCTCCCGTGGGCTCATCTATCATGACCGCCACGACAATTCGGGGCGCGCTTAAAGGAGCAATTCCAGCAAAATACGCACGATATTGGTTAGCCGAATAGCCCTTACCAGAAAACTTATGTGATGTACCTGTCTTACCGCCGACCCGATAACCTTCAGCGCGTGCTTTAGTTGCAGTGCCTCCGGGCTCTGTAACCAATTCCAACATATCGCGCATTTCAATTGCGGTCTTAGCCGACATTACCCGTGGGCCTGATTTCATTCCGGGGCTGCGTTCAATCGTTAATGGAATGAGTTCGCCGTCACGGGCAAATACAGAATACGCCCGTGCAATTTGAAATAAGGAGGTAGAAATACCATAACCAAAAGCAATCCGCGCTTGATCGGTTGGCACCCATTTTTGATAAGGATGCACAGTGCCGCTCACTGCACCCGGAAAGCCAATTTTCGGAGCCTGTCCAAACCCTACCGCTGTATATAAATCCCACATATCTTTAGGTGGCATTTGTAATGCAATTTTTGCCGTGCCTATATTGCTCGATTTTTGGATAATTTGGGAAACTGTTAAAACACCATAAGGATGGGTATCAGTAATGGGTTTTGGTCCAACTAAAAACTTCGCACCAATAGCCATTGATGTACTTGGCAGCACGATACCCTTTTCTAGAGCTGCTGAAACAGTAAATGGTTTCATGGTTGAGCCGGGCTCAAAGGTATCGGTAAGAACACGATTTCTTAACTGCTCACCAGTTAAATGGCTACGATCATTTGGGTTGTAACTTGGCCAATTAGCTAAAGCTAAAATTTCACCCGTTTGGACATCAATTACAACTGCTCCTCCGGCTTTAGCATGGTGTTGTTCGACCGCATTTTTCACGGCGTTATAGGCTAAGTATTGAATCTTGCTATCAATCGACAACTGCAAATCTTTCCCATTTTGGGGTAATTGCAAAATTGCCATTTCCTCAACCACTCGGCCCAATCGATCAACTACTACTTTACGTTTGCCCGAGTGACCCGCTAATTCATTTTGATGCGATAACTCCATCCCTTCTTGTCCGCGATCTTCAACATTCGTAAACCCAACGACATGCGCCATTGCCTCGCCTTCGGGATAATATCGACGATAAACATTATTGATGGCGATCCCCGGTATTTCTAATTGCTTAATGGCTTGGGCAACTTGGGGCTCAACTTGACGCTTTAAAAAAATTTGCGTGCGCTCATCACGTAATTTTTTCCGTAAGTCAGGTTCGCTAATTTGTAACAGCTGGGCTAATTGGCGAATTTTTTCGGGCGCAAGATCATCGGGTACTACATCGTTATAAGCAATAATTGCTTTTGCTTCTAAGCTCGTTGCAATCACTTGCCCATTTCGGTCTAATATTTTTCCGCGACTCGCTGATAGCTCCAGTTCACGTTGTGTCCCTTTAATTGCTTTCGCTTCGTAAAAGGCGTTGCCTGGGCCCTGAATCCATAACGCCCGCAGCAACAACATCATGAATGCAAAAAATAATAAAAACAACATGAGGCGTGAGCGCCACATCGGTAGGCGAAGTACCAAATTCGGCGAAGTAGAAAAACCGAGCGGCTTCACTGCGTATCCTTCAAATACAAAGTTCGATCGGGTGTAATCGGTAACATACGCAATTGATTACGAGCACTATCTTGAATACGCGCTGACTTTGATAAGGTACGCTGATCGTATTCCAAACGCAGGGCTTCTTGATTTAAACGGCGCTCTTCCATTTGGGCACGTTCTATAGCGATAAACAACTTACGTGCTTTCTGCTGCGCCGCCACTAATGACAAAGCACAGATTAAAAGTAAAGCGAGCAAGGTAAGCGTGGCACGATTCATTCGTCAATGCCCTGCTTTTCCGCAACGCGCATCACTGCTGATCGTGCGCGGGGATTTTCATTGACTTCCGAAACGCTAGGGCGCACACGGGCAATCACTTTGAGCTCTGCCTGCGGCAGATCTTTCGCACGCACGGGTAACTTTCGTGGCATTTCTACCGTGGCATGCGCCCGCATAAATTGCTTAACGATGCGATCTTCTAAAGAATGAAAGCTGATCACGACTAGACGACCACCAGGCTTTAAGACTGTTAATGCCGCCTGTAGTCCTAACTGCAAATCGTCTAACTCACGATTAATAAAAATGCGTAAAGCCTGAAAGGTACGGGTAGCAGGATCTTGCCCTGGCTCGCGTGAACGGACTACCTTTGCAATTAATTGTGCTAAACCTAAAGTTGTTTTGGGTAAATTTTCAGCGGTGCGCTCAGCAACAATTGCGCGGGCAATTGCTGGAGCATATCGTTCTTCACCATAAATCTTTATCACTTCTGTTATTTCCTCACTACTAGCTTGTTCCAACCATTGCAGTACAGTAATTCCCTGCGAAGTATCCATACGCATATCGAGCGGGCCATCCCGACGAAATGAAAATCCCCTTGCTGCCTCTTCGACTTGTGGCGAGCTGATCCCTAAGTCGAGTAGTACACCGTCGACCGAGGCCGCTTTTGCAAACTGCGCCATCGCTGCAAAGCTGCTGTGCACGATAGTGAAACGACTGTCTGTTATGAGTTGTGCTGTGGCCAGCGCACTTAAATCTTTGTCGAAGGCTAGTAGTTGCGCTTGTGGACTGATCAGCTTGAGTAAGGCCTGAGAATGGCCACCGCGCCCAAATGTTCCGTCGATGAACACTGCATTGCTGCTCAAGTTGCCGCTGGTCAATGCTGTCACCGCCTCGGCCAGCAACACTGGGCGATGTGAATAGTTCATGGGGGCCGATCATTAAAAAGTAAATTGCTTGAGGGCCTCAGGCATGCCTTGGGCAATTGCTGCCTGCTCTTTAGTGGAGTAAGTCTGGGCATCCCATAACTCCAAATGACTACCCATCCCCAGCAAAATGATTTCGCGTTCAATGTTGGCTGCAACACGTAATTCAGGACTGATCAAAATTCGCCCTGAGCCATCAAGCTCTATTTCGGCCGCATTCCCTAAAAAAATCCGTCGCCACCAATGTGCATCCATTGGTAATTGCGCGACGCGCGAACGAAAAGCTTCCCATTCGGGACGTGGGAAAACTAATAAGCAACCATCTGGATGTTTTGTTAAGGTGACGCGACCATCACCCTGCAATAAAAGCGCGTCACGATGCTTGGCCGGCACAGACATGCGACCTTTTGCGTCTAAATTGAGAGCTGAAGCACCTTGAAACACAAATTTCCCCACTTTTTCACACTTCCTCCCACTTTAGAGGATAGGAAACTTAGGGTCAAGTCTTTTAAGGGGTTTTTTTAGTAAATTCTCTAGTAATTACAAACACTTAGCGAATTCTTTTAAGAAAATAACGGTAATAAAATACGTAAAATAAACAAGGGCTTGGAAAATATACTTGAGATTATGTCTTAGCTATTAAGCCTAATAATACCTAAAAATCACTCAATATACTGTTTTTAAATACAGTATTCATTTAAATCTACTTTTAAATTCGGTACGCTGTTGTCGTCATTATTTTAGAAACTAGGCCCATTGTTTTTTGAATTGGCACAGGTAATTCTTTTGCACCTGCAGTCCATGCAGCTTGGCCATGCTCGATTTCATCGCGACGCATTTGATCAACAATGGCTCGCGAGCGCTCATCGTTACTGGGTAAGGCATTTAAATGATGATCTAAGTGGCGCTCAACTTGTTTTTCTGTTTCTGCGACAAAACCAAGGCTCCAATGATCTCCTGCTAAACCCGCTACTATTCCAATTGCAAAAGCACCACCATACCAAACTGGATTGAGGTAACTGGTATGCGAACCTAACTCCTTTAACCGCTCTTCACACCAGGCCATATGATCTAACTCTTCTTGACCAGCTTGGTCTAGCAGCGTCGCAATTTGGGGGTCACGAGCAAGTAATTTTTGGGCTTGATAAAGTGCTTGTGCACAGACTTCGCCAACATGGTTAATGCGCATTAAACCCGCAGCATGGGTACTTTCCTGCTGGTCCAGTGCTGGCAAATTCACAGTAGAGATAGTAGGCGAATGACTAGGGTTTGGGCGCTGCGCAACAGCCCCCCCAGCAACCGAACGAAGCGCCACATCAAATTCAATAATGAGGCGATCAGCCAAACTCAACATTTAAATCTCAACCTCGGCTTTAAAGGTTTCCTTTACCTGCAAACCTAAGTCAGCCAATAAGGCGCGGTCATATTCTGCTTCAGGGTTACTGGTAGTGAGTAGTTGCTCACCATAAAAAATAGAGTTTGCGCCTGCCTGAAAACACATGGCTTGTACTGCTCTACCAAGCTCTTGACGACCGGCCGATAAGCGAACCCTGGCACTGGGCATGGTGATGCGCGCAACGGCAATTGTGCGCACAAATTCGAGGGGATCTAAGGGTGCTTGCGCCTCTAACGGTGTACCGACCACTGGCACCAAATGGTTGATTGGCACTGATTCTGGGTATGGGCTTAAATTCGCTAAGCGCGCTAAAAAAGCCACCCGTTGTTCGCGCGATTCGCCCATTCCCACAATTCCACCGCAGCAGACTGACATACCTGCAGCCCGCACATGATCAATCGTATCTAAGCGATCTTGATAGACCCGGGTTTGAATTACCTCAGAATAAAAATCTTCGCTGGTATCGAGGTTATGGTTATAAAAATCAAGTCCGGCAGCACTTAAGGTTTTAGCTTGCTCAGGCTCAAGCATGCCAAGGGTGGCACAAGTCTCGAGACCTAAGGCCTTCACCCCCCGAATCATCGCCACGACTTTTTCAATATCGCGATCCTTCGGCTCCCGCCAAGCCGCGCCCATACAAAATCGGTTCGAGCCGGCTGCCTTAGCTGCTTTTGCCGCAGCTAAAACTGCTTCTAGCGTCATCAGTTTGGTCGCCTCAACCCCAGTATGGTAGCGCGCCGCCTGCGGGCAATAACCACAATCTTCTGGACAGCCGCCGGTTTTAATGGAAACTAAGGTGGCTAACTCGATATCGCCCACAGGGAAATAGGCGCGGTGCGTTTCTTGCGCTCGCCAAAGCAGCTGATTAAAAGGCAGATTAAAAAGTGCTGCCACGGCATCTAAGCTCCAAGGCTCTGCCTTCACATCCGTATTACGTGCTGAAACAGCATCAATTGCAGATTGCTTCGGCAATTGAATTAATGGTTTTGTTCTGGTTTGGACTTGGGTCATCGTGTTCTATTTCCTATTTTACTGCCTATCAATATCTCTCATCATGCCATTGAGCCTATATAAAGGGCCTGTTACACAATCGACAAAAAAAGAAAAACTAGTGTTCAAATATCCCTTATGACAAATACCACTAGTGATGCGGCCTGGGTAAAGCGAAGTCTTTCAGCAGTTTGGCACCCTTGCACGCAAATGAAGCAGCATGAATTATTTCCTTTAGTAGCCATTACCCATGGAAAAGGGCCTTGGCTTTTTGATGCAAATAATAACGCTATTTTAGACGCGATTAGTTCTTGGTGGACGAATCTCTTCGGTCATGCGAATGCCCAAATTAATCAGGCCATTCAAACGCAATTAGAAAAAATTGAGCATGTGATGTTAGCGGGTTTTACGCATCCACCCGTGGTCGAGTTATCGGAAAAACTGAGTGCCTTAACCCACGGAAATTTAGGCCATGCTTTTTATGCTTCGGACGGTGCCTCTGCAGTTGAAATTGCGCTCAAAATGAGTCATCATTTTTGGCGCATTACTGGACAAGCTAAAAAACGCCAATTTGTCTGCTTAGCTAATGGCTATCATGGTGAAACTCTAGGCGCGCTCGCCGTGACTGATGTCGCTATTTTTAGACAAGCCTATGGTGATTTATTACAAACTGTCCATACCGTAATGTCACCAGACTTACGCCAAGCACTGCCAGGCGAAACTGCTGCTGAGCTAACCCAGCGTGCGGTTGCGGATGTAGCGCAACTATTTGCGCGTGAACATGAGCATATTGCTGCCTTTATTGTCGAACCGTTAGTGCAATGCGCGGGTCAAATGGCAATGTATGCACCAAGTTATTTACAGCAAATCCGGCAGCTCTGTGATCGCTACTCAATTCATTTAATTGCCGATGAAATTGCGGTGGGGTGTGGTCGTACTGGACTTTTTTTTGCCTGTGAACATGCTGGAATTTGGCCTGATTTTTTAACCCTCTCAAAAGGCATTAGCGGTGGCTACTTACCCCTCTCGCTGTCGCTAACGACGGACACAATTTACCAAGCTTTTTATCGCGATGATGTACGAGAAGGATTTTTACATTCTCATTCTTATACTGGGAATCCACTCGCTTGTGCAGCCGCTTTAGCTAGTTTGGCTATTTTTTCCAGCGAGCAAGTGCTCGAAAAAAATCTTGGGCGTGCACGAGATTTGAATCAGGCTTTTGCGTGGGCCAAAACAGATGAGCGCATCGAGCACTTTCGTCAGCAAGGCATGATCTTAGCTTTTGATGTCAAAAATACTGCACTGCATGCGGCTGCATTAACAACCCCGTTTGCTGCTCAATTATTTCAACAGGGCTTGCAAGCTGGAGTGCTAGTACGGCCAATAGGCAATACTATTTATGTGATGCCGCCCTATATACTTAGTGCAGAAGAAACTGAGTTGATGTCTAGCAAAATTCGCAGAGCTGTTGATAAAACGCTCGCTACCGGCAAACCAACTTAATATGCACGCCCTCAAAAAAGCCCAAACCCGCCTTGCAGAGCTTGAGCAAAATCTTTTAAAGCGCAGCTTACGCACCACTACTTCGCCGTGCACACCTCATCCCACAGTAGATGGCCGTACCCTAAAGGCATTTTGCAGTAATGATTATTTGGGGTTCGCGAACCATCCTGACTTAATAGTTGCTTTGGCTGAAGGTGCCAAACTTTATGGTACTGGTAGTGGCGCTTCTCATTTAATTAGCGGGCACAGTATTGCCCATGCAAAACTTGAGGAGGCCTTAGCAAGCTTGCAAGCGCCGTTTATTCCGCATGCACGCGCCTTGTTTTTTTGTACTGGATATTTAGCCAACCTGAGTGCTATTACTGCTTTGGCTAGTTTAGAAAATGAATCTGCGAGCTCAACGACAATTTATTCGGGCAAGCTCAATCATGCTTCGCTCATTGATGGGGTGCGCTTAGCCACAGCCCAAACCAAAGCTAATACCGTGATTTTTGATCATCATGATCTGCTCGACCTAGAGCGCAAGTTAGCAAGCGATACCGCCGCCCTCAAACTGATCGTGACCGACGGGGTCTTTAGCATGGATGGTGACTTAGCGCCGGTAACTGAATTACTTGCCTTAGCTGAACAGTATGACGCCCTCCTGATCGTGGATGATGCCCATGGCTTTGGTGTCCTGGGAGAAAGCGGCTGCGGAATTTTAGAAGCACTACAACTTCATTCGGCGCGACTTATTTATATTGGCACTCTCGGTAAGGCAGCCGGCATTAGTGGCGCGTTCATTTGTGGCGAATCGACCTTAATTGAATATATTTTGCAAAAAGCTCGCCCTTATATTTATAGTACTGCGACCCCGCCAGCGATCGCGCATGCATTACTACGTAGTCTGCAACTCATTACCTCTGCTGAAGGTAAACAGCGCCGTCAACAGCTAAGTCATTTAATTACTACTTGGCAAACAGACATGGTATTTTCCAGTTGGCAAAAAATGTCATCTACTACCGCGATTCAACCGATTATTTTGGGTGAAAATAAAATCGCATTAGCAGTTGCACAGCACTTAGCTGATGCTGGCTATTGGATTCCGGCGATTAGACCACCTACCGTACCGGCTGGTAGTGCCAGGCTACGAGTGACTTTTTCCGCAAGTCACACGATTACAGAATTACGAGAACTCATCAGTACCCTCCAGCAAATTGAATTGACGGTATTAGCAAGCAATGCTCAATAAAATAATTTCTCATTACTTTGTAACTGGCACCGATACCGAGATTGGTAAAACGCTGGTCGCTGGTGCGATGATTTTGCTCTTGCGGGAACATTTTGAACGTGTTGCGGGTTTTAAACCAGTTGCAGCGGGAATGTATCGGAATACCAATGATCAATTGGTAAATGAAGATATAGAAACCCTGATGCTCGCCTCCGGCCTCTCAATCCCGGCATCCGAATTATGTGCATATCAGTTGCAGCAAGCTGTTGCCCCACATTTAGCAGCAGCGCAAATGGGTATTGAACTGAAGTGCAATGTAATGCTCACCGCGTATCAACGCTTAAGCCAACAAGTTAATGCGGTGATCGTTGAGGGTGCCGGTGGTTTTTTGGTGCCATTGAACACCACAATGAATTTGGCTGATCTGGTCGAGTTGCTAGACATACCCGTAATCCTGGTAGTTGGCATGCGGCTGGGTTGCCTTAATCATGCCTTGCTTACAGTAGCAGCAATTGAGCAGCGTGGTCTTAAGCTAGCAGGCTGGGTTGCAAATAGCTTACAGCCGCAGATGCCCCTTCTTACAGAAAATATTAAGAGCCTAGAGGAGCGTATTGCTGCCCCGCTCCTAGGCGTGATTGATTGTTTACCGCCTGAGCTCCAAAAATACGGAAATACCCCTTATTCCTTATCTACCTTAGAGTTTGCTAAAAAATCCCTCAAACTACCCTAAATAATGCAAAAAATTGCGCTAAACAGAGCATCGTTCGGCACTTTCAGCTAATATGAAAGCATGCAACTACTTCCCGAAATACTTGCTTCCACAGATGAGATTCAGGTCATCCGCCGTAATATTCATGCCCACCCTGAACTCCGTTTTGAAGAAAACCTCACTGCTGATTTAGTCGCTGAGGCTCTGTCAAGCTGGGGCATTCCGATTGTTCGCGGCATGGGTAAAACTGGCGTCGTAGGTCGCTTAGATGGAGCGCTTGGGCCTGGAAAGATGATTGGCCTACGCGCCGATATGGATGCCTTGCCACTGCAAGAACACAATACCTTTGCCCATGCCTCACGTCACGCCGGCAAGATGCATGCTTGTGGCCATGATGGTCATACTGCGATGCTCTTGGGTGCGGCTCAATATTTATCGAATCATCGCGAGTTTAAGGGTAGTGTCATTTTCATTTTTCAGCCCGCCGAAGAAGGGGGTGGTGGTGCGCGTGAAATGATTAAAGATGGTCTCTTTAAACAATTTCCCTGTGATGCCGTTTTTGGTTTACATAACTGGCCCGGTATTCCCGTTGGTGATTTTGGTGTCACTGTGGGACCCATGATGGCATCGAGTAATGCCTTTCAAATCACTGTTAAGGGTCGCGGTGGGCATGCCGCTTTGCCGCACAATAGTGCCGACCCAGTAATTGCGGGCGTCAATATCGTCCAAGCCTTACAAAGTATTATTACGCGCAATAAGCGCCCAGTAGATGCTGCAGTCTTATCGATCACCCAATTTCATGCAGGTGAAACTAGCAATGTGATTCCTGATAGCGCTTTTATTGGCGGCACGGTACGCACCTTTACGCTAGAAGTACTTGATCTAATTGAAACCCGGCTGCGTGAAATTACCCATGGTGTTGCGGGCGCCTTTGATTGCTCTGCTGAGATTGAATTTATCCGCAACTATCCGCCACTCATCAATCATCAACAAGAAGTTGATTTTGCAGTCAGCGTAATCACCGATTTAGTTGGGGCGGGGCACGTCGATACCCAAATTGATCCAACGATGGGTGCAGAAGATTTTGCTTTTATGGTCTTAGAAAAGCCCGGTTGCTATGTATTCCTTGGAAATGGCGACGGCGATCATCGGGCAGTTGGTCACGGCATGGGTCCGTGCCAGTTACATAATCCCTCTTATGATTTTAATGACGCCCTTATTCCTGTTGGGGTTAGTTACTGGGTTAAGCTAGCACAACGATTTTTGGCTTAACGCGGCAATAGAAGCCAGGCTTGACCTGCTTGTTTCATACGTCCGGCGAGCTCGCCTGCCGCCTCACCGCTACCCCAATAATAATCTGCCCGCACTGCGCCGACAATTGCGGTGCCCGTATCTTGCGCCATCACTAAGCGTTGCAGTATTTGTGTACTTGAAGGACGAGTAGTCGATAAGAATACGGGGGCTCCCAGTGGTAACGAGCGTAGATCAACTGCAATACTGCGCTCCGCCGTGAGCGGAACTCCCAAGGCACCAATTGGCCCAAGATCGGCCGCAACATTACTCGGTAAAATTTTAAAAAATACAAAGCGCGGGTTGGCATTTAACATTTCTTCAACTCGATGGGGATTGTTCCGCGCCCATTGTTGAATGCCCTGCATCGTCGCTTCACTACGCGTGATGTAACCTTGATTTAATAACCACTGGGCAAATGATTTGAAGGGCTGATCATTAGTGCCAGCAAAGCCTAAACGCAATACTTGACCATCATTTAAACGAATCTTGCCCGAACCTTGGATCTGCATAAATGCGGCGGCTACTGGATCTTGCACCCATGCCAGCTCGCTACCCGTTAAGCTATTTGCACTCATTAATTGGGCCCGCGTAGGCGCTGGATTAGGCTTGACCTTCTCCCATGCTTTGGGATAGGCATATAAAGGTACTGAAAATACGGATGTACGCTGGCGCGAACCATTCATGACGGGCTCGTAATAACCCGTGACTAAACCAGAATTATTGTTATTACTTAAGGCAGAAGTTTCATATGCTTGAAAATTCGTTTCAAAATACCGTCGAATTGCGCTCCCATCTTCTGCGGCAATACCGTTGACCTTTGCGCAGACTTGAGCCCACTGCACCTCACTTTTGCGTTTTCGTAAAGCCTCACAACTTTTTAACCACGCCGGCCATGCCTGGGTGAAATCATCGGTCTGCCAACCGCTAATTTGCTGCCAATCAACCGGCTTAAAGCCCGTGATCGCTGAGGTATATGGGGCATTACCCAAACTAGAAGTTGTACTTCTGTTAGCGGGTATCTGGTTATTTGCGGTTCGCGTGGATGGTGTTGAGCAAGATGTTAATAATAAGATGCTGGTACAGGCTAAGATACTCAGGAAACTGGAAACTACCATGCTCGCGAATTTATTTGATACATACCCTTCTTTATTATTTCTGCTCGAGGCTTTACTTGCCCTGGGCCTTTTGTTATTCATTGTTTTTTGGACTGGCTCTGGGCGCAAAGACTAGGCCCCAACTTAATGCAAAGTTCTGGGCATCACTAGCGCAAACTCAGGAATAGGCGCCTGAAAAAACTGGGCCTCCTCGGTAACGCAGAAATACTCCCCACGCATCGTGCCTGCGGGGGTCGGCAAAGTCGCCCAACTGGTGTATTCAAACTGTTCGCCAGCGCGTAACAGGGGTTGTTGGCCAACGACACCCAAGCCCCGTACTTCCTGAACATCGCTATCGCCGTCGGTAATAAACCAATGGCGTGCAATCAGTTGCACACTGGTTTGGCCGGTATTCCGAATCGTAATGGTATAGGCAAAGGCAAATTGCCGATTATCTGGGTCGGACTGTTCTGGCAAATACTGGGTTCGCACCGTAATACTGATTTCATGTGACTTCATGCACGAATTCTGCTCTATCCTTGGGCCAACTGCAAGCTAGAATCTAGGGATGGCTAGTCAAAATACCCCCCTTGTCATTGCGCCGTCAATTTTATCGGCTGATTTTGCCTGTCTCGGCGCTGAGGTTCAGGCGGTTTTAAAGGCTGGCGCCGATTGGATTCACTTTGACGTGATGGACAACCACTTTGTGCCTAATTTAACTATTGGCCCTTTAGTTTGTGAGGCTATTCGTCCTCACGTCCTCAAAGATGGGCGCCCTGCCATGATTGATGTGCACCTCATGATCGAACCAGTTGAGCGCATTATTCCTGACTTTGCCAAAGCGGGAGCGAATCTGATTAGCTTTCATCCTGAAGCTAGTAAGGATGTGGCAAAAACGCTGCAATTGATTCGAGACAATGGGTGTCAAGCTGGCTTAGTACTGAATCCCGCAACCCCCATTGAGGTGCTCACGTCATACCTAGAGCTAGTTGACTTGGTGTTGCTGATGTCGGTTAATCCCGGTTTTGGCGGTCAGGCATTTATGCCCAGTACGCTGGAAAAAATTAAGCAGGTGCGGCAACTACTAGATATTCACTGCACTCAAACTGGCCAAGAGATTCGACTCGAGGTGGATGGTGGCATTAAAGTCGATAACATCGGGGCAATTGCCGCTGCAGGCGCAAATACATTTGTTGCTGGTTCGGCTATTTTTGGGCAAGCAAACTACGCCGAGATTATTACGACCATGCGGAGCGAATGCGCGCAAGCGCTGGGTCAGACCTAATGCAAAAAGCAGAATTTTTGGCCCTAGCGCAAGCAGGTTTTAATCGTATTCCAGTCATTCAAGAAGTGCTTGCCGATTTAGAAACGCCAGTATCTCTCTATCTCAAACTGACACAAGCCTGTGGGCAAAAAAATTCTTACCTCTTAGAGTCTGTCATTGGAGGCGAACGCTTTGGGCGCTTCTCTTTCATCGGCTTGCCCGCAAAAACCTTGCTTAAAACAGTAGGCACTCCGCAAAAACCGCTCACCCAAATTATTACTAATGACGTCGTGGTGGAAACGAATGACGACAACCCCTTAGATTTTATCGATGCCTATTTCAAGCGCTTTAAGGTTGCCTTAAAGCCAGGTCTACCCCGATTCTGTGGCGGCTTAGCGGGTTATTTTGCTTACGATACGGTCCGCTATATTGAACCCCGTTTAGCACAACACCATTTGCCTGATGAATTGGCTTTACCTGATATTCAATTATTACTTACCGAAGAATTAGCCGTCATCGATAATGTACTTGGCCGAATTTATCTCATTGTTTATGCGGATCCAGCCCAAACTGATGCCCTGGCTCAGGCCGAAAATCGCTTACATGAATTACGCGCTCTTCTCGATCAACCCATCAATTTGCAGCCATCAGAACCGAGCAAGAAAACCGAATTAATTCGCAAATTTAAACAAGCCGATTTTGAAGCTGCAATTAGCAAAACGAAAGAGTACATCTTGGCAGGCGACTGTATGCAGGTGGTGATCGGACAACGCATTTCGAAACCCTATACAAATTCACCGCTTGAACTCTACCGTGCACTTCGCTCATTAAATCCCTCCCCTTATATGTATTTTTATGATTTTGGCGACTTTCAGGTGGTCGGCTCATCTCCCGAAATACTGGTTCGACAAGAGCCGCGTGACACCCAAAAAATAGTCACCATTCGGCCTTTAGCTGGGACGCGCCCGCGCGGTGCGACTCCCGATGAAGACGAACGGCTAGCACGTGAGCTTTTAGCCGATCCCAAAGAAATTGCCGAGCATGTCATGCTGATCGATTTAGCGCGTAATGACGTCGGTCGCATTGCGCAAACTGGAACAGTTAAGGTTACTGACTCCATGGTGATTGAAAAATATTCTCATGTACAGCATATTGTTAGCTCGGTTGAGGGCGCATTAAAAGAGGGGATGAGTAATATGGACGTACTCCGTGCCACTTTTCCTGCCGGTACTTTATCGGGCGCGCCTAAAATTCGGGCAATGGAAATTATTGATGAAATGGAAATAGTGAAGCGTG
>CAIXDG010000059.1 GCA_903918115.1 uncultured beta proteobacterium
CGCAACGCTTGCCTTCGTCATAGCAACTACGAATACCAATAGGATTGACTTTGCCCCAATAGGCCTCAGGTTGGGGATGCACTTCGGGATCGCCATACACTTCGCTGGTAGAGGCTTGCAAAATACGTGCGCGGGTGCGCTTGGCTAAACCGAGCATATTGATTGCGCCATGCACACTGGTTTTAGTCGTTTGTACGGGATCGTGTTGATAGTGCACTGGCGATGCTGGACACGCTAAATTATAAATTTGATTTACTTCTACATATAGCGGAAAGGTAACGTCGTGGCGCATGACTTCTAAGTGGGGGTTGCCCAATAAATGCGCTAAGTTTTGTTTGCTGCCAGTAAAGAAATTATCAACCACTAGTACTTCATCGCCACGCTCTAATAAACGCTCGGTTAGATGAGAACCCAAAAATCCGGCACCACCCGTGATCAGTATTTTTTTATTGCCTAGCTGACTGCTTGCATTGCTTGCCATAAATGCGCCTAAATGAGTTGAGCCTAAAGGTGATCTGCCACTAAAAAATGAGTTAAGCTATTTTAGCCCCTCGCGCTAAACCCTATCTTGCGGCACATCCCAGCTAGCTGAGCGATAGGCTACGATGACCTCAATGAGAATCATGACCATGGCTGCCATAAAAGCCATAATACCCAGCACGAATGTACCAACCGCAAAGCCTGAACGGACCGATTCTGCCGCACCCGACTGTACAAAAAAGAGCTCTAATATTGTGCAAGAAATAAAAAACCCACTCAACACATCAAAAAAGATGCCCGCGGTACACAAGCGCCCGCGCATCTTAAACTCTTTGAGCTCAGCCAAATAATGGTTGCGCAAGTCTACTGAAATGCTCGAGCCGCCATAAATTTCATTTTGTACAAAGCGCATCCGATCAACATTACGCGCTAAGCGGGCCGTAATTGCTGACAGTAAAGTGGCAATTGCAGTGAGCAAGAAAACGGGCGCCAAAGCAAGTTGAATATTTGCGGTAACGTTACTAACTGACAAGTCCATTTTGAGCTCTCGATTTTTTCTACTGGGTCCAGGCAATGAAGCCGGTATAACTGGTAATTAAAATAAAAGCACCAAAAATAATCCGATACCAAGCAAAGGGAATAAAAGTGTGGCTTGCGACATAATGAATTAACCACCGCACACAAATAAATGCAGAAATAAAGGCGGCCACAAATCCCAAAATTAAAGCCAATGTAAAGTCAGTTGGGCTCACTAATAGAACCGTGGCGGGCGCCTTAGAGAGCTTAAGTAATTCATAGATGGTAGCACCACCAATGACGGGTATGGCCAGGAAAAAAGAAAATTCGGTAGCCACTGTTCGCGGCAAACCTAAGAGCATGCCACCGATGATGGTCGCGCCCGAACGTGAGGTGCCGGGAATTAAAGCAGCGCATTGCACCATGCCCACCTTCAAGGCATCAAAAGCCGATAGGTCGTCGACAGAATGAATGGGGCGATTTAATTTCTGCTGCGCGCCATATTGAACTTGACGTTTTTCTACCCAAAATATAACGAGCGCACCGCCAATGAAAGCCAGTGCAACGGGAATTGGCGCGAATAAATAACTTTTGATATATTTTCCAAAAAGAATTCCGAGTACCGCCGCAGGAATCGTGGCAATGACTAAATTGAGGATAAAACGTCTTGAGCTTGCTCGACTTCCTAAGGACATGACAACTTGCCCTAATTTTTGCCGATACTCCCAACAAACTGCCAAAATTGCGCCAAATTGAATGATGATTTCAAAAGCCTTACCATGGCCATCATTAAAATGCAGTAAATCGCCTACTAAAATCAGGTGGCCAGTGCTAGAAATGGGCAAAAACTCGGTCAGCCCCTCAACAACCCCCAAAATGACTGCTTTAATTAAGAAAATGAGATCCATAGCCCGCATATTAAAGCCTTATCCCGTAAATTCCTGCAGAATTGGCGATTCAAGGCCCTTTTTGGCATTTGGCCTTAAACTTCAGGTCATATTGAGAAGCCCTGGATTGAAATGAGTTGGTTTACCTGCCCCTTGAATTTGCGTCTGAGATTACCGCTAAGGTGTTTTCACTCGACTGCCATGCTAAGTCTAATGGGCTTGTTGGTAATTACGCCAGCCCTTGCGCAAACGGGTGGGCAGACAGCCACTCCAACTGTCACCATTCAAGGCCAACCCGAAACTAGCGCAAAACCTCGCTCAGTGATTCCTAAGCCACTAACAGCGGCAGATTTAACGGGCTTGCAAATTCCACCCGATATGGTGGTGAAACAAAGTTTAGGCGTACCAACCCAGCCTAGTGCTTCTAATTTAATGAGTTCCAACCCATTTAATATTGCTCCTGGGCAAGCGATTGA
>CAIXDG010000060.1 GCA_903918115.1 uncultured beta proteobacterium
GCATGGGCTGTCTTACCGCTTTTGGATAAATACAACTTGACCCTAGAAATAATAGTTTCTGAACACCAACTTTATAGGCCTCATGAATGACGTTTGCCTGCACCATCAGGTTGTCGTAAATAAATTCAGCTGGATAAGTATTGTTGGCATGTATACCCCCGACCTTAGCGGCAGCCAAATAGACTTGGTCAGGCTTTTCGAGCTCAAAGAAGGTACTAACCGCTTGCTGGTCAGTTAAATCCAGCTCAGCATGCGTGCGCACCACAATATTTGTCTGACCCTGCTTTTCAAGTTCACGAACGATGGCAGAACCCACCATACCACGATGACCGGCCACATAAATTTTCGGTTGTTTATTACTCATAAAACCCTTCCATAGACATCTTCAAAGCGCTCGATGTCATCCTCACCGACATAGCTACCAGATTGTACTTCAATGATCTCCAATGGAATATCCCCTGGGTTGGATAAACGGTGTAGGGTGCCCGGTGGAATATAGGTTGATTGGTTTTCTGATAAGGTCAGCACTTGTTCACCATTGGTAATCTCTGCTGTACCCTTAATTACCACCCAGTGCTCAGCCCGGTGTGCATGCTTTTGCAGGCTTAAACTCGCGCCTGGTTTGACTTGGATTCGCTTCACCTTAAAACGAGTGCCCTCATCGATACTGTCGTACCAACCCCAAGGACGGTGAACCTTACGGTGCAGGGTATCCTCTTGTCTATTATCTTGAACCAATTGGTTGACGATTTTCTTAACATGCTGAGACTGACTCTTATCTGCAATCAGGATAGCATCTGCCGTCTCGATGATGACTAAATTATCCACACCGACGGTGCTAACTAGACGAGAGCTTGAATGAACAAAGGTGTTCTTAGTATCCGCAAGGATGGTATCGCCACTGGTGACATTGCCATTACCATCCGAATCACCCACCTGCCACACCGCGTCCCATGAGCCTAAGTCATTCCAGCCAGCATCCAGCGCAATCATCTTAATATCAACATTCGAACCTGGGCAATGCTCCATAACGGCGTAATCAATCGACTCACTCGGAATGGCACTAAAAAGGGCCTTATCTGGACGAACAAACGGCAGATCAGCAGATACTTCGGCACAAGACTGCCCTGTCGCCTGCAAGATATCCGGTCTAAATTGCGCTAATGCCGCTAGCCAAACGGAAGCCCGCACCACAAACATACCACCATTCCAGTAGTAGCCACCGGATGCTAAATAACCGATTGCTGTGGCTAGATCCGGCTTCTCGGCAAACTGCGCGACGCTATGTTCGCCATAGATTCCCACGTCGGCCTGCTGCTTGATGTACCCGTAGCCGGTCTCAGGCTGATCGGGCGCAATGCCTAGAATCACAATCGATCCATTAGCCGCTGCACGCACACTACGTTGTAGCGCATCGGTAAAGGCTGCAGTATTTTTAACGGTCTGATCGGCGGGCGTCACGACTAATATCGGGTCCTCACCATCTTTAATTGCCTGCAAGGCAGCAAACGTTAAAGCCGGTGCCGTATTACGACCGACGGGTTCCAGCAACAAGGTCGCAGCAATCTCAGGCATCTCACGCAACTGATCCAAGGCCAGGAAGCGATGCTCTTCCCCCGTCACGATCAAGGTATCACTGACACTGATATCCGATGCCGCCAAGCCATTCACCCGTTCGATGGCCTGCTGAAATAAACTCGTTGTACCCGACAAGACTAAAAACTGTTTCGGAAACCCCGCCCGAGACAGTGGCCACAGCCGAGTGCCAGAGCCACCACACAGAATTACCGGCACGATTTGATGGGGCGTCTTATTCATGATTAATTAACAATTGTCGCATTCTCTTAAAGAAAATCACGGTAGATAAAATATACAAAGCTTGAATAAAGTTGATTAATTTCAATATAAAATCTTGATTGTATACTGCTGTAAGTCATTGAATTTTCGAACTTAATATAACTCATAAACTTGATAATATTGATTGTTTTTCAAAAGACTTAGGCCCGCTATTGCCCGAACCTAGGGCTGCTAGCCCAACTTAAATTGATCATGATGCGACAGCCCCTAGCGCAACAGCAGCATCCTCAAATGCGGCAAGCGCCGTTTCAAAAGCCACAGGCTCCCCGTAGACAAGATCTTTCAAGAAATCGTCGTAATGTAACCTAAACATCGGATCCGTTTTAATCGCTACCAGCGCCGAGCCCATCTGCGCGACTGGATTGACTACAAATTCAGGGTGCTGATGACTAAACTGCGCTGCATCCTCAGCCACCAACTGCTTAAATAACACC
>CAIXDG010000061.1 GCA_903918115.1 uncultured beta proteobacterium
GGAAATTGAGATGGATATTCAATCAGTGATTTTTCTTCAGCCATAATTTTTTAGAGCCTCTTATTGTTTGCGATGATCCGGCATACCAAGCCATGCACCAGTAATGATGTTGCGAATGCAATGTAAGCGGCGATGGAAAAAGTGATCCGCGCCTGGAACTACTTGCACAGTTAATTCTTGTGGGCGCGCCCAATCGAGTACATCGATCAAAGGGATCGTCTCATCTACTTCTCCATGAATGAGAATAGTATCTACGGGCACCGGTGCCAAGGTCCATTTACCAGCGGCACTTCCAACCATTACTAAGCGTTCAGCTGGTCGCCCTAAGTCGGAAAGCCTTTGAACTAGATGACTCCCGACAAAACTACCGAAGGAGAAGCCCGAGACCACAAGCGGCAAGGTGTTAGAACCAGAAACCCAAGATTGATTTAGGGTTGCCTCAAATTGAGCCCAGCTAGATGGGGTACGCATCCAATCCGTTACATGCAATAAATCTTCTAGTTCACCAACGCCATCATCATGCACGCCTGCTGTCCCGCCCACGCCACGAAAATTAGGGCGCACGCTCACATAACCAAGCTGATTAAAAGCGCGGGCCATAGTCTGCGCAACTTTGTTATCCATTGTGCCGCCCATGAGCGGGTGCGGATGCGCAACTAAAGCCAAGCCACGTATCGCAAATGAAGGATTATTTTTTAATTCATCAGGAAGGTCAATGGACATTTCCATTAAACCAACAATGCCATCAATTTGAATTACTTTGGTACGGCTATTCATGAGAAAACTTTCAACAATAAAACACTATGCCAACTGCAGACGCTCTACTGGACGTCCTTCAATTAAATGAGATTGAATAATTTCTTCTACATCCTCTTGATCTACGAAGGTATACCAAATACCCTCAGGATAAATCACCATTACCGGACCATCTGCACAGCGATCTAAACACCCTGCCTTGTTAACGCGAATTTTGCCGGGCCCAGCAAGACCAAGCTCTTTAACTCTTTTTTTTGCGTATTCAAATAATGCAAACGCGTTATGGCGATCACAGCAATCTTCGCCATTACTACGCTGATTTAATCAAAAAAATAAGTGGTATGAAAAGCTCATAAAAAAATTATATCCATCAATGCTTTGGTTTAATTTTGGCGACATTGTTCTGGATCATCCAAATCAATGCAATAGGCAACCATACCACTGAAACCCATTGCATCAACTCGTTAAAGTGTAATAAGCGGCCTTGATGCCAATGGCGTAAATTCAAAATGAAATAAGGGTTATCGGGCAGCACATTGATCGCAATAGTAGCAACCATCAAACACAATAGTGCCAGCCAAAACTTGGATTTGGGCTGCAACCTCAAGGCCCAACGCAATGCAATACTGGCCAGCACCATCCCCCATAATGCTCCGGCGGTAAGCCATATCAAACTAAACTCCCCGCCAAACTGGAGCGCAGTAAAGAAAGTCTTCATCACTACGGTTAAACAGAGCAGCCCATTTAAGATCTGCCATTGTGGCGCCTTTACCCTTAAGCCCAATGAAAGCAGTAAAGCGACACCAAGCCAGCAAAGCGCAGTAATGAATGTCTCTTGCACCACATGATTAATAACCAGAGTTCCCCAATCAATTGAACCAAAAATGGCATGGCCCCATACCCCCGTGCCAAGCCAAGAACTTTGAGGATAGATTTGCGACCAGGGAAATAATAAGAAAAGCGTGCATGCAGCCCAATTCAAGCCAAACCACTGATCAAAGCGGCGGCGAATAGCACTACCTGATAACCATTGAGGGCCTCGCGGAATAGCCAGCAATCCGCCCAAAAGGCCTCCAAATACATTGGCCCACCAGTCCATCGAACTGGGAATGCGGGTAGGCAACCAAGATTGCAAGGTTTCCACACTAAAGGCCAATAAAGCACTAAGTCCAATAGCTAGGCTCAGGGCTACAAAATTCCGCCAACGTGGATAGGCTGCGAAAACCAATAAAAATCCAAATGGGATGTAGGCCAGGATGTTGACCGAAACATCAAATAGCGTAATAAAACGGGGTAAAGGGGCATCTAACCAGGCCGAGGCTGAAATCCCGTTATGAAAATCAAAATCAAAGGGATTCAGGCTGACATAAATGATTAATAAGGCATAGCTCAGACTCATAGCCCGAGCAAGCGGCATGGCTTGAAGGGGCCAAACAAACTTGTGGGGACGCTGATCTTTTTGATCCA